>NZ_JBFBCF010000030.1:45921-117146 GCF_040683035.1 Streptosporangium sp. NPDC051022 | reverse complement strand
CGAGCGTCGATCTGACGGGTCAGCAGGTAGCCGGCCGTTCCTCCCACGAACGCGGGAATCATCAGCCAGCCCACAAGCGAGACCGCCCAGCTCACCCACGGCGCCCCGACGTCCGCGGGCGAGGTGATGCCGATCATCACCTCGTACGCGGTCGACCAGCCGATCAGCAGCCCGTCCGCGGCGAAGAGCGCGACGAAGGCCACGGCGAACCATGCCGCGCGGGTCAGCAGCCAGTAGCGGGTCTTGTTGAGCGCCGCCAGCGACCGTACCCGCCGCCGGGATCGCGCCAGCAAAGGCATCCGGGAAGGAGGCTTCGGCGCTGCTGGCGTCATGTTTCGACGGTAATCGCTAGATCAATTCTTTCAAGGGCCATCGTGCTGCCCCGGTTCTCGAACCGTGCCGGAGCCCTCTGCCGGGGCATGGGCTTGACGGGAGCGGCCGGCCTCGCTGCGCGGGTTTCGTACACCTGAACAGCCGACCTCACCAGCGGGAGGTCTTCCACAGCGAATGCGCCGACCTGGAATCCCCGCTTATTTCGTAAGGCGCCTTGCAAACTATGTGTAAGGCGCCTTACGTTTTCTGGGTGATGGACACGCCCGACCGCATCCCCGCCCGCTACGTCGACCTGGTCGCCCTGCACGGACCCGCCCTCGGCGTCGAACAAGCCCGCCCCCGGTGGGGGCCGCTGGTACGCGCCGCCGAAGACGGCACCCCGGCGCTGATCACCCGGGAACACTGGGAGTGGGCCGCACTGGTCCCGCTGACCGAGGTCGCCGAACCGCTCGCGGAACTGCCCGCCTGGCCACTCAGCGAGGCCCGCGCCAAACTCGGCACCCTGGTCCGGCAGGTCACCGGCCTGACGTACCCGGCTGTGCTGCTGACCCGCCACCGCACCCCGGTGGCCGCACTGATCGACGCCCGCCGCCTGGCCGCCCGCCCCGCCCCCGCCGACCGCCTCGCCGTAGAAGACCTGCTGCGACAGGGGTGTGAGGTCACACTGTCTTTCGACCCTGGCCAGGACGGCTGGGTGAGCGAGGACGGCGACGTCCTGGACGAGCCGTACGACCCGTTCTATGTGGCGATCGCCCGCGATCACCAGGGCGCCGAGGTGGCCACCGGCTACGGCGACTCGGTCGCCGAGGCGCTGCTGTGCCTGCGCGGCCCCTACCCCGAAGACCCAACCGAGTTCAGCGACGTCCCCCCGTTTTGACCCCTGCCCTCCCTGTCCTTGCATCCTTCGAGAAAGGACCCCGGTGAGCGTTCCCGCGCGCCGCACCATCGCCCACACCGCCACCCAGCTGGTCCAGGCCATGGACATCACCGCCGACCAGTTCGCCCGCGCCCACGCCGCCGGGCTCGTGCCCGACCCGGACATGAAGACGCCGCGCTGGTCCGGGCCGGTGGTGGACGACCTGGTCGCACGCCGCCAGGAGATCCTGGAGGCGATCCCTGACGACCTGGACGAGCAGCAGCTGCGCGAAGCGCTGGGCATGTCCTGGGGCGACTGGAAACGCGCCTGGGAGGCCGACCTGATCCCGGCCCCGGACCGGGGCGAGTTCTGGACCCGGCCGCTGGCCGAGGAGATCATCGGCCGCGCCGAGCAGCTGCGTGCCACAACCCCGCCGCAGCCGCTGGGTGCCACGCGGTGCGCCGAGTTGCTCGCCGAGGCGACCGGCGTGGAGGTCGCCGTCGACGACGTTCTGACCTTGGCCGAGCTGGGCCACACCGAGATCGTCGACTACTACAAGAAGTGGGCGCTGTACGACGTCGGCCGCCTGCAGGCCCTGGTCGCCACCGAAGAAGGCCGCCACCTGGTGGTCGACGTGGCGGCCGAGCGCACCGCGTGGCTGACCGGCTCGATCGAACCCCGCGAGGCCGCCCGCTTCCTGAACTGGCGCGAGGGCGACCTGGCCCGGGTGGCCGCCGAGCGCGGCATCACCACCGGCCGGTTCGGCCGCTACCGCCGCACCGACATCGCCGCCCTGTCCGGGGATGAGGACCTGATGGAGGAGGTCCGCCGCGAGCAACTGCTCGGCCCGGAGCAGGCCGCGCAGCACCTGGAGATGCGCAGGGTCGATTTCGAGTACGTGGTCGCGGCCGGTTGGGTGCGTCCCACCCGGCACGTTACCCGCGAGGTCGGCCGCCGCAAGGCCGTCGAGGTGCCGCTGTATCGGACGGCGGACGTGGAGGACGTGCTGGAGGTGCCCGGCGTCGACTGGGAGGCCGTGCGCGCTGTCAAGGCCGGGGAGGTCTCCCCGCTGCGTGAGCACACCCGCCTGCCCGCCACCCGCGCGACGGCCGTGCGCGCCTTCTGCGCCCAGCTCAGCGCCGACCACGCGGTGGAAGTCTGGCCGCACTGGTGGAACGCCGGCGACCGGTGGGAGATCGACTGGGAGATCCGCGAGGACGGCCACCCCACCAAGAGCGAAGTCGCCGCGGTGCTGGCCGCCCACCACGGCGCCCGCCGGTACGCCGACCAGATCACCTTGAGCACCCAGGTCGGCGAGGTCATCCGGTGGGCCCGGCACTGCCAGCACCCCGGGCAGGCCGTGGTTGTCGACACCGAGACCACCGGCCTGCACGGCGCTGTCATGGTCGAGATCGCCGTCCTGGACGCCTACGACGGCCGCGTCCTGCTCGACACCCTCGTCCATCCGGGCGGGGCGGTGGTCGAGCCCGGCGCGCGGGCGGTGCACGGCATCACCGACGCCGAACTGGAGCACGCCCCCACGTGGGGAGAGGTTCTCCCCCGCTTCCTGGAGGCCGTCGCCGGGCGGCGGATCCTGGCCTACAACGCCCCTTTCGACCGCGCCGCCGTGGCCGCCACGCACGTCCACGCCGGACTGGAGCAGACCGAGCTGCCCGCCGCGACCCGGTGGGAGTGCCTGATGCAGGCCCGCTCGGTCTGGGCACGTGTCGGCCGGTGGCTTCCTCTCGGCGGCGGCCACCGCGCCCTGGGCGATGCCCGCGACGCCCTGCGGGTGCTCCAGGCGATCGGCACGCCCCGCCCGAACTGACCTGGAAGCACACACCACCCACCCCCAACCAAGATCAACAGCTTTTCGCGGAGTCGACGCCGACTTCACCAACCCCACTCCCAAAAAAGGGGGGGTGGGGGTGTCCGCCCGAAGGAACACCCGCGTGATCTTCCGGATTTGCCTCCTCAAACGAGGGAGGAAAACCCGGACGGAATTGCCCCCGGCTTTCCATCCCACCCGAGAGGACGACCTGATGGTCCAGGTTCGCATCATGCACACCACCGACGCGGCCCGCGTCGCCGAGGTGGCCGAGATCCTCCTGCCATGGATCGCCCAGTGCCCCGACCTCGTCATGGGCGACCCGGTCGAGCTGGGAACCCGCGGCGGCACCGGCTCCCGCATCTATGTCGAAGTCATCCCCGCCACCCGGGCATCTGGGCCAACAGCGATTCAGGCCTGCGCGGAACGCGTCGACGGCGATGAGCGCTTCCCAGCCCGGCGCCGCGGCGGTGCTGGCCGCCGCGCCCTGCCGTCTGCTCCTCGCCGGAACGAGGAGCGGTGAGCGGCCGCCGTCCCCGGCAGGGGTATGCGCTGCTGCGGTGGATCGCCGGTCGGCCCGGCGCGGCGGGAGGATGGCAGTTGCACCTGCCTGGCACCGAGCAGCAGGACGGGCAGCTGCTGTTCCCGCCCCGGCGCGGCCTGCCTCCACAGGAGATCAGCCGGTGGGCCGTGCAGGCCCTCACTGCTCACGGATGGCATCTTCCAGACGGCGCAAAGCTTTCGCCGCCTCTGTCGGCCCCGTTCGCCAGTGTGATCCCGGTCCTGCAAGCCTCGCTGTGACTTGAGCCCCGCCCCCTCTGAACCACGGGGCGGGGCGCCACCGCCTTCCCAGGAGTTCACTCCTGAGGTGCTCAGTCGCTGGTCCACGCCTTGAACTCAGGGGAGGCCAGCACCAGGACTTCGGGATCCTTTTCCTTGTCCACATCACGGCTCGGTACACCGGGAACGAGCGCGACAGCGAACCCGGCGGCGTACAGCACATCGGCCATCGCCCGTTCCATAACGGATCTGGTGGCACGCTCAACCCGCACCAGCGGATGATCAGGATGATCCACCCCCCGGTGTCCCGACTGGGCGTCGAAACTCGCCTCCGCCCACCACAGCAGACGGGCTTTGTCGCCACGGGCCATGATCTGATAGCCCCCCGCAGGCCCCTTGCCTTGCTCCGGTATCCCGACACGGGCGAACAACTGGCGGACGTCGCGGATGATCGATTCGGCGCTGGGGGAAACAGCAGTCATGTGCGCACGGTAGACCAGATCAACCAAGATCGGATGAGACCTTTCTTCACATTCCTCAAGGCGGCCCGCCCCTGGCGGGCCGCTGGCGTTCGCGGGCCGGGCTGCGGCTCTCCGGCCGGTCCCGCCCCGCGACGCCCAGGCCCTCGACGGCCGGTTGCCGAGAGAACTCGAGCCCCGCCGCCGACGAGCACCAGGAGCAGCCCGACGAACCGGCGCCGCCAAGTGCCGGCTACTCGCGGCGCCGAGCTGGCCGACGCGGTTGCCGAAAGAATCCGGGCCCGCTACTTCTCGCCGTCGTCTTCGTTGACTTGACGCTTGTGCTCCCACCTGTCCGCAGCGGACTGCGCCCGTCGCGCAAACGCCTGCAACTTCGGATCTCCGCTGCGGTCCGCAAGAGACTGGATCCGGGATGCCCTGGGCTTGTTCATCTTGCTCATGTCCCCATAAGGCAGCGGTCGCCGGTTCCTGTCCATGACCGGCAAGGGCAGCATTGCCGAATTGTTCTTATGAGGGGTCGAGCACCGGGGGCAGCCCGACGAACCCCGGCCGCCAGGCGTCGGCACTTTTCGGCGCCGAGCTCGTCGACGCGGTTGCCGAAAGAACTCGCGCCCGGGGCGACCGGATGTGCGGCGAGTTTGGGCGCATGTAAACCGCGTGCTCGCTCGGGGCTGATCCGTTGTTAGAAGGTCGAGTACACGAACTGCGCGCCGTCGAACCAACGGAGCTGCCCCCAGTAGCTCACCCTAGTGTTCGGGCTGGAGCACGATGCCCCGGAAGCATCGGAGCTGGAGCCGTCTGCCCACTGGCCGTAGGCGTAGTAAATCTGACCGGCCGAGTTGCGGCATTTCAGGACGACCCGCGCTTCTTCGTCTTTGTTCGAGTTGTAGGTGGAGCAAGAGGCAACCGCACCCCGGGAGCCAACAGCCGATGCATCACAGCCAGTGGCGGCGTGGGCTGTTGCGGACGTGCCGCCCAGCACCGCTCCAGCGAGAAGAACTGCCGATACAAGATTCAGTAAACGCATGTTGCAATCCTTTCGATTGGTGGAGCTGATGTTTCGCTTGGATAAGGTATTTGCGTTGCTCCTAGAAGCTTCTTCCTGATGTCTGCTTTGCAAGAGTGCCTGGGCGAAGCAGTCGTCAACTGTGCACCTCCTGAATATGCTTGTTGGCAGTTAAGAAGTCGTTGACGGTTTCTGCACACTTGTTGCCGATTTCCGCTATGCCCCAGGATGGGGTTGCTGACAAAGCCCCATCGGAGGTCAATGGCGGCGGCCCGGCCGCGCCGCCGCACGGCGTGGTCTGCCCGCACCGTGCTCCGCGACCAGCGGGCCGGGCCGTGCGGCCCTGGCGGCCGGTCCCGGCCCGCGCCGCCCTGCACCACGGCAGACCGCGCCGCCCGCCGCACTACCCGGCCGCCGCCCTGCCCCTCGACCACCGCACCCAGGCCGCACCGCCGAACTCCATGGGGCACGGAGTTCGTGACCCTCTGGGCGAACTCCGTGGCGGGTGGAGTTCGTCAGTTCAGGTCCGCCAGGGAGACCACTGTCAGGACCTCGTCCTCCCCCGCGACAGTCAGCACCGGCATCTCCACACCATCCGGCAGCTGCAACCGGTACCGGCCCGGCTCGACCTGGCGCCCGTCGACCAGGAATCGCTCGTCGTCGGTGAACTCGATCCCCCCACGGACCTGCAGCACAGCCAGATCCTCCAGCTTCTCGTCATCGCTCATGCCGTCGAGCCTGACCGCCGGGCCCGTCCCCTGTCTCGGGAACGAACCCGGCGGTGTACGGATGTTGTGGGTTGGCGGGGAGCCGACCTTGTAGGACGGCGCCCCGACCTACGTCGTCGTGGTCGAGCTGGGGAAGGTGTGCCACTTCATGCGGGCCCGGAGGGCCGCCACGCTCTGCGCAGCGGGGACGGTGTCGCCGGACGGTTCGACGTGCGGGGTGCCCGCCAGCACTGTCTGGGCGGGCGGAGGCGTGGAGACGGGCCGCACGCGGGCCTGCCAGCCTGCAAGGTCGCCGGGGGTGAACGAGGCGAGGTAGCGCGGCCAGTCGGTGACGGCCTTCTCCTGGTCGATCAGGCGCACCATCGCCATGGCGTCGGCCCGGCTGCAGGAGGTCAGGCGCATGACGGTTTCCACGGCCTCGCCGAGGCGGGCGTGTTCCTTCTCGACGGCGGACGTTTCCTCGTTGATCTCGCTTTCGGAGCGCGGCTGGGGGACTTCCACCTCAGCGCCGTACGGCGAGACCCCGGCGTCTACTCGGTGATGAATTGCGCTGATGTCTTCTTGATGTACTCGTGTCCAACCAGACGACAGGGGTGTCGTCCCATTGGACAGGTGGATGTCGTCTGGTTGGACACCTACCTGTCCAACGGTTGGACAGGTCTCAGGGTCCACGACCTCCTGGTCGTCCTCCTGGGGGGTGTCGTCTGGTTGGACAGGTGGGGGCCCGCCGTGCCGCACGCACGGGCCGACGCCGGGCGTCGCGGTGCCCCATCCGGCCCGCCGGGTGCACAGCGTCTTGGCCTTGGTCGGCATGGCGCACCGCTCCGGGCCGTCGTTCGGGGTCAGGCAGTCGACCGGCGGCCACGACGGCCAGAATTCGCTGGCACGGCCGGGCCGGGGGACCTTTACCACCCACCCTTCGGCGGCCAGCTGCTGGGTGGCGGCGTTCACGGTCTGCCGGGACATGTCGAGGTGCCGGGCCATCGTCCCCTCGCTGTGCCAGGACTTCTTGTCCTGGCCCTTCTTCTTGAAGGCGGTGGCGATGTAGATCCGCTGCGCCACGCTCTTGCGGGACGGCTCCCAGCCGGTCCGCTGGAACAGCAGCATCATCCAGCGCAGAGCAGCGGGCAGGGTGAGCTCGGCAGGGGTGAAGTAGGGCTCAGCCCAGGCGGGCATGGGCACATCGTCGATCGAGCGGACGGCCATCAGGGGTTCACCCCCTCGATGAGGGCATGCGCGTGCGGAAAATCGCACGCGGGCATCGCGAACCCAGCGAACATCATGTTGCTACGATCTCCTTGTCGGTTTGTCGGTTTGCCGGTCCCGCCAAGGACCGCGAATCGCCGTCGCAGACGCCAATCTGCGACCGGCCCCCTCAAATTGGGCCTTGGAAGGTCGTCCCTTGCCGGGGACGGCCTTCCTGCGTTTACGAGGTCAACTGCCTGCCGCGTGCGCATCGCCACCCTTCTTGCTCGTCGTGCTCTTCCTGCTCCCCCGGGCCGGAGCGGCCTGGTCCTGCTGCTCGGAGTCGCGGGGGGTCCGCTTGGCGCCCGCCAGCAGCCAGGCCCGGACCTCCGAGCGGCTGTAGCGGGTCGTGCGCCGGTCGATCGCGTACCGGATCGGCCCGATGCCCTTGCGGTCCCAGTGCCACAGGGTGGTCCGGGTGGTGACCCCGACCAGCTCCATCAGCTCCTCGGGAGTCATAGTGGCGTCTGCCGGGATGTCGTGTGTGCGTGGTGTTGCGGGCATGAAGGCGGCTACTCCCTTCTGGCCTGGGAAATCGGAAAAGTTGATGTTGAACGGTTCACCCTCAGAATATGTAACGATCATCATACGGCCCGCCCTTCAATGCCCTGTTTCAAGGTGACGTGGATCACATTTCCGGTCGGTCGCAACCTGGTTGAACCATCAGCTCAAGCGAACCGCTCTCCTCGCTCCGTGACCCCCACGGAGAGCTGTAGTGGTCCCTGAAGCGCGCACGATGCAGAAGACGACCATGAAGGTCATGTGATGCTTGATGGGCTCCTGCGGAGCTCGTGAAGGGGCTGTCATAGTGCTCGGGAAAATCGGGCGGTTGAGAAGAACGCCGGGTCTGACCGGGAATCGGTAACAGCTCAGCCATCCCGCCCCGCCCGTGGCCGACCGGCGCCAAGCTGGGAAGCGTGCCGCTTTCTCCCCCGTCGTCAGGCCCTGAGGCCGTGCCCCCGGCCCCGGGCCGCTCCCGCACCCGCCGAGTCGTGATCGGTGTGGCGGTCATCGTGTCGGTGGGGTTGCTGGGGGCCGGGCTGGCAGGGTTCTTCGCCGATCCGCTGCACCTGCCCGATGAGGTGCTGGACGTGCTGGACAAACGCGCCAGCGTGATCAGCATGTTCACCGGCCTGGCCGGTCTGCTCGTCGCCGGGGCTGCGCTGCTGATGCAGATCCGCTCCTCCTCCTCCTCCTCTGGGGCGCAGGCGCCGCCCGCAGATGATGACGCGTCGGGGCTCTCCCCGGGCGGGGGCCTTGTCGATCTTTCCGGTGGGGTCGTTCACGGCCCGGTCACCGCTACAGCCGTCGCCCGGACCGAGGCCGGCGGGATGGGGGCGGTCGCGGTCGGCGGGGACACCTCTGGTGTCATCGTCACCGGCGCTCATGCGTCGATCACCATGACCACCGCACCCGCGGCGGCCGCGGCCGGCCCGGTGCTGCCGCCGGTGGCCCAGGTACCGGCCAACGACCTGACCGCTCTGCCGCGGCGGGCCTCGCGGGTGTTCGTCGGCCGCGAGGACCAGCTACGCCAGCTGGTCGGAGTGCTTGAAGCCGGGCCGGGGGTGATCGCTCAGGCGGTGGTCGGGCTGGGCGGGATCGGCAAAACTGAGCTGGCCCTGCACCACGCCACCGTCCGCCGCCACGACTACGACCTGATCTGGTGGATCGACGCCGAAACCCCCGGGGCCATCCAGACCGGCCTGGCCGCTCTGTGCCGGGCGTTGTGCGCGGGCGTGGCCTCGGCGGCCGCCGCTCAGGTGCCGGTTGCGGAGGCCGAGGCCTGGACGCTGGCCTGGCTCAGCACCCACCCGAGGTGGTTGCTGGTGTTCGACAACACCGACGACCCCGCTGATGTGCAGCCGTATCTGGGACGGTTGCATCGCGGCCATGTGCTGATCACCAGCCGCCGCAGCGCCGACTGGACCGATGTGGGTACCGTGGTGCGGCTGGGCGTGCTGGAACACGATCAGGCCGTGGAACTGCTGCACGAGCTGATCGGCGAGGCGGTCGCCTGGAACCAGGTGTTGGCCGAAGAGCTCGCCGCGGAGCTAGACGGGCTGCCACTGGCGCTGCGCCATGCCGGCGCTTACATCGCCGCCACCCCCGGTGTGGACCTGGCCCGCTACCTGCGCCTGCTGCGCACCACCCCCGCCATGGGCTCCGGTCGGCCGGGAGCGCTGCAGGAGGTGGTGGGCCGGTCGCTGGCCCTCACCGTCGCCCGCATTGGCCAGATTTATCCGCTGGC
Organism: Streptosporangium sp. NPDC051022; assembly: GCF_040683035.1. Taxonomy (NCBI): domain Bacteria; kingdom Bacillati; phylum Actinomycetota; class Actinomycetes; order Streptosporangiales; family Streptosporangiaceae; genus Streptosporangium; species Streptosporangium sp. NPDC051022. The sequence continues at coordinate 107,643 of NZ_JBFBCF010000030.1, read as the reverse complement.
GGTCGAGGTGTTGAGCCTGCTGGCTTGTTATGCCCCCGAGCAGCTGCCCTGCCCGGTGCTGTACGGCATGGACGATGCTGGCGGGGCGGATGAGGCGGCGGTGGCCGAGGCGCTACGGGTGCTGGCCTCTTACAGCCTGATTGGCCGCTCGGCCGGTGGCGATGCGGTCATCGTGCACCGCTTGGTCCAGGCCGCCACTCTGGCCACCCTGCTCGGCGCCGAGCGGGAAGCCCTCCGGTGCCGAGCGGTCGAGCTGCTGGAGGTCGCCCTGCCCGACGACCCGGAGGCGCCGGTGAGCTGGCCGGTGTACGCCAGGCTGCTGCCGCATGCCCGCGCGGTCCTGGAACCCGGTTCGGCTGCCATGGAAAAGGTCATCGACTACCTGGGTGCCGCCGGTGACTGGCGCACCGCCCGCACCCTGCAACACCAGCGTCTGACCGTTCTACGGAACCGGGTCGGCTTTGACCACCCCGACACGCTGGCCGTACGGCACAACCTTGCTCACTGGACGGGGCGAACGGGGGATGCGGTGGCGGCGCGGGAGATGTTCGCACAGCTACTGCCGGTGCGTGAGCGAGTGCAGGGGGTCGAGCATCCCGACACGCTGATCACCCGACACGAATTTGCCTCCTGGACGGGGCTGGCGGGAGATGCGGTGGCGGCGCGGGAGATGTTCGCACAGCTGCTGCTGGTGTGTGAGCGGGTGCAGGGGGTCGAGCATCCCGACACGCTGTCCGTCCGGCACCAACTTGCCTCCTGGACGGGGTGGGCGGGGGATGCGGTGGCGGCGCGGGAGATGTTCGTGCAACTGGCCCCGGTACGGGAACGAGTGTTGGGATCCGAGTATCCCAACGTGCTGATCACCCGGTATTGCCTGGCTCGTTGGACGGGGCGGGCGGGGGATGCGGTGGAGGCGCGGCAGATGCTCACCCGCCTGGTTCCGATGATGGGGCGGGTGCTGGGGGCCGAGCACCCATACACCTTGACCGCCCGCCAGGAGTTCGCTTGGTGGATGGGGCAGGCGGGGGATGCGGTGGCGGCGCGGGAGATGTTCGCACAGCTGCTGTCGGTGCAGGAGCGGGTGCTGGGGGTCGAGCACCCCGACACGCTGACCACCCGGAGCAACCTCGCCTACTGGGCTAAGAAAGCCCAGAAGCAGCCATGAGCCGAGGCCGCCTGCCAGGACCGCCTGTTCCGCTTCGGGAACTGCGCTTGCGTGCCGAGGAGCATCCAGCCTCCGCCACACGGACCTGAGCCCTACCAGTCGTCAGCGTCCAGGAATTCGTGGCAGGTGTTCCACACCGCCTCGGCCGAGATCGCAAATTCCCGATTGCGTGAAGCGGTGCCGTCCACGTAGGCGCGCTCACTCTGCAGCAGTGCCAGCTGAGCAAGCACGCGGTGCTCGGCATCGCTGACCGCTCGCTCACGCTTCGTCTTCGCCGCGGCACGCCTGCGCTCGAACTCTCCTTGCCGGGCCTGAAGCTTGGCCGTCTGCTGGGCGATCTGCTCCAGCAGCGTGGCCCGCTCCTCGGCCAGGGACGTCAGCTCGGTACGCACGGCCCGCTCCTCAGGACTGACTCGTGAGACCTTGCTGCTGATCCTGCGCCCGGTCTCCTGGAAGACGCGGGTGCGTTCCCGGTCGAAGTCGGCCTGCCGGGTCCGTAACTCCTTTTCACGGGCGAAGATTTCCAGCCCGCGCTTCTTGCGCGGCGTCATCTGCTGGGAGGCAGCGGACCTGTCCATGTCCGCATCGTGGCAGGTGTCGTCAGGGCAGTCAGCTGGTGCTGCCGCCACGATCCCCTTGCTCGACCGACGGCAGTTCCCGGCTCCAGACCTGACCGATTTGGACGCTTGGCAATCTAGGACGATCGCCGACTGGCGAAGAGAGCCCGAGATCCACAGGAAGGAACGAACTCCGTGGGGGTGAAGTCTGCTCGTCCAGTTCAGGTCAGCCACGCTGATCACCGTCAGAACCTCCTCCTCCCCCGCAATGGTCAGCACGGGCATCTGCGTGCCGTTCGGCATCTGCAGCCGGTACAGGCCCGGCTCGACCGGGCGTCCGTCGACCAGGAGCCGCTCGCCGTCGGTGAACTCGATCCCCTGGCGCGGCGGATGTACGACGCCATCGCCCCGCAGGTCGACAAGATCAAGCCTGGCAGCGCGGGCGGACCGATCCCCGGTCGTCCTCGACGAAGTCGTGGCGACCACCACCGTTCCGGTCTTCTCCTCTCCCAGTTCTTCCCCGTCGTGATGAAGGGGCCGGGCCCGAGGCGCTCGTTAGCTTCGGCCCCGGCCGTCCGAAGGTGGACTGGTTCGTGACGTCACAGCCTTATGGCACTACGGTCCCACCATGACAACTCCACACCCCACAGGTCCGGCATGGATCACAGCGGTGGTTAACCAGAAGGGGGGCGTCGGCAAGACGGCCTCGACCATCAACCTTGGTGGAGCCTTGGCCGCACGTGGTCATCGAGTTCTGCTGGTCGACCTGGACCCGCAGGGCCACCTATCCGACGCCTTGAAGCTCCTGGACACAGCCACTGAGGGTGCCGCGCTCGCCGATGTCCTTCTCGGCAAACTCGACCCTGCACGGTTTGGCGAACTCCCCGTCACCCACTCCGAGGCCGACAACGGCGGCATCCTTGACGTCATCCCCACCACCGACGAGATGTTCCTGGTCGGCCCCGGCATGTACCAGCTCAAGGCCCGCGAGATGCGACTGAAGCGGTTCCTTGCGGAGTTGGCCGACCGCTATGACTACATCCTGATCGACTGCCCACCGTCGCTCGACGTGCTGACCGACAACGCCCTGACGGCCGCTGACGGTGTTCTGATCCCGGTCCAGCTCGAGGACTCGACCATCCGCGCTCTTCGCCTACTGTTTGCTCAGATCGAATCCGTGGAGGCCGACCTCCGCACCGACCCTCTGGTCATCCACGGCATGGTCGCATCGATGGTCGACCGTGGGTCCGGCGGGCTGCCGAGGTCGAACATTGGCCGATCGGTCCTGAAAGCGCTGGAAGGGCTTGGCATCCCAATTCTGGCAACGGTGCCGCGGGGGGTGTCGATCACCGAAGCGTGGAGGGAAGGCGACACTGTGGCCACGTACGCACCAGACAGTGAGCACGCTACGGCATACGTGGAAATGGCCAAGGTCCTGGAAAAGGGTCGGTCATGAACGCAGCGAGGGGAGGGAGTAATAAGACGGCGCCCGAAGTTGGGGACCTGGTCGGCACCCTGCGACGCCGTCACAAGCCGGATCAGCCCACCGACGCAGATGCCAAGGTGGCGGACACGCCTGCTGTTTCACCGAGCCCTGCGCTGCGTCCGGCGGAAGACGTGCCGCTGGCGCTGCCCGCCCCCTATGAGGCGCGGAACGACGGTCAGCTTGAACTGGCGGAGCGCGACGACCTCGCGGCATGCGAAGCGGCCATTGACGGTCTCCGGGTGGCGTTTTGGGCTGCCGGGAAAGCCTTGCAGGTCATCCGGGACGCCCGGTTGTATCGCGCCACGCACACGACGTTCGAGGAGTACTGCGAGGATCGGTGGGAGATGAGCCGTAGCTACGCCAACCGGCTCATCCGCGAGTGGCCCCTTGCTGAGGCGTTGGTGCCAATTGGCACCAAGACCCTGACCGAGAGCCATGTCCGCGAGCTTCTTCCCCTTGCCGAAGAGCACGGTTCCGAAGCAGCCCTGACGGTGTATCGGACCGTGGTCGAGGTCGATGGAGTTCGAGTCACTGCCGCGATTCTCAAAGACGTGATGAGCGTCCTGCCTGACGATCGCTTCGACTCAGCTGAGGCCGTTGAGCAAATTCGCACCTACCTGGCCGGCGGCCAAGAACGACCCGAGCGGGCGGAAGCCAGTGCAGTCGAGACGTTCGCCGTCGAGGCAGGGAAGCTACGCACGATCCTGCAGCGTGTCGTCAAGCGCGACATCGTCCGGAGCGCCGCAACCGAGAGCCCCGAGGAGGTCAAGAAGACCGTCGCAGAACTCAGGGCCCTGCTGGACGAGATCGAGCAGAAGGTGCTGTAGGCCGGAAGGGAACGAGGCCCGCCGAGTCGAGATCGGCGGGCCTCGCGTCTACAGGGTGTCAGGACAGGCGAGGCGTCACGACGGCCCCTGTACGGCGATGACGACCACGGTGATGTTGTCCGGACCACCACGTTCGATGGCCAACGTGACCAGACGCTCGGCCGTTTCGCCGGGGTCGCCGGACGACCTCATGGTGTCGCTGATGAGCTCGTTAGGCACAACCGCGCTCAGCCCGTCCGAGCACAACAGGAACCGGTCACCCGGGCGCAGGTCCCAGCGGGCGAGATCGGGCGATCTGCCATCGGCCCGACCATCGAGGAACCGGGCCAGGCGTTCGGGCAGGTGGGGCACGCTGGCGGCATCGGCTACTAGACGTCCATATACGTGATCCTCAGTGATTTGAGACAGCTGCTGGACTTCACTGCCGGTATCGCGTAGCAGGTAGGCCCGGGAGTCTCCCACGTTCGCCAGGACGGCTCTGGTGCCGGACCGCAGCATCGCCACCAGAGTGGTGCCCATACCTGCCAGGTCCGGGTCGTCTTCGATTCGGTGGCGTAGAGCCTCGTTGGCTGCGCTGATTGCCTCCCCAAGGACGGCGGAAAGGTCCGCTGGGTCGGCCTGGCGGTCATGGGACTTCAGGGTCTCGATCACGGTGGCGCTGGCGATGTCGCCGGCGACGTGGCCGCCAAGACCATCCGCGACTGCGAACAGCCATTCGCCTGTGTAAACAGAGTCCTCGTTGCGGCGTCGCACGAGTCCGATGTGGGTACGAGCTGCGGCCTCAACAATGACCACGGCCGTTCACCTGCCTGTCTCGGCGGCCTCAGGGCCTTCGGCGTCGTTGGGCCACGGGTCTTGGGCGGACTCGTCGCGGTGCAGTACGTGCACGGTCTCGACTCGGTCGCTGGCCACGATGTACTCCGTCACCTCGATCGGCTTTCCATCGCGTCCTGACGTGCCCACGCGCACGATTTCCAGCACGGGCAGGTTGGTCGGGATCTCTAGTAGACCAGCCTCGTCCTTGGTGGGCATCCGCGCCCGGTGGATCTCCATCCAGCTGATAGGCCAGTGCCCGGCTTTCTCCAGCCGATACAGCCAGTCTCCTGGCCCTGGAGCTTGGGAAGCGACTTCCGGAGCGTCAGTGACCCCGCGGGGGTGCACCCACGAGATGTTGATCTGGAACGGCGGCTCTGACTCCGGTCCGGTGACTCGAAAACGGCGCATCACCTCCGTGCCTGTCGGAACGCCCAACAGCTTTGCGATTCGAGGGTCCGTCAGCGGCTCAACGCCTGCGACTGGCGGAATGTGGTGTTTCCATACTTCCTGGCTGGAGGCCGAGGGGAAGGAGTACCCGGGGCTCCCACCAGCGACGTTCCGCTTCACCAGGTTGCCTCGTGGTCTACGCAGTCGCATCGTGCCGTGCCGGACAATAGTTCCCCGCCGCGGAGTGGAGATCAGCAGGCCCTCGGTCTCGAGTTGCCGTATGGCGGCCGCTATAGATCCTCGGGCTGCTTGGTAGTGCGCAGCCAAGTCAGCCATGCGAGGGATGGTCTCGCCGGGCTTCCACTCACCGCTTTGGAGACGGCGCCGTAGGTCATCGGCGATCTTCCCATATCGGGCTGCTCCGACCATGATCCCTCCCTTCTTCAAATGATTTGTTTGAACATATTGACAGCTGGGGATCTCGTGGGCAACATTCGATTTGTTCAAACAAACCTAACGCGACACGGGTTCTGTAAGTACTCCGTGTCCGGTTTGGGTTAGAGGCGGCGATGGCCTGTCCACCCATCGCCGCAGAGAAAGGTCCACGTCAAACGTGCGGCCCCGGTGTGTCCAGCACCGGGGCCACGGTGAGTCGCCCGTGAGAGGAAACCGACTCATGTCCATCATCGCTGATCTCCCCATGTCTCAGGAACGGCTGCTGACCTCGAAGGAGGTCGCAGGCCTGTTCCGGGTCGACCCCAAGACGGTCGTCCGCTGGGCGAACCAGGGTGCGCTGGCCGCCATCCGCACCCCCGGCGGCAGGCTGTACCGCTACCCCGAGTCCGTCGTGCTCGCCGCGCTGCGCGACGGCCTGACCTTCACCATCGGCCAGGACCAGGACGTCGAGGCGGTGGCCTGATGGCGTCCACCTACTACGACCCCCGCGCCCAGCGCGCCGTCGCCCAGGCCGAGGCCGAGCAGGCCCGCGCGGCCGCCGAGGCCACCCGCGCCGAGACCATGCTCCGGTTGGAAGCCGCTCGCGCTGAGCAGGCCAACCGGCAGGCCGAACAGGCTCGCCTCGACCAGCAGGCCCGCGAATACAGCCGTACCGCCCGCCGGCAGGAGCGGCACCAGCAGCGCGCTGAGTCCCGTACCGCCCGCCGTGCCGCAGTGCGTCGCGGCGCTGGAGCTCTGGCCGCCGCCGTCGTCACCCGGGCCCCGGTCATCGTGGGCGCCGTGGCGATGGGGGCGCCGATCGCGATCGCCTGGCGCGGTCAGTTCGAGTTCGCGCAGACCGTGATGCACCTGGGTGTCATGGCCCCGGCCCTGCCGATCGCCCTGGAGGGCGGGGTTTGGTACGTGGCGTTCCTGGTGCACCGGGCCATCGCCGAGAAGCTGCCGATCGGCCGCTACCGGGCGGCGACCTGGGGCCTGGCGGGAATCGCCGCCGGGATGAATCTCTGGCACGGCCTGCAGGCCAACGAGGACGGCCTGCAGGTCGGCGTGATCCTGGCGCTGGCCTCCCTGCTGGGGATCGCGCTGTGGGAGCTGACCGCGTCGCTGACCCAGCAGACCACCAGCAAGCGGTCGGCGGCGGAGATCCGCCGGGCGGCCTGGCGGCGTTTGCGTTACCCGCGCCTGTCGTGGGCGGCCGCCTCGATCCGCGCCTCGCGCGGCGAGGGGTGCTCGATCGAGCAGGCGTGGACGGCCGCGTGGATCGACCGCTACGGCGTCGGCCCGGCCGCCTCCCGCCGGGACCGCAAGCTCGCCCGCTCGATCGTGAAGTACGAGAAGAAGGCCGACCGGGCCGCCGCCAAGGACGGCCGCCTGGTCATCGTCGACGGGTCGATCGTCCGCCCCGGCACCGCCCCGGCCGAGTCGATCGAGGCAGGCGAGGAGGCCATGGCAAGGCTGCGCGCGTTCGCCGAGCGTCGCAGCGACGTCGCCAAGTCGATCGCGTTCCCGGCGCAGCGCCCGCAGATCGAGGCCCGTACGGAGCCCGTGCGCCCGTCCCGTACGGAGACCGTACGGCCTGCCCGTACGGAGACCGAGAACCCCCGTACGTCCGGCTGTACGGAGTCCGTACGGCCGCCCCGTACGGAGCCGGTCGAGCGGGAGGCCGCCGTGGCGGAGATCCGCCAGGAGATCCAGGCCGCCGCCGAGCGTGGCGAGGTTTGGGCCCCTGACTACCAGGTCCTCGAGGAGCGCTACGACCGTCGCCGGTCGTGGTGCGAGAAGGCCGTACGGGAGGCCCGTACGGGCGTGCGTACGGGCGGCGACGAGGGCGGCCGTACGGACGCGGAGGAGTCCCGTACGCAGCCCTCGCCCGCCCGTACGGACGACCTCACCAGCGACGCCAACGGCAGCGACACGACCCGTACGGAGGAGGAAGCGGCATGAGCGCCACCATCAACCAGGGCCTGACCCTGTGGCTTGCGGACCGTCCTGAGACCCCGCTGGCGGCCGTCCTGTCGTACTCCGCGGCCGACCCCTACGCCGTCCGGCTGGCCTTCATCCAGGGCAGCCGGGAGACGACCGTGTACGGCTTCGCCCGCTCGCTGCTGGCCGACGGCCTGTACGACCCGGCCGGTGAGGGCGACGTGCTGGTGGGCCCGCACACCGACTACGAGCCCTACCTGGTGCTGACCCTGCGCCCCGCCGAGGGCTACCCGTTCGCCTGCTACGTCGTCCGCGAGGCCATCGAGGCCTTCGTGGAGAAGTCCTACCGGCTGGTGCCGATGGGCCGCGAGCACCTCGACATCGACGCCGCGATCGCCCGGATCCTGGGAGAGGTGACCTCGTGACCAGCATCGACACCACCGAGGCGACCTACGCCCCCACCGGCCGCGACGAGCTGGTGCTGCTGCAGTCCGCGCACACCGCGCTGCTGGCCGCCGCCCGCGCGACCGTGGCCGCCGAGCGACGCGGCGAGGCCGACCCGGTCGCCCACCTGCGGTACCTGCTGGCCGAGACCGGGCAGCTTCCCTCCGCCGGGGCGCTCCCGGCGCGGCTGCTGGCCGGCACCCCCAGCCCCACCGCCCCGGAGCCGCAGACGCCGGTGTATGAGCGGACCTTCCCGGGGCGCCCGGAGACGATCGCCCAGGTCCGCCGGTTCGTGGCCGAGGTCCTGACCGGGTGCCCGCGCGCTGAGGACGCGGTGCTGTGCGCCTCGGAGCTGGCCATCAACGCCCTGATGCACACAGCCTCCGGATACGAGGGCGGGCAGTTCACGGTGCGGCTGCGGGTGTGCGGGCAGGTGCGCGTGCACCTGGAGGTCACCGACCAGGGCGCACATCAACCCAGCGTGACCGCACACGGGCCGCACACCCCCGCACATCCACACAGCGTGACCGCACACGGGTCCGCACACGCCCCGCACGTCCCCGCCCAGCGCGACGCCGCCCTGTCCCGCCCGGCCGACGAAGGCGGCCTGGGGCTGGGCATCGTGCGCGCCCTGGTCGGCGGCCAGCCCGGCGACGCGGGCCTGTCGTGGGACCGCACCCCCGACGGCGGCGTCACCGCCGCCACCCTGACCTGGCAGGCGCCCTCCCTCGAGGCGGCCGGCTGATGAACGCTCTGGTGACCTGGCTGGCAATGGCGTTCGCGCCGGGCTGGCCCGAGAGGTTCGCCCACGCCGTGGCGGTGGCGCTACTGGTCGCCGCCGCGGTGGTGATCGCCTTCGTCCTGGCCGAAGAGAGCAGCCTGCGCGGCCGGGCCCGCGCGGTGCTGCGCAGCTGGACGCGGGCGGCCGCGGCGACCACCACCGTCGAGACCCTGCCCGGCGGGACCGTCGTGGCCCGTAGCAGCACCGAGCAGACCGCCCGCTACCTGCTGGACGCCGTGATCAACGAGGAGGAACTGTGAGCCGCACCGACAGTCTGGACACCCAGATGGTCGCCTTCGAAAACGCCGAGATCATCGCCGGCCACGAGGCGTTCGAGAACTACCTGCTCAACACCCAGACCATGGCCCGCACGCTGGCGCTGATGCTGGCCCAGGACGGCGAGCTGGTGGCGACCTGGCTGCGCCACCGCAAGCCCCGCAAGGGCCCGCGGATCCCGCTGCTGGAGCGGGTGGGCATGTCCCGCCGCACCCGCGCCCACTCCCGCAACGCCGCCGACGCGCTGCTGGAGGCCGTCAGCGCGCTGCAGAAGATGGCCGCCGTCCACGCCGAGTACGTCCGGATGGAAAAGACCTCCGCCCCCGAAGACCGCAAGAAGTAACCCGCACCCACCAGGAGGTGGCCGATGACCAAGCAGATCGACCTGGTGGAGGCCGCGACGGCCTTCATCGACAGCGACGTCACCAAGTCACACCAGACCTACCGCGACTACCAGGAAAACGCCCGCGCGATGCTGTGCGCCCTGTCGCTGACCATGAGCGAGGACGCCCGCCACGCCGCGGCCTGGCTGCGTCACCGCACCGCGCCCGACGGGCGGCGGGTGGGCTGGCTGAACCGGGTCTGGCTGGCGGCCCGGCTGCGTGGTCACGGCAACACCGCGGCTGAGGCCCTGCTGGAGGGCGCCAAGGCCGTGGTGCGGATGGCCGCGGTCCACCAGGAGTACATGCTCGCCGAGTCCCAGACCAGCAAAAACAGTGCGAACGGCAAGCGGCAGGGCCGCTACGAGACCAAGGACGGTGCGTGATGGCACGCCGCAAGAGCAAGAACACGACTCCCACGAACCCGTCGGCGGAGCTCGTGCCGGTGGAGAGCCGCACCAGCGGCGGCTGGCTGCTGGTGCACGGCCTGCCGCTGGTCACCCCGGGCATCGGCGCCGTGGTGTTCGCTGTCCTGATCGTCTTGGCCCATGCCAAGTGGGGTGGTGATCCGGTGTGGACGCCGCTGCTGGCCATCCTGTTTTTGGCCATCGGCGGCCTGGTCACCGTCTTCGGGTGGGTCTCGGCCGGCCCCCGGGTGCTGCTGCGCACCCTGATGGTTGTCACCGGTTCCCTGGCCACCGGCGCCCTGGTGCTCGGCCTGATCGTCGGGATGGGCGCGATCTGGCCCGCCTACACCCTGTGCAGCCTGGTGGTGTGGGTGCTGTGGATCATCTGGCGAGGCACCAAGTACGCCGGAGCCACCCCCACGCCCGAGGGGGCGGGCAGCCCGTTGATGGAGGCCATCAAGCAGGCCAAGGTCCAGTTCGCCAACACCACCGTCGACGAGCGCGGCGTGGTGCGCACCCAGGTCGAGACCCTGCCCGGCGGCACCTTGGAAGGCGCCCGCGCGCTGACCCCGCTGATCTCTGCGGCCGGGCGGGCCGTGCCGGGCGGCACTCACCTGGCCGCAGACCTGGACGAGGACGGCCGCGGCGTGCTGGAGATCGCCACCCGCGACAACCTCAAGCACGGCGTGGCCTGGCCCGGAGTGGCCGGGCTGGGGTCGCTGCCCACCGAGCCGTTCGCGATCGGCGAGTACCAGACCGGGCCCTGCCTGGTGCAGATCGTCGGCGACGTCAGCAAGGACCGCCGCGCCCCCGACATCAAGCACCTGAAGATCGGCGGAGTGACCGGGTCCGGTAAGTCCACCGGCGCCCGCATCTTCCTGGCCTCCCAGATGGCCAAGCGCCGCCTGAACATCATCGGCATCGACCTGTCGAAGGGGTTGCAGACTTTCGGCCCGTTCGTGCACGGCATGACCTGGGTCATCACCGACGAGAGCGAGGCCCGCCGGTTCCTGCAGCGCCTCAAGCACGTCATCAAGGGCCGCACCAACCACCTGACCGCCGAGCGCCTGATGCGCTGGTCACCGAAGTCCAGCCTGAACCTGCTGGAGATCTGGGTGGAGGAGTCCAAGGAGTTTCGCCAGTTCGCCAGCGTGTACGCCGACGTGGTCGCCGACGCCCGCTCGGCCGGGATCTTCTTCGTCTCCTCCACCCAGCGGTGGAACTACCGCACCGCCTCCACCGACGTGCGCGCCAACCACGGCGCGGCGATCATGTTCGGCGTCGAGGAGTACGAGGACGCCGAGCAGATCCTGCCCAACGACGCCCTGGCCGCGCTCGGCAAGAACCTGCAGTACTGGGGCAGCAACCGGCCCGGCTACTGCTACGTGACCGGCCTGGGCATCCCGGTCAACCGGTGGAGCGCGATGGCGCGCATCTACGACCCCACCGACGAGCAGCTGCTGGCCGCCGTCGAGGTCGGCACCCCCTACCGCGACGGGATGGACGAGGTCACCGCCCGCCTGTTCGGCGAGCTGTTCGCCAACCGCACCCGCTACCCGCAGGCCATCTGGGGGTCCGGCAACGCCCACAACGGCCACAGCACCGCCGCAGCGGCCGCTCCCACCATCCCGACCCAGCCCACCCCCAGCGACGCCCACAGCGCCCCGCACGGGCAGGTGGCGCCGCCTGCCGCCCCCCGACGCCCCAGCACCCCCGCCATCACCGATGACGAACAGGAGATGACCGACATGGCCGACAACGAGATCGCCGCCGAGCGCGCCGAGATGCACCAGACGCTCGCCGAGGGCCGCCGCCGCTACCTGGGCGAGGACGCCCGCCCGACCGACCTGGCCGACGTCGACCCCGAAGACGCCATCAGCGGCGTCATCGTCGACCCCAACGCCGACACCGGCGAGGAGGGCGACGACGCGGTCGAGGAGGCCCAGGCGTCGCGCCCGACGCCGGAGGAGGCCCAGCGCATGTGGGATGAGGCGCTGGACGGCTGGTACCGGGAGGGCCGCGCCATGGTCAGCACCGCCGACCTGTCGGAGCTGCTCGAGACCGTTAAGCGTGATCGCCGCTTCCTGTACCGCCAGCGTGACCGGTGGCTGGAGGCGGGCTGCATCGCCGAGCGCCCCGACGCCGGCGGCTGGGACCTGGTCGCCTCCCCCATGGAAGGCGCCACCCGCTGACCGGCGGGCCCCGGCCACCGGGGCCCGCCCCGCCCGGCGCGCCCGCAGCAGGCGCGTGAGGGCGCCCGGCCCGCTTCGGCAACGTCACCGAACGCAACCGGCCCGGGTGCGGTGTGCGGGCGCCGCTTTCTCTATAGGGAAAACGAGGGTGTGCGTAAGGCCTGCACATGGTCTGCACACCTTACGCACACCCGATCGCACAGGCCCCGCACACCCCCGCACATCAACGGAAAGTAACCGCGCACGCCGCGCGCATCCCTCCGCACACCCCCACACAACCGCGAAACGTAAACGCACAGTCACCGCCAGCTAGCGCACATCGGGCGCACCGCCCCCGCACCACCCCGACTCGTCCCGTTCGCTCGACTTCTCCGAGGTGAAGACATGGCTCGAAAGACCGCCCGGCGGCGCCAAGCAGCCCTGCGTCGCACCGTTCGCCGGACCTCCCGCCCCTCGCGCACCGGCCCGGTGCTGCTGCTGGCCGGCGGCGTCGCGGCAACGGCGTGGATGTGGCTGGCCCGCCACACCGGCCGCGCCGTGCGGGCGCTGGGCACCGGCCCGGCCGACCTGGACGCGGCCCACCAGCGCGACGGCCTGGGCCTGCTGGCCGCCACGGCGGCGGTGGTCACCGCGCTGGCCGGATGGCACGTGGTCGACGGCGTCGCCATGCATCTGGTCGACCTGGCCGCCCGCGCGCTGGTCGGCTCGCTCGTCACCGTGGCGCCGGTCGCGCTGGCTCTGCTGTCCTGGCGGCTGCTGCGTGCCTGCGACAGCGAGATTGCCCTGGTGCGGCTGATGCTGGGTGCGCTGGCCGTCACCGCCGCGGCGGCGGGCGTCATCCACGTTCTGCACGGCCCCGGCCCCGGTGCCGACGCCCTGGCGGCCGGAGGCGTGCTCGGCTACGCCGTGGCTTCCCCGCTGGCGCTGCTGCTGCCCGCCCCGCTGGTGATCGCGCTGCTGGCCGTCCTAGCCGCTTACGGGCTGCTGGTGGCCACCCAGACCCCGGTCCGGCAGATCGGCTCCCGTGCCAGGAGTCTGCGCCACGGTGTTGCTCGCCGCGACCGCGCGCCGCACAGCGACAACCCCCGCTACGCCACCCGTTCGGCCGACGAAGACGACGATGTGGCCGACGTCGAGGCGGCGGCCGTCGACCACGCCGAGATCGACCAGGATGACGCGCAGCAGGTCCCCCGCCACCGCGGCGCCGTGCCGCCTCGCCCGCAGCCGATCGACCCCGACCTGATCGGCGAGCGCGGCCCCTACGACACCCCCATCCTCGACGCCCAGCAGGGCGCGCCCACCGGTTCCCCCGACACCACCGGCCCCGTCGAGGTCGCTGTCGAGGCCGCCGCGTCCGGGGCGCTGCCCGGCCTGGACCTGCTGCGCGCCGGTACCGCGGCCCGGCCCTTCACCAAGGCCAACGAGGCCGTGGTGGCCGCGCTGACCGAGGTACTGGCCGACTTCAAGGTCAACGCCGAGGTCGCCGGATTCACCCGCGGCCCCACGGTCACCCGCTATGAGATCAAGGTCGCCCCCGGGGTGAAGGTCGAGAAAGTCACCGGCCTGACCAAGAACATCGCCTACGCCGTCAAGTCCGCCGACGTCCGCATCCTGTCGCCGATCCCCGGCAAGTCCGCGATCGGCGTGGAGATCCCCAACACCGACAAGGACCTCGTCTCCCTCGGCGACATCCTGCGCAGCCAGGCCGCCCAGGCCGAGCACCACCCCCTGGTCGTCGGCCTGGGCAAGGACGTCGAAGGCCGGGTGATCCTGGCCAACCTCGCCAAGATGCCGCACCTGCTGATTGCCGGAGCCACCGGGTCCGGCAAGTCGGTGTGCGTCAACGGCCTGATCTCCTCCATCCTGATGCGCGCCACCCCCGAGCAGGTCCGCCTGGTGCTCATCGACCCCAAGCGGGTCGAGCTGGCCATCTACGAGGGCATCCCGCACCTGATCACGCCGATCATCACCAACGCCAAGAAGGCCGCCGACGCGCTGGCCTGGGTGGTCGGCGAGATGGACCGCCGCTACGACACCCTGGCCGCCAGCGGGTTCCGCCACGTCGACGACTACAACCGCGCCGTGCGGGCGGGCAAGGTGAGCGCCCCGCGGGGCGCGGAGCCGCTGCAGCCCTACCCCTACCTGCTGGTCATCGTCGACGAGCTCGCCGACCTGATGATGGTCGCCGCCCGCGACGTCGAAGAGTCCATCGTGCGCATCACCCAGCTCGCCCGCGCCGCCGGCATCCACCTGGTCCTGGCCACCCAGCGCCCCAGCGTGGACGTGGTCACCGGCCTGATCAAGGCCAACGTGCCCTCCCGCCTGGCGTTCGCCACCTCCTCCCTGGCCGACTCCCGGGTCATCCTCGACGCCCCCGGCGCCGAAAAACTCGTCGGCCAGGGCGACGCGCTGTTCGCTCCGATGGGCTCCAGCAGGCCGACCCGACTGCAGAACGCGTTCGTCTCCGAAAAGGAGATCGCCGCGATCGTCCGGCACTGCCGCCAGCACGCCACCGACGAGCAAGCCACCCCCACTGTCACGGCCCCGGCCGGCGCCGTTCCCACCGGCGACGACCTCGAGCTGCTGGTGGCCGCGGCCGAACTCGTCGTGACCACCAAGTTCGGCTCGACCTCGATGCTGCAGCGCAAACTGCGCGTCGGCTTCGCCAAGGCGGGCCAGCTCATGGACCAACTGCACGAGCGCGGCGTGGTCGGCCCGGCCGACGGCTCCAAGGCCCGCGAGGTCCACATCAGCCCCGCCGAACTGGACGAGCTGCTGGACGAACTGCGCCAGGGCGCAGTCACCAGCGGCTAGTCAGCCCGTTTCTCTCTGAGCCCACCTACACCAACCAAGGAGTCCCTGATGGCCACCAAGCCCACCCCCACCACGAAGGTCGGCCCGCTCGCCGCGGGCGACCTGCAGATCAGCGCCATGACCGGCCACGGCAAGAGCGCGGCCGCGGCCATCGTCCTGGCCGAGGCGCGGCATCGACCCCACCGCCTCCTGCAGCCGGTGACCCACCCCGTTCACGGCTTTCGCATCATCCACGACCTGAAAGGCACCGACATGACCATCAAGCGCTTGTCCCGCCCCTTCCTGATCACGCTGCTCGCGGCCGCCGTGCTGTCCATGGCGTCGGCCTGCCCGGCCAACACCACGGCGGCCTGCGCTGCGGTCACGGTCGTCTCGCAGGACACCCCGCCCGAGCCGATCACCGACGGCAGTTACCGCGACGGTGCCGAGGAGGCGCCGCCCGAGCCCATCGAGGACGGCTCTTACCGCGACGGCGCCGGTCACAAGCACGGCCAGAAGGACCGCGACAACAACGAGCGGGTCAAGGACAGGACCAAGAGCCGCTGCTGACCTACCGGGACGGGCGCGCACCAGCGTGGTCACTCCGCCAAGACCGGCCACGTCGGGCGCGCCCGCTCACCCCGCTCATCCATCCAGATCAGGAGGCACCCCCATCATGACCCACCCCAAGCACACTCCCAAGACCCCGGGCGCGCTGACCGTCTTCGACCCGGCCGCCGTGCGCATCTCCTACGCCCCGCCCGCCGACGACAGCACCCCCGACAGCGCCGACGACGTCGCCGAGACGGAAGCCACCGCCGCGGCCGCCAAGAGCACGGACCTGCCGGGCCTGGCCGCGCTGGCCGAGGCGCTGCGCACCGCCGCGCACCTGCCCGGCGTGGTCGTTGTCGTCGATTCTGCGATCGGCGACAACGCCGCAGCCGGTGGCCATGACCGCTGCAGCAGGACCCCTGTGCTGGAGCTCGGCGCCGACCTGCTGGGTGAGCCCCGCCGCCAGGTGCTGGAGGGCACGCTCGCCCACGAGGTCGCCCACCTGGCGCTCGGGCACCCCACCCGCTCCTGGGCGACCATCTGGCGCAACGCCGCCCGCGCCGCGGTCGCCGGCGCGTTGCTGACCGCGGCCGCCGGATGGCTGCAGACCGCCGTGGTCCTGGCCGCGCTGACGGTCGCCCTGTGCCTGATCACGGTCCGGGTGCGGCGGCTGGAGGAGTACGACGCCGACCACTACGCGGTCACCCTGCTGGACCGGCTCGGTCAGCCCGGCCTGCAGATCCTTACCACGATGCTCGTCGACGCCGCCCGTGATGAGCCCGCCTGGTACTCGTGGGGCGGGTGGGTCGCCGGTGAGCACCCCACCGCCGCCGCCCGGCTGCGCGCCGTCGGCCGCGGCATGCCCGCTGCTCGCCACATCCTCAATCCCCTGCGCGTCCTGTTCGGCCTCGCGCGCTGAGGCTGCGGGTGCCCGCCCGGCCCCGGTGGCCGGGCGGATGCCCGGAGCAGAGCGCTCCCCGACCCGAAGGAGACACCCATGGTCGAGACCCTGGAACAGGCGGTCGCTGACATCGGATCCGCCCTCGCCGGTGGCGACTTGTCGGCCGCCCGTCGCCACTTCGACCGGGCCGCCCACGGCAGCCCGGAAGCCGTAGGGAGCTTGGTTCTCCGGCTCGCGGCAACCGTTGAGATCCCGACAGGGACCGTCCTGTGCGGCGCCGGGATCGACGTGTGGGGCAACCCGTACCGCAGCGGCCACGCCTGGCGGTGCGGGGCCTGCCCGTGGACCGGCAGCAACTACGCCACCGCCTGCGCCGCCCGCAGCGCCGCCGACAAACACGCCCAAGAGCACCCGGGGATCACGGTGCTCACCGCCTGCACCGTCCCCACCGGCGCTCACCGGAGCGGCTGAAACCTCAGACGGGCGCGCACCAGCACGGCTCTCCGACCAAGAAGCCCCGCGCCGGGCGCGCCCGCTCACCCCACCCAACCCAGCACCACCGGATCAGAGAGGCACCACCCATCATGCACAACACCACCAACGGCACCAGCCCGGCCCCGGCCGCCGCGACCAAGATCTGCGACGGCTACAGCGTCGGCGTCCTGGTGCGCGATGACAAAGACCGCTACCTGCTCATCCAGCGCGGCACCGCCCCCGCCGGATGGGCGCCGGTGGCCGGTCACGTCGACAACCACGGCACCTCCGAGGACACCGCCCGCCAGGAGGTCTACGAGGAGGTTGGCCTGACCGTGCACGGCCCGCTGGAGCAGGTCACCGGCGGCTGGCGGCCCAACCGGTGCCGTCGCGTTCTGCCCGCCGACCGCCAGGCCGGGCACTACTGGTTCGTCTACCAGGTCGAGGCCGACGCCGTGAGCGGCACGCTCACCCCCAGCGCCCGGGAGACCCGGGGCGCGGCCTGGCTGGGTGTCGGCGAGCTGCAGCACCTCGCCGACCGCGCGGTGGCCTACGCCCACGGCGCGGTGAGCGACGCCGAGTGGGCCGCCGACCCCGGCCTGGAGCCGGTCTGGGCCGAGTGGCTGGTCGAGGCCGGGATCGTCACCGTCTCCGGCGACGACCTGGCCCGCCTCGACGAGCTGGCGGCCCGCTCTCCCGTCGCCCCCGCCGCACCGCAGACCTTCCCCGCCCACGCCCTCCCGGTCCCCGTCGGCGAGCAGGTCCGGGCTCACCTGACCCGGCTGGACGAGCGCGGCGCCGCCGACTTGATCGCCGCGACTGAGGCCGCCCGCGCCGAGATCGCCCGCACCGACACCAAGTCCGGGATCCTGCTGGCCTTCACCGGGACCGCCTTCTCCGTCCTGGCGGCCCTGGTCGCCCTCGCGTCCGGGCTGGCCGTCCCGGCCCGCGTCGGCCTGGCGCTCGCCGTGGTGCTGCTGGCGGTCTCCTCCGCCGTCGTCTTGACCGTGGTCCGCCCGGCCCTGTCCCGCCGCGGGCAGGGGACCGGCGTCCTGGCGCACGCCGAGGCCGACAGCCCCGAGGAACTGCTGGAGACCCTCGCCGACGACCCGGAAACGCGGCAGGCGGCCGACGTGATCTGTCTGGCGCAGATCGCCCGCAGCAAGCACGGCCGCCTGCGGTGCGCGGTCGACCTGATACTCGCCGCCCTGGCCGTCGTGGTCGTCAGCCTGCCCCTGGGCCTGTAGTCCGGCCGAGCGGCACCAAGGAGCCGAAATGACCACCGAGACGAACGCCGCGGCATTTCGCCGCCGGGCCCTGCTCGCGCTGGACCTGACCGTCGCCGGCGACACCGACGGCGCCCGGGAGGCCGTGCGGGACCTGCGCACCCACCACGGCCCCGGCCATCTGACTGAGGCCCTACTGGTGTGGGTCGACGCCCTGCTCGGCCGCACCCCGCCCGCCTACCACGAGGCGCTGCAGGCCACCCCCAGCCACGACCACAACGGCGACAGCGACCCGGTCACCCGGTGGGCTCAGGCGCTGATCACCGCCGTCGCCACCGGAGACAAGGAGGCCTTCGTCGCGCTGCGGCTGGCCATCCCCCGTCACGCAGCCCGAATCGAAGCCCACCAGATGGGCCTGCTCACCGCGATCGCCACCCACCTGCGCAAGGCCGAGACGAGGAGCTCGTGATGGCCACCCGATCCAGCACCGCCCGCCGAAGCACCCGTACCACGCCCCGCCGCAACACGGCGGGCAACGAGTCAGGACTCACCCTGACCCTCAGCGACCGCGGGATCCTCACGGCCCCCATCACCCCGCCCACCTTCGACCAGGTCCTCATCGCGACGCAGCTATGCGAACGCTACGGCCGCGACGAGGCCGAGATCGACACGTTCCTGACCATGCTCGGGCTGGCCTGAGTCATGCCCGCCAGCACCCTGCCGCCGTCCTCGCCCGCGTTCGTGGGCGGGGACGGCGTCCTGCCGCCGGTCGACGGGACCCCACAGGCCCGCCTGGGCGGTCCCGCCCCTCGATGGATCCCTGCTGACCAGCGCAAACCGAAAGTAATCATGGCGGCGCGACGTAAGCTCAGCGACCTGCTACACACCGGCCTCATGCCCGCAGCCCCCCGCCCGGCGCCCGGTGTGGTGTCTCAGTACTCACTTTTTCCCCAACCGTGGCACGCTTTGTCAGATATGGTCCTGACAAGACAGGGCTTTAGTCAGTCAAGAAGCATGTCGAGGAACGGGGGCGCGGCTGGGACAGGTTGGCGGGGGCCTGTCGGGGTGTGGGCCCTGAGGGGTGGTCTGGGTGTCTGGGTGTGCAGATGCGCCCACGTAGCGCGACACGCCCAGGCACAGCAGGGCGTGAGCGTCCCCACGAACCCCGTGATCGTGGAAGGATGCGGGACTGACTCAGTCTTAAACATCGCAGGGAGACAGCCCAGGCAAAAAGAAAACGCCCCGCAGAGCGAGGCGCTTCTAGATCCCAAAACTTCACATGACACACCTGGACGTTCAGCTCCTGTGCTTTGGCCGGCGAGTGAGCTGAGCGGCTTCGGCGTGTCTGCCTTTATTCACGTCTGGAGACGACCATAGCAGGCCAGGCGTTGAGCTCACTACGCCCTGAGCGCGACACGCCGGGCTTTGAGGTCAACCACACCGATCAATGCGCCGCCCACGGGGTGGCGCGCGTCCTCGGGTGTGCCGAGTGTGTCGCGTTCAAGCGCGCCGCGGTCGACGCCGCGGTGACGGCCGCCTTCTGGCTGGCCGGAGGCGCGGCCCCGGCCGAGGGCCAGCGCTCCTGGCTGCGCGCCGTCGAGGCCCACCCGGACGCCGCCGTCCTGCGCGGGGACGGCTGGCGCAACCTGCACGCCGTGGCGCGGGTGGTGATGTGGCGGGCCTCTCGCTGCGAGATCACCCGGGCCTGGACGTCGATCCCGACCCGCACCCTGATCATGCGCCGTACCGGCCTGCGCGAGACTGCCGCCAAGGGGTGGGTGCGCTGGCTGCGCGAGCGCGGGTTCCTGGGCACGGTGACCGCCGGGTCGACTCCGCAGTACCGGCCGGGCATCCACGACGACGGCGCCGGCAACCTCGGCGCCGAGTACATCCTGATGATCCCCGGCACGCTGCGCCGCTCAGCGCGCCGCAGCGGCCCGCAGAACCCCGCCCCGGCGATCACTACCGGGCC
Source organism: Streptosporangium sp. NPDC051022 (assembly GCF_040683035.1). NCBI lineage: Bacteria > Bacillati > Actinomycetota > Actinomycetes > Streptosporangiales > Streptosporangiaceae > Streptosporangium > Streptosporangium sp. NPDC051022. Next base: position 87,628 of record NZ_JBFBCF010000030.1, on the reverse strand, counting down.
GGCCGCACCGGCCGCCACAGCCGCACCACCGGCCCCCGCAGCCCCCTCCGACGACCATCCCGTCTCCCCCGTCTCGCCGGCCTCGATCCCTGGCCCCGCCCCGGCCCTGCACGCCGTCCCCGGCCCCGTTTCCGGGGACGAAAAACGACCCCCCTCTGTGGTTCTCCAGGAGAGAACCACAGAAGATCTTGATCCCCGTAACACGAGCGCACGACGCGCGCGCGAAGAGGCTGACAAGGCCAACGATTCCAAGATCAACATGGCTGGGAGCGACACGGTCTGGACGTGGTCGCTGTCCGTAACGCCGGGAACCAGAGTCGAGATGCTGAAAGCAGCCCAGGCCTTGCGTTCCCGCAGCGCGACCCTGCGGCGGATCTCCGCCCGGCACCTGCGCTCGGTGCTGCGCGAGTGGTGGGTGGCGGGCTGGACACCCGATGACGTGCTGCACGGCCTGGACCACCGGCCCGACGGCCAGCCCTGGACGCTGACCAGCGACCCGGCCTACGTGCCCGGCTGGATCCGCCACCGCCTGACCTGCTGGCGCACCCCCGACGGCACCCCCGCGACCTCATACTCCCAAGGCCGCGCCCAGCGCCGCGCCGCCGCGGCCGCCGCCCTCACCGAGACCCGCGAGCGCCGCGCCGCCGCCCTGACCCAGCGGGCCGACGCCACCACCGCGGCGGCCGCCGCCCGCGCTCAGCTCACCGCCGCCAGCCCGAAGGCCGACGAGGCGATGCGCCGCCAGCGCGCCCAACAGGCCGACCAGGCCCGCCGCGCCGCGAAGACCGCGACCACCACGACCGCCCCGGTCGAGGAGGCCCCGCTGACGCCGATGACCGAACCCGAAGAGGCCTTCGCCCGCGAGGTTCTGGCCCGCCACGACCTGCCCGCCACCACCTGGGCCACCGAACCCGAGCCCGAGCTCAACCAGGGGTCCGACGACACGGCCACGCTCGCCGCCGAGCGGGCCTGGCTGGTACAGATGATGGCCGGCCGCACCCAGGAGAACCGCCGATGAACCCCACCATCGAGAACCCTGGTTTCGTCGCCCGAGCTCACGCGGCGGCTGCCGCAGGCACCCGCACCAGCCAGGCTCCCCGGTCTCCTCGACGATCGTCCCGGCCATCGAGGAGACCCAGGCCGGGCACGGGGGAACGACACGGCCCTCCGCTCCCGAGGCTGCCCCCAGCCCCAATGTGTGGGTGATCACGGCCGATCCCACGCGACGCACCGGTGACAACTACCCCACGTCCACTCATGAACCGATCTTCTCGTATGCGCTGACCGCGGGTAACGCCCGCGGTCGCCGAGCAGATGACCAAGGAAGGCGAGCATGACCGGAAGGGATTCTGTGTCCGACGACGACCTGCGTGACGCCCTTGTCCAGATCGAAGAGGCCACGGGGATCGGTCGCCCCATCGGGGGCGCCAAGCTCCCTGACGCGATCCGCTTCTTCCGCGTGCTGACGTTGCTGCGCGACGCCGTGTGCCCGCGGCTCACCGACCTGGCCGCTGCCGCGGACGGCAGGAGCGGTGACCTCGTCGTCGTCCTGGCCGACCTCATCGTGGCGACCGTCGGCAAGGTGCCCGTGCCCGCCGCGACCGTGGCCAGGGCCATCGTCGGGATCGGCGCCGACCGGTTCTGCGCGAACCCGGCGGCCCTCGTGGAGACTCCACCGGAATGACCGGCCCGGATGACTGGGCTCCGTTCGTCGCCGCGATCACGGAGCACCAGCAGCGCTCCGAGCGCGGCGGCGCGTTCCTGCGCACCGCCGCGGAGGTCGAGCAGGGGTTCGCCGATCGCGCGGCCTTCCACCGGGCGCTGCACGCCAACGACGTCACCGCGGAGGAACTGGCCGCGCTCTGCGGGGCGACGGCGGAGGAGACGGCGCGGCTGCGCGCGGATCTGGAGCCCGGCACGATCCGCTTCACCCCGGCGGAGCCCGCGTCCTGCGTCATCCACTTGTCCAGGTCGTTCACGCGAGTGAGCAAGCTCATGGGACTCGATGGGACGCACAAGTTCCTGTTCGCCACGGACTACCGTTACCGGCCGCACGCCTCGGTGCAGCAGTGGGCAGACAGCCGCTACCTGGTCCTGATGGGCCGCTATGTGGTGCAGGACATGTGGGCGCTGTCACTCGTCCTGGCGCAGCTCGTCGTGGTGGCGGGCCGCGCGTTTCCGGGCCTGGAGGAGCCGTGGACGCACCCGGACTTCCCGCGGGTCCTGCTCGACACGGCCCACACGAACCCCTACCTGCACCAGCAGATCGCGTACGGCATGTGCGCCATGGTCGAGGGCGAGCGGTTCAGGATGGCCATCGGGGTCCACGATGACGAGACGCTGGCCCCGGTGATGTTCGAGATCGCCCGGGGCGCCATGGACTTCCTGGTCGGCCACGAGCTGTCGCACGTCTACCGTGGTCACCTGCACGCGGCTGGCCGTCCCGCCGACGAGTCCCCGTGGTTCGCGGGCGAGGCCTTCGACCGGGTGCGGGAGTCTCCGGGCGGCGCCGCCGTGGTCGAGACCTACCTGCGTGACTACTGGCCGGCGCACAGCCTGGAGCTGGAAGCGGACAGGTTCGCGATGATGTCCGCCGCCGACGCCGGCGCGTCCGTCGCGCGGGACCTGCGGCTGGTGGGCATCGAGTTCGCGGTGAGCCTGCTGTCCTTCCTGGACCGGGCCAGCTACCTGACCGAGTACGGCGACGACCCCGCGGAGGCGGTCGGCCTGCGGGAGTACAGCCGGGTGCCAGGGCTCGTGGACGTGCTGCTGCCGATGGAGACGCATCCCTGGGGCAAGACCCGGGCCACCGCGGTGACATCAGAGGTGCAGCTCGTCTACCGGAGCCTCGTCGACCCCGCGGAACTACGACGCAAGGCGCTGCTGATGCAGGCGGTGGGCAATGTCCTCGGCTCGATGAGCGGGCGGGCGCTCAACGCGATCCAGTGGATCAACAGCCGGCCCGGTGAGAGCCTGGCCGTCATCCTGCCTGACGACAAGCTGCTCACCCACTACTGGCCGCCGGAGGCCACCACCGACGACGACAGGCTGGAACGGCTGGAGTCGAGCGCGTCCCTCTTCTACTCCGACCTCACCGGCGCCGATCCTCGCGCCGACGCGCAGACTGTCGCGACGGCCTGCCGGGTCGCCTTCGCCCGGATGCGGGAGGAGCAGGGCATCCTGCCCGAGGCCATCCTGCGGATCATGTCCTGGTACGCGCCGGGCGGCATCCCGCTCGACCTCTTCCGCCAGGGGGACATGTTCCCCGCCGACGTGCTGGACGCCGCGCTGGCCACGCTGGAGGAGCACTCGCTGATCGCTCTGGACGGCTCAGCCGTACGCGTCGATCCCCTCGTCCAGGCGGTCGGTCGCGACGTGGACGAGGTCGAGGAGGAAGAGGTCTTCCCGGCCGGAGAGACGCTGGACGTCGCGGTGGTGCTCCTGTCGTCGGCCGTCCCCGAGTGGCACGATCCGGCGGGCCAGCCGGTCTGGCGCGAGCTCCTGCCGCACATCGACGCCGTCGCGGGCCATCTCGCCGACGTGGAGCGGGAACCGCCGCTGGTGCTCTGGAACGACACGGCGCAGTACCTGCTTGACCAGGGGATGGTGGAGCGCGGGCTCGGCTACGCGCTGCGGGCGCTGTCGGACGGGCAGCGGCTCAACGGGCCTGACCACCCCGACACGCTGGCGCTGCGGCACAGCCTAGGCCTCGCCTACACCGCAGCGGGTGACCACGCCGAGGCGATCTCCGTGCTTGAGCGGACCGTCGCCGACCAGGAGCGGCTGCTCGGCGCCCGCCATCCGGTGACCCTCACCAGCCGCAACAGCCTGGCCTCCGCCCATCTCGCCGCCGGGGACTTCGCGCGGGCGATCGCCCTGCTCGAACGGACGGTGACCGACCGTCGCCGGGCGCTCGGCCGTGATCACCCGCACACGCTGGCGTCCCAGAACGACCTGGCCATGGCGTATTCCGGGGCTGGAGAGCTCTCCCGGGCGATCCAGCTGCTCAGGAGGGTCGTCGCGCGCAGCGAGCGCGTGAGCGGGGTTGATCATCCGGATGTGGTGATCGCGCGCGGGAACCTCGCGTACGCCTATTACGCCGCCGGGCGCGTCGCCGAGGCGATCCCGCTGCTGGAACGGTCGGTCGCCGACCACGAGCGGGTGTTCGGGCCCGACCACCCCGACACGCTGACGACGCACACGGTCCTCACCGACGCGGTTGAGGGAGCGGCCCGGCCTGGAGGCGCGCCCGCGGGGGACCCGTGAGAAATTCATGGGTCCCCCGCATGATGAGCGCGCTCCCACCGGTCGGCGAGCGCGGGGACGACCGTGCGCGTGAGGCTCTACGGTCGATCATCCGAACAGGCGCGCATCGGCGACGAGAGGCCGTCACCTGGGGTGACCTGCAATGATCACTCCACTTTGGGGCTGGGGGCACGCTCGGGAGGAGGACGCCGACACCGACGTGTGCCTGGTCCGCGTCGACGGCCAGTGGAGCCTGCACGGCCCGGACGGCGACCTTGAGGTCGCAGTTCGGAGTGTTCGGCGGCATCGTGGCCCGCGACCAGGCCTCAGTCCAGGCGGCCGCCGCTGCGGCGGTGCAGGCACTCACGGGCCGGGCGGCGACCGGGTGGGACCGCGACGCCTGAAGCCGCTCGATCTAGGGCGAATCGACCTGGTACGCCTGCTTAGTCAGCCAGCTATCGGTCGGCTGAATCTTCGAGAGCGAGTAGCCCGTTTTGATCTGACTTGCACCGGTTTACCTAACCGGCCTTCGCTGTTAGGCATGCCTCGTTTACAGCATTTGTCTTAAGGAGGCCTCTGTGAGATCCCTTGGGAAACTGGGTGTCATGGCCGCAGCCGGTGCGGCGGCCATGCTGCTGGGAACGGCAACCGCCCATGCCCAGCCGTTCGCCTCATCCGCTACGCAATCTGACTACTCCTGCAGCACCGTCACCACCACAACCCACGCATGGACGGTGACCTGCACCGTCTATAGCGGAAGGTTCCTCCCCATCATTCAGTGCTCCAACGGAATATACGGTGGCGGCTCGGTGATTTATGCCCGGCCGGAGCCCTGGACCCTCTACCTCAACTGCTGGAGCGGCACACTGTACAGCTGGTATCTCTCAGGGCCTCTTTCAGGGTGACAGCCGCACATCTATCTTTTCCGGCCTGCACTCACAAAGTACTGACTTCCTTCACCTCTTAACTGATCTACGACGTAAAGGAACCCGGGCTGCACACCAGCAGCCCGGGTTTCGTTGTTCACCACGGCGCCGCAGCCGCCACGACGCAACCGGCTGCCGAGGAACGGCGGAGCCCGAAAACGGGGGTAACGCTTTGTCGTCTGGTGTGCGATGTGTGCTTCTTTACGTCGTATATCCGTTTGGTGAGGCGGTGTCAGACCTGAGGGTCCCGGGGGCGGGAGGGGCAATCGGCCGCAGCATCAGCAGCATGATGGCCAGCACGACACATCGAAGGACCGGCTCCGCCCAGGAGGCGTCGCTCCCCCACTGGACGACAGCGGAGATGGCGATCACAGCCCAGGCTCCGACGATCAGCCTGTGGGCGCGATGACCGCGCCGCCATGACTCTCCGGCCGCCAGCGCCAGGACGGCGGGGGCGCCGGTCAGCCAGAGCGTCACCAGCCACGCCCAAAAGCCCGACTGCCCGAGTCCTTTCGGGGCGGTGGCCCACGTCAGCAGATCGGAGAACGGCAGGCCCACTACCAGCACCGCTCCCAGGACAATCACGGCCGTTTGGGCCGCCAGCCGAAACCGCCGAGCCCCGCGCGACTCGATCGGTGACGCCTCGTTCATCGGGGACCCCTTCACGGGCGAGAGCCGGTCATGGTCACGTCCGTGACGGTACGCTCCTCGGCTCCGTCCCGCAGCCGGGAGCAGAGGAGGTAGGTGTTCCTGCCCCCGGCCCCGGGGCACCCAGGTGGCCGACGCTTGCCGCCGGTCAAGTCCTGCGCTTCCTCGCTGCGCTCGGTGCGCTTCGGTCTGTCGGTAAGAGTGCTGCAATGAAGTACATTCCGGAGCCGTCGTCCCAGGTCACGCAGGGTTTGTGTGTCGGGCGGTCAGAGCTCGGTTTCGGCTGGGGGCAGCGAGGCAGGAGGCCGTGGCCGCATTGGCGTACACGCTGTCATCAGGACTTTGACCTGTGACGATCACGGTGGGAAACCGGACAGAGTTCAGGTTTCTGTCCGGTCAGCCGCCCGGCGCGGTGTCTTTCTGCCGTATTCCGGCGGCTCCCCCAGGAGGCCCAGCCCGGGCCGTGAGCACCTCGGCGCGGCCGCCCGTCAAGCCGCCCCCTGGGGCCCTGGTTGTGACGGCTTGAAGCGGCCCCACCCGCCGACCATGCTCACGAATCGGCCATTTCCCCAGGTTGCTCCCACATCGGTAAAGGCTCCGTGCCGCCCCTCACCGCGGGCCGCCCTCGTGCCTAGCGTGAACAGATGAGTCTCACCCAGGGGTTGAAATCGCCGCGTACACCGCTGCGACGGTTCCTGGACCGGGAACTGTCAGCGGGCAGCCACCCGCTGCGTGCCAACTATCGGGCCCGGCTTCCGATCCGTCCACCGATCCTGCCCGGCGAGGGAGTCGGCTACGAGGCCGGCACCGTGGGCACCGCCATCGACCAGCGACTACGGCTCGCCTTCACTTGCGCCGAGCCGGTCGACGCCGCCACCGCAGACGGGATCGAAAACTCCCGCATCACCGCCCGATTCCTGAGATGTCAGCCCTGGCAGGCGATCGCCGAAGTCGGCCGGCAGCTCGCCGAACAACTCACCACCACCGTCGCCGAACTACAGCTCGACGACCGCGACCAGCCGATGATGCGCGCCGACGACGACGAAGAACGCCTTGCGCGGATGCTGCTGGCCGCGGCCTGGTACGCCCTCAACTACCGCAACCCCTTCGCCTTCCCCGACACCCCGCTGTACAAGAGCGCGCTTGCCGACCCCGGCACGTTCACCCTGAAGACGCTGCTGGCCGTGCCGCACCGCCATCTGGTCGACGATCTGCTCGCCCAGATGCACGCCGCCAGCAATGGGACCCTGGCCCGGCTCCGGGAGCGGACATCGGCCGAGCGGTGCCGCCCGGGGCCGACCTTCGACGGCAGCGTTCACGTCGCGGCCGACGCCGACCTGATCGCCGACGGCATCCTCGTCGAGTTCAAGAGCACCCGCCGGGTGCACGCCTTCGATCTGGTCACCATCCAGCAGCTGCTCGGCTACACCCTGATGGACTACACCGACACCCACCACATCGACCAGGTCGGCATCTACCTCAGCCGCGTCGCGACGCTCATCACCTGGCCGCTGGAGGACTACCTCGCCCTGCTCGGTGTCCGGCGCCGCGACCTGGTCGAGCTGCGCGCCGCGTTCGCCACTCTGCTGGCCTACCAGGGGTGCCGCGCTGACGACGATCCCCTGCCCCACCAGCTCGCCGGAACCGAGCACCTCCTAGCCGACCTCGCCGCGACCGTCCCCCCTAGCTGCTGCCTGGTCTGCGCCCAGCCTCTGATCGCGACGAACTTCACCACCAACGGGATCCGGCGCTACTGCTCTGCGTGGTGTAACCAGCGTGCCCCGACGCTGCGCCGCCACGGCTGGCTGGACTCCCCCGACTGACCAGGGGAAGGGAAGTCGCATCACCGCAGGGCGCGGGGCGCTGTCTGAGGCCCAGAGGCCCAGGGGTCCACCCCGCCACCCCGGGGTGGCTCCGGACCGCTGTGTCATAGCCGCTGCCGCCCGCTACGGGTTTCCGGGTCCGTGAACCTTCCGCAAACGGGATCAGCGCCCATCCGCCGTGTTTGATGACCGTGGTGCGCGCGATCGGTACCGCCGCCCGTCAGGGGAACCTGTGCGGCGGCCTCTCGGTGCGGCAAAACCTTCTACATGTCGTCGGTGCTCGAAGGGCTCAAAACCCGCTCCAGGAACTTTTCACGGGCGTCCTTGCCGAGTTTGCCGTCCAGGGCCAAAGCCTTGCGCAGCGACCGCTCGCTGACCTGACGAGGGATGTTCAGTTCCCGCTCGGCATCACCGATGATCTCCCCGATGGCTCGGGCGGCGCTGGCGGGCTCGTGGCGAATCAGCCAGTCCAGCATCCGGGCCACACCCGGCATGATGCCGTAAAAGGCGTAGGACCGCTCGGGGGCGCGGTCGAGGCCGGCCTCCAGCTGCTGTCCCCGGGCGAACTCGCGCAGTACAGCGCAGCAGAGGGTGTCGGCCAAAGCCCCGATCGGGACCATCGCCCGCACGTCGGATGCGACCCGCCAGCCGAGGTCCTCAGCGAGTTCGTGGACGGCGGCCTGGGTGCGCCAGCGCAGCGCCCAGCGCTTACGTCGCTCGGGGTGATCCCACAGGACCGAGGTGAAGGTGCGAGTGAAGCGGTCCCAGAGCTCGGCCACCCCCACCGGGACAGGCGCCGATCCGCCATGTACGGTCGAGATCGCCTCCTGCACGCTTTCAGGGGAGCGGCGGCGCTGCTCGGCCCACTCTTCGGCGACCGGCCGCGCCCACATGCTGCGGCCGCCGACGGTGGCCTGGGGCAGAGGGACATCGCCTTCGCTGCGGGAGATGTAGGCACGCAGGGTCGAGTCGGCCACCCCGCCGATCGTGGCCATCTCGGCCATTCCAACCAGTTGGTCACCGGTCAGCTCGGAGGCGGTGAGGCTGGCCACGCACCGCGACAAAGGCCGCTCCCCAGTGCGGCGGGCCGCCCACAGGGCCAGGTCGTCGAGCCAGCGGCCTTGCAACGGCGCGTCGGCGTCAACGTCGATGATCTGCAGTATCTGTCCCTTGCCGGGATCGGCGGCCGAAGCGAGCAGGTCGGAGACGTAGACGGTGGCGGACGCCGGGACCGGCCGACGGACGTATGTCTCGCTGGCGCGGTCCCAGACCTGGCCGGGCCGATACCAGGCGGTGCCGTCCCACCAGTAGCCGCCGGCGCGAAACAGCAGCGCCGGGTTGAACGTCAGCACGGTATGCACGCTGGCCCCGTCGGTGTTGCGGTAGAGCACCACTGAGCGGCCGTGCTCGGGGTGCCAGCGTACGCACCAGGCCAGGTCCCGGCGGATGGGGTCGGTGGTGTAGGCGACCCATCCGCCGTCGGGGCAGGGGTCTTCGCGGCCCCACATGCCTTCGTCTTTGCCGCGGCCGACCGCCTCCACGGCTTCGGCGTCGTCGACGGGGATGTGGGAGTCGTTGACGAACGGCAGGTCCGGAATCGGGTGGTCGGTGCGAAAGCCGTTCGCGACCGCACGGTAGAAGTACAGCGCCATGTTGTCCCCTAGAAGGTGAAGCTGCTGTAGGTATTTACAGCATACGATGCACCTCTTCGTTCTGAGCCTGGAACGCGAAGAAAGCGGCCGGCAACGGCCCGGCCATGCAGGGCGATGGGACCCGAAGCACCCATGAGGCGCCCCGCGACGCGGTCCCCGGCCCTGCCCCGGCCACGCCGTCTGCAGAGGCGAAGCGTGACAGGGAGGCCAAGACACGCTGGGGCGATGCGGGTTCTGGGCAATCGTCCAAAGGCGATGTGCCGTAGTGGTCGACTCTGGACGGGCCAGCTGTACGGCGACGCCGGGCCACACCTCGAACCATCAAGGAGTTCCCATGTCGGACGCCCTCCGTGTCCACGTCCGTAAGATTCTGCAGGCCTACGCCACCGACCAAGAGGCCGAGCTCATCGCGATCCGGGACATCGAAGCAGCGGGCGGCCAGATCATCAACGGTGGTCAGCTCTACGGGGATGAGTGGGAGATCCTCGACTGGCGTACCGGTACTCGCCTCGCGCACGGCTTCGGCGGCCTGCAGGGCTACGACGAGGCGTGCGCACGCCTGGATCCCCATAACCGCTGGCGGCACATCGACCCGATCTCCGAGGGCCTCGAGCCAGTCGAACCGTCGGCAACCGACGGCGTGCCGCCCAGCCTGGCCAGCGCGCTGCAGGACTGGCTCGGAAGCATGCACACCCCGGACGAGGAGATCGCCGAGGTGGCCGGGTGGGACGTCGCGCAGGTCGCGCGATGCTTCGGGCGCGGCGACCGCTGAGGCCGGCCACCGGCCTCAGCGTGGAACATCCGGCCGCGCCGAGGTCGGCCTGGCATCTGGCCAACTCCGTCCCCCATGGAGTTCAGCGAAGAAGAACCCCGCGACCGGCGGAAAAGAAGGGAACTCCGTGCGGGGTGGAGTTCGCGCGGCCCCGCCCGGCACGAGGGGCCGGGCAGAGGCGACGGTGCCGGTCTTGAGGGTTAGGCGCAGTTGATGTAGTCGGCCCTGGAGGAGTTGTAGGAGCAGGAGTCGACCAGCGTCCCGGAGGGGTTACGCAGGTAGGCGGTGTCCTTGGCCTGGTTCCAGATGTAGGCCAGGGTTCCCCCGCTCCTGCCCCAATAGACGGTGGTGGCGCCGTCGCGGCCCTTGCCGGTCCGCAAGGTGACCGTCTTACCACCGCCTAGGGTGAACGTGCCGAAGGTGTAGACGTGATCGGCCCGGCGTGTCTCGTCGCGGACGGTCCAGCCCGTGAGGCTGACCGCCTTGCGGGTGGTGTTCGTGAGCCGGACGTACTCACCGTTCAGGCTGCTGTTGGCGCCGGAGTCGGGCGACCCGGGAGAGTCGTACCAGATGCGCGTGATCTGGATCGCGGGCACCGCGGCGGCCTGGACAGGCGCGGTGAGGACGAGCACGGTGGCGGACAGCACAGCGGCCAGGGGCAGGGGCAGGAAACGCACCAACTTCTCCGAACGCAGGAAGGACGGGACGTCTGAAGGACGGCCCGCCAGGCCGCCGGGTTGACGACCAGGCAAGGCGGAGCCCCGTGAACAGCGGGCGGTTCAGCGCACGGTCACGGCCTGTGGCACGAGCGCGGACGGTTCGCCCAGCCATACCTGCTGGCGGCCGTCGGCGGTGACGGTCAGCCCGAACTCCTCATGCCCCGGCCGTCCCTGCTCGCTCCACCAACGGTGGGCGGCCTCGACCTCGTCCCACAGGCTGCGCGGTCCGCCCTGGTAGACCTGCGAGGCCCAGCGGGTGGTGTCGCCGTAGAAGTAGACCGCGGCCCACGACCGGTCCGCCAGGCCGTACAGCCACAGGACCGGCGTTCCGTCCTTGTCGCGGCCGTAGCTGTGCGCGCAGTCGGGCACCAGCAGGCCCATGACGAACGGCACCGGCGAGTACAGATCGCCCGGCAGGATCGACGACGCCGCGACGGCGGTCTCCGATTCACGCGTGTCGGCCGGCCAGCCACCCCCCGAAAGGTAGTCCTTGGCGCTCCAGGCCGGGCGCTGGGAGCGCAGCTGCATGAAGCGGACCAGCCCGGTGAAGCGCCCGCTCGCGCTGCCGTCGCCATCGACGACCAGGCGCACGATGGCGTCCTGGCCGCTGTAGCGGGTGCCCCACGGCATCACCAGCACGCCGCCCGGCCGCATCTGGTCGATCCACGCCTGCGGTACCTGCCGGACCCCGGCGGTCACCAGGACCCGGTCATACGGTGCCCGCTCGGGCCAGCCGAGCAGGCCGTCGCCGGTGACGACCTCCGGGTGCCAGCCGGCCGCGGCCAGGGCCTTGCGCGCGGCGTCGGCCACCGCGGCGTCGACCTCGACGGAGACGACGTTCGCCTCGCCCAGGCGGGCCGACAGCAGCGCGGCACACCAGCCGGTGCCGGTGCCCACCTCCAGGACACGCGCCCCGTCGACCACCGACAGATCGGCGAACATGGCGAACACCGCACCGGGCATCGAGCTGGAGCTGCTCGGCCGGTCCCCAGGCTCGGTCCCGGCGTGGCGGCCGTCGTCCCACTGGGTGACGATGGACACGTCCCGCGCGGCCCAGCGCTCCCACTCCTGCGGGTCATCGCCCTTGACGACGGCCGGATGCCGGCCGTCGACCGCGGGCCACATCACCTCGGGCAGGAACAGTGCCCGGGGAACCGCGTCGTACGCCTGTACCCAGTCCGGCGCCATGGCGCCGGAGGCCAGCAAGGCATCGCGGAGTTGCTGCCGTTCCCGCTCCGCGCGGCTCACTTCGTCGGGGGCTTCTCGTGCTTGCCGTCATCGGGGCGGCCGTCGGACTGATGTTTGTCCGGGGTGGGGATCTCGTAAGGCTGCGGGGCCGGCCTCGGCTTGCCTTCGTGCTCTCCCATACGCGTCTTCCTTCCCTGCCGGGCCCCGGGACGCGGGGCGGTCGCCGGTAAGCGTAACGTCGCACCCGGTGACCGCAGGGAGACATTTCCCCGCCCCTTCAGCCGGTGCCCTTGCCCCGAGGGGCGGTCAGTCCTCGTCGCGCCGCTCCTCCAGCAGCCGGGGCAGCACTCCCAGCGTGACACCGCCTGCGGCGCCGCCGCCGAGCAGGGCGCTGGGCCAGGAAGCGCCCGCGGCCAGCGTCAGGGCACAAGCGATCGCCGCGATGAACGCGGTGACGGTGAGCACGACAAGCCCGGTGAGGGAAAACATCGATGGTTCACTCCTGCGGTGGCACCGGCGGGCTGCCGGTGGCGGTCTGGTCGTCGGCCCAGAACGCGATCAGCTCGGTGTCGGTGAGCTGATCGGCGGGCCGGTTGGGCGGGATACGGCCGCTGATCAGGGCCCACGTGGTGACCAGCAGCACCAGCAGCTGGTCCTCATCGCAGGTCCAGGGCGACGGGGGCGGGCCGGGCCGTCGGTGGCCGGTGACGCGCAAGAAGGCGTGCGGGGCAGCGGCGCACGGCATGGCGGGTCGCCTCCATCGTTGGCGGGGTTGGGGGGATGGGGTCCAGCCTGCGGCAGCGGCGTGCAGCGGGGCCAGCGCTCCAAACATCTCCGGACGAGTCCGGAGCACCTGGCCCGCTATCGGGACGAAACCGTCTTTTGTGCCTCTGCTTTCGCGGGTCTTCACCCTCGAGGCTTCGTGGCTGTCCCGGGGTTTTCGATCTCGTCCGGTTTCATCCGGACCCTTCCGGAGTCCTCCGGGGCGCTCCGGGGTCGTTCGGGCCGGTCCGAGGTCTCCCCTGCAGGTCAACCGCCGATTGGTCCCGGACGAGGCGGGATATGCGATCTCCCCCAGCTTGACCGTCTGGTGATGCCAAGATGACAGCCATCACTATCGGTTGATCAACGATCACTGTCTTTTCCGGCTAGGGGCGATGGCTGAACAACATCGCGTTGCGGCGCTGTGCGCCTTCGTCGGACAGCTGAAGGAGCTGTACGATCTGGCTGGCTCGCCCACGCTTGCTCATCTGCGCAAACTGTCGCGCACCGCTGGCTGTGACCCCGGAGCGCTCAGGGAGCTGGCCGAAAGCACCACCCACGACGTCCTGACCGGCAACCGCAAGAAGGTGCCGGAATGGCCGTGGGTGATCTCGTTCGTGACCGCGTGCACGCTGGCCGCCGAGCAGACCCGCCTGGACGTCAGCGCCATGGGCGACACCCAGGCCTGGTATCAGCGCTGGCGAGCCGCTAAGGAGGCGCGCCCTGATCCTCCGGGCCCTCCGGCCGCTCCCCGGACGAGCGAACCGGCCCCGCTACCCGCCGCGGGGGCCGCCCCGAAGCCTTCGGTTACGGGCGACGACGATAACGTGGCGGCCGGGCCGCTTGCCGGTGTGCCGTCAATTCCGCGGCCGGGAGCTGAGCCGCCACCTGCGCTGCCGTTCGCGTCGCCGGTCGCCACGGCAGCGGCCCGGAGGCCTGCCGCTGATCTGGCCGGCAGGGCGGCGGTTCCCGAATCGGCTGCCGCCTGTGAGCCGCCGCTGCCTGATGAGACCCAGTACCTGCTGCGGGTCTACGGCAGGACCGGGGCCCGGCTGCTGCGCCACAGCGATCCGGGTGATGGCCAGGACTGCATGCGGCTGGCGGTCGTCGCGCTGCTGCGGGGCTGGCCTCAGGAGGGGCGTCAGTGGCTGCGCCGGGCCGGGGACGCCGGGCACGCCGAAGCGGTCTCGGTGTTCAACCATCCCGAGCAGACGCGGGCGGCCGCCGAGCTCGCCTGCGGGTACGGCCGCCACTACCAGCGGGCCGGGCCGGCCAAGCTCAGCGTCGCGATGTTCTTCTACCGGCTGGCCGGGGACGCCGGGCACGCCGAGGCGGCCTACCGGCTGGCGGAAATCCACCAGGACAAGGGAGAGGACTGGGCGGCGGACAACTGGTTCAACCGCGCCGCCATCCTCGACCCCCCGAAGGCGACCGCATGGTTCGACGATGTCTTCCGGCAGCTCCTCCAGCCTCCCCGGAACACCGGCGGCGCCTTGGCGATCGGCCCGATCGAGCTGACGGAGGTTCCCGAGACAGCGGAGCCGCCCCCGGCCGATTGAACCGGAGGGCGCTGGTGAGATGTTCGAACAGGCGCCCGGGCGGCTGATGCGGAGGCTCGTGACGGCCGTGGGCGACGGTGTGAGGGTGCGGCGTACGACGGAGGGGTACGCGGCAGGGGGACGGGCGATCTGGGGCTGGCGCGTGCCGGCGACCATGGTCCCGTCCTCCCCTCGGGTGAGCCCGGCGCCCCCACCAGCAGCCGCACCCACCGACAAAGTGTCTATCAGTGATCGCCTTGTTACTTCAGGTGAATCGGTAATTCACGCCGGAAGCCTGGACGCCGACGCAGGTCAGCTCCAGCGGCGGCAGAAAACGACGCGTCCGCGGTCCGAGCCGGGAGACCGTCGAGATGGCGAAATCAGAGCCGGTGGAAGACGGTGGGCGTCCCGCCGGGTGCCTTGGCGCGCGGGTAGACGTCGTACTCGGCGTAGACGCCCCCGCCGGGCAGTTCGCCTGCGCGGTTGCTGTTCGCAAGGTACTTCCGGGCAGCGGGGGATCGTGGCGCCGCGCGGCGCCACGATCCCCGGCGTGGCGAGTGTCGGTGCTGACTCAGTACACCGTTCCGTTGGCGCGCTGGCCGGGCGACCGCGGCAGCGAACTGATCGTGTCGTGCTTGACCCACACGCCGGTCGCCGAGCCGTCAGGGCTCCGGTTGATCGAGACGCCGTCGGAGCTCGCCTGGCTCGAGGTGTAGCTCATCGACTGGATCGTCGTACCGGCCGCGTTCTGGAGGATCACCTGGTCGCCGCTGTTGGCCAGGTTGAGGTCACCGGTGCTCGCCGCCACGGCCACGATGCCACCGGGGATGCTGGAGGCTCCCCCGAACACGGTGATCGCCTTGCCGGGCTGCAGCGTCGTGCCGGCCGCGAAGGTGTGTCGCACGGCCGTGGAATCCCGGACCGTCCAGCCCGCGATGGAGATCGCGGCGCCACCGATGTTCACGATCTCGACGGCCTCGCCGGCGGTGCTGCTCCCCGGCTCGTTGGCGAGGACCTCGTTGAGGATGACGTTGGCCGGACCGCCGCCGCCTGCGGTGACCGTGACGTTCTGGGTCGCCGTGTGCGTGGCGCCGCCGTTGTCGGTCACGGTAAGGCTCACCGGGTAGCTACCCGCCGCGGCGTAGGTGACCGAGGGGTTCGTAGCGGTCGAGGCCTGGCCGTCGCCGAAGGTCCAGCTGCGGCCCGTGATCGTGCCGTCAGCGTCGGTGCTGCCGTCGCTGAAGGCGCACGTGAGGTTGGTGCAGGAATGCGTGAACGCGGCCGTGGGCGGCTGGTTGGTGCCGCCTCCGCCGCCGAGGGTGAAGTTGTACCGGGCCAGCACCGGGTAGTGATCGCTGGTCGTGGTCGCGTAGTTCGGAACGTACATCTGGGGCTGGAACGCGGTCGCCGAGCCCGCGACGTACTTCGCGTTGACCTCGTTGGTGTTGAGCTGGTGGTCGATGAAGTCCGGGTAGCCCGTGGTCGACGCGACTCCGGCCAGGGACAGTGCCCGCGTCGGGAAGCTGTAACGCGCCGTGTCGTTCACGAAGTTGGCGTACGGCGATGCTTTCTCGGCCGTGATGGACGTATCGACGTCGTCGTTCCAGTCGCCGATCACGAAGACGTCCTGCGTCGGGTACGTCGAGTCGAGGTACGACTTGAGGGCCTGGGACGCGGGGTTGCGCAGGTTCCACGCATCCTGGGTGGAGCCGGCCTTCGCGTGCAGGACGATGAAGACGAGGTCACGGGTCGCGCCGTCGAAGGTGCCGCGCAGTGTGAACTCGACCGGCGGGCGGCCCGCGAAGTTGCTGTTCTGGCTCGTCAGGATGACCTTCGCGCTCACCAGGCTGGCCATGCTGCTGCGCCAGACGAGCGCGACCTTCTGCTCGGCGTTGCTGAAGTCCGAGTAGTACTGCGGCCCGTTCGTCACGATCGGGTTGTTCGCCAGGACCCCGGTGAAGCCGGGCATACCAGAGACGAGGGTGTTGAACGCGGATGTGCTGACGACCTCGGACAGGCCCCAGACATCCATGTCGGCACCGGCCATGACATCGCGAACGTTGGCCTGCTGGAGCGCCTCGTCGGTCGGGCCTAAGCCCGTGTCACCGAACCACTCGACGTTCCAGTTGCCGACGTCGAGCTGAGTGGCGGAACCCTGCGACGGCACGGTGGCGGCGTGCGCCGCCGGGGCGAAACCGATCGGCAACGCCACGAAGACGACGATCGCCCCCAAGAGCGCGCGGAGACTGGTCATGAACCTGGTCATGAACAAGGAACCCTTCGAGTCGGCGTGCTGGACTGGGTCCCGTCTTCCTCCCGGAGCGCGAGCCCTGATGAGTGTCCGCCCCGGCCCATAGGCGCCCGAAAGCGACTGCCGAATTCGAAAGGATGCCTAGGTGAACAGTGGGAGTGAACCTTCTCAGGAGTCAGACCAGGCAAGAATCGATCTTGCGTTTCCCCGCTCTGTCTCGTCCGGAAGGACCCCGGTGACTCCCCTCGACCCTTCACCCGGCACCCTCGCCCCGAGCCCGGCCCTCCTGCCCGCCGTGGCGGGCGATGTGGGGTGCCGTGTTGGGTCGGGCCGGGGAAACCCACCGGGAGTAATCACGGCAGGGCGCCCCGGCCCGACCCAACACGGCACCCCATCTTCGAAGCCGCGGTGATTGGACTACGGTGCGGCGCGTCGAGAGACGACAAGGTGCCCTGCGGCGGCCGTGATGAACGCCGACACCGCGGCTTCGAACTCCGCTTCGCGGAGCTTGAGCTCGGCCTGGTCGACCGCGCCGCGCAGCGCGTCCATGTGTGCGAACGCGGCGTCGGCGAGCGGCTCGGGCTGACCTGACACCAGTCGCAGCCGAAAGCGCGCAGTCTCGGCCAGGGCACCCAGGCGGTCAGCCTCGGAGAGCACATGATTGAGTTCGGCAGGATCCGACTGCTGAAGCCACACCGCGACGACAGCGCGCTTGAGCTCAGTCACTGCGGCGGCGAACTCGCTGTAGGCGGCCAGACGTTCCTGGCGCAGTCGCTCCTCGCGTGCGACCGCCTCAGCCCGCACGGCGGTTCGCTGCTGGAACAGGTAAGTGCTGAAGGACCCCAGCAGGGTCCCGAGGACGGCGATCAGGCTCCCAAGGACAGCGCTCACCCGCAAGAGTGGACCATATCCGGCGCCCGAGCCCAAGCCAGAGGCAGGCGGATCATCGTCTTCGGGGGCGGCACCCCGACCTATGACTTCACCGACGGCACGGGCTGCAGCGCTCGGGCACATGCACCGCCGTCCTGGAGGGCAGCAGCGCCGACAGCTCCTCGACGAGGTCGAGCGCCCCTAGTGCCGGGCGAGGTCCGCCGCGGTCCGGCAGGCATGGTGGAGCACGAGCAGCGCGTTGTCGGGAAGCAGCCGCCGGAGCAGTTCCCCGGTCGCAGTCGGCTCCAGACCCTCGCCGTTCAGCGCGTCCCAGATCCATCGGCCCGGTCTGCGGCGGTAGAGGTCAACGGCCTGCCGCGCATCTCCGCGGCGCAGGTACTCCCGCACGGCCGACGCGCGGTCGACGGCGGGCGGTCGCGGCCGACGGCAGGCCGATCCCCGTCGAAGCGCGCCGACTCGACGGCGGCGCCGCCGAACACCGCCCCGTCGAGAACGGCCCGGTGAGGTCGGCCTCCCGCAGGTCGGCCCTGCGGAAGTCCGCTCCCGGCAGCTCGTCCCGGAGGGTGACTGTCCGGAAAACGATCGTTTCTCGAACAAGATCACAAACCCCGCTCCGGGGGGTCCGAACCCGCTCCGGGAGTGTCGGAAAAACATGTTGAAAAGTCAGAGTGTCCAACAAGGAGATGATGACCCTTTTCCATACACTGATCGGGTGCCCTCACACCTCGCCCCCACCGGCGACCCCCTCGACCCCGACGACCTCCTGGCCCCCGCGTCGGCCACCGGCGCCCTAATCGGCTACGCCCGCGTCTCCACCACCGGCCAACTCCTCGACCGGCAACTCGCCGCGCTGACCGACGCCGGATGCCTGCGCATCTTCGCCGACAAGAAGTCCGGCAAGAACATCGAACGCGAGGAACTGACCAAGGCGCTGGACTACCTGCGGCCCGGAGACGTCCTGGTGGTGCCCGCCCTGGACCGGCTCGGCCGCTCCCTGCAAGACCTCATCTCCATCGTCGTCGGCCTGCGCAAGCAAGGGGTCGGCTTCCGCAGCCTGCACGAGGCGATCGACACCACCACCCCCGGCGGCAGGCTCGTCTTCCACGTCTTCGCCGCCCTGGCCGAGTTCATCCGCGAGCTCATCGTGGAGGGCACCAACGAGGGCCTGGCCGCCGCCCGCGCCCGCGGCCAACGCCTCGGCCGCCCCCCGGCGATGACACCCGAGCAGATCCGCCACGCCCGCGACCTGCTGAGCCGCCCGGACAACACGGTCTCCTCCATCGCCCGCCTACTGGGGGTGTCCCGCTCCACCCTCTACAAGCACGTCCCCGAGCTCGCCAGCGGCCGCGTGGCCGTCGACCAGCCGCCGACGAGGCACGGGGAGTTGGAGGCGGGCCCGCGATGATTCCCACTCCATACCGGGCCAAGGGCGGCGCCGCGCTTCTGGGTGCCTGCCGGCCGGGTGAACATGGCCCCTTCGGCCTCTACGACCACCAGGAGAACGCTCTGATGCAGGAGGCCCGGCGGTCGGCTGACCCCGTTGTGGCTGCTACGCGTGCCCGCCAGCTGAAGACCGAGCTGGCCGCACTGGCCGACCACGCAGGCGCATGGCTCGCCGACTTCCGAAGTGATTGACAGATTGCCGACCAGATAGCTTTGCGCATCACAGGCAAGGTTCATGGGTGGCTTTTATTGGTCAGGGATCAGTTCGTCCAAGTGCTCCAGGTCAGGCCCAAGCAGAGGAGGAATCAGGCCTTGCTGTCGCATCTGACGACGCTGGCCAGCCAAGATTTTTTCCAGTTCCCTAGCTCTCTCGCACTCGGCGTCGCAATAGCGACGGTTCATCTCCTGCCTGTCCAGGAGAGATCTCAAAACAATGGAAGCCTCAGTCAGAATGGCGAGCTGTTTATCTGAGGGAGGCGTTTCGCCTTTGATACCCTCTTGGATCAAGTCGCGCTTGCGCTGGGCATCCTGTACTTGTTTGTGGTCTTCTGCGGCGGTGTATCGGGCGCGGCTAGCATTCGTAACCGCCCTGCTGTGCTGGTTTATTAGCCAGTCATGCTCGCGGTAGGCCCGCGCTGGCGTCGCACCATGCTCCCAGGATTCGACGTCTTCAGGAGGGAGTTGAAGTTCGCCGGCTTCGCAGGCCAGTTTGGGAGGGAAGGGTTTCTCGCTGGTGAACCAGCGGGCGGCCTGCCAGACCTCTGCGGTGTAGTCCGGCAGGATCTCCACACTTTCCTGGCGGCCGAGAGGAAACAGCAGTAATAGCGGCGGGACCCGCAGAACTTTGGCAAGGATGAGGAGTTCCACAACGCTGATGGTGGAGCGGTGGCCAAGTTCAAGGTTGGACAGCACACTGCGTTTGATCTGCATCCCATACTCGGCTGCGATCTGATCGGAAAGTTGCTGGACGCTGAGCCCTTGCCGCTGCCGATAGCGTCGGATCTCACCAGCGATGACACCGACAAGCTGGGCGGCCCACGCCTCGAACTCTTCCTGTGACGGCACCTCTACCCCTCCCAAGCGCATTGACATCTCAGGTGTCAAATATAGCTCCACTTGACATCTTATAGTCCAGCGTGAACCCTTGGTCTACGCCTGCAAAGGGATCAGGCAGAGCGACTCGAGCCGCTGGTAGTTCCTGGAAAGGGAGACCTTGATACGCACGTCGTTCGTCCAGGAGTACATCGCGGTACGTGCCCGCTGTGCTGACTGCTCTGCGGTCTGCAGCCGGTCGAGACCCAGAGCTGTCCGTCAGGTGCCGTAGAACAGAGATACCGCTTCTCTGCCGCCATGCGGCAGCCGAACGACGGTCGGTCGTCCTGCAGGGGATCGACCGGACTGGCCCCAACGGTTGACTCCCCCAGGGACGAGGTTGGTCCCTTTCCGGGAACTGGGGCCCGTAGAGGGGAGAGATCTCCTTGGCTGCCAACCGGCGACGCCGTCGAAACAAGCCCGACCCCGGCGACTGGGGGCCGCTCGTGATCCGAGCGTTCCTGATCGTCGTGGACTGGTGGATCAACGGCAACGGGCCCAGGTAGGCGTTTCGCCTCCCAGGCCCGCTGTGTAATGCAGGGGCTCCGGTTCTTCCTTGGACGGTGGACCGGGGCCTCATTGCACGGCGTTAAGTACCCGCACAGCAAGGGTAACCGGACAGCCGGACTCTTCCGCAGCCAACCGCGTCCTTCCGCGCCAGGCCGCACGTCCTCCCTCGCCGTCTGCTGGAGTGCCCCGCTCCACCCTCTACAAGCACGTCCCCGAACTCGGGCCCGGAGGCCGCCAGCTGCCCGCCGCCTCCGGCGACCGGATTTCCTCGTGAGCCTGACCGGCCGCAGCGGCCGCGAGGTCAGGCAAGCCGGTCGACACGCACGACCGCTCCCGGCCACATCTCGATACGTCATCGCCCGCGATGCGATTCTGAATCAGGGACTTCTGCCTGCATTCACCTTCACATGCGAAAACACGCCAAACGGGAGAACCGGCGATGACGGTTATCGGAACGTGGAATGTGGAAAATCTATTCAAACCGGGAAACGGGTTCGGTCCGACCACCCAAGCCGCCTATGAGGCCAAGCTCAAGGGGCTCGTCGCGACGATCACCGCCGCGGGCGTCGACGTCCTGGCCCTGGAGGAGGTCGGCGATCCCGACGCGCTCGCCGAACTGGCCCATCACCTGGGAAACGGCTGGCAGCACGTCACCTCCGGCATCTTCGATGCCAGGCATCCCATCCGGGTGGGCTTCTTGTCCCGGCTCCCGCTGCAGGTCCTCACCGACCGCGCCACCTTCCCCGCGCAGCTGAGCCCGATCCAGGCCGGTGATGACGGCACAACCGCCCACCAGATGGGCCGCGGCGCCCTGGCCGTGCGTGTCACCGAACCCGACGGCCGCACCATCGACCTGATCGCCGCGCACCTGAAGAGCAAGCTGCTGTCCTTCCCGCCGGGGCCGAACGGGCGGTCCCGGTTCCAGCCCCACGATGAGGGGGAGCGGGCTCGCGTGGCCGCCTACGCCCTCTACCGGCGGGCCGCCGAGGCCGTCACCGTGCGCGCCCTGGCCGACGAACTGCTGGACGGCCAGGGACCGGCACGCCAGGTCGTGGTGCTGGGCGACTTCAACGACGAGCCGGAGGCCGCCACCACCCAGATCCTGCTCGGCCCGCCCGGCTCCGAGCTCGGCACCCCCGGCGCTGAGCAGCCCGATCAGGGCGACAAGGCCCGGTTGTGGAACCTGGCCCCCCGTATCCCGGACGGTGAGCGCTTCTCCCGGGTGTTCCAGCGCCGCCGCGAACTCATCGACCACCTGCTGGTCTCCCACGCCCTCCTCGCGCGCGCCCAGGACGTCCACACGCTGCGCCCGCTCAACGGCGCCGGCCCGGACGACGAACTGCCCTCGGTGACCGAGGTCCCCACCGCCCGCCGCGATGACCCGGCCTCCGACCACGCCATGGTCTTCACCCGGCTCAGCAGCTGACATCGTGAGCTCTGCGGGGTTGGTTTACGCGGAGCGGGACTCCTGCGTGATCGCTTGCTGGAAATGCCGTGGATGTGTTCTTTCGGCGGTGGGTTCCTGACGAATAGGTGGGGGAACTGTTTCAGCGAGTGGTCCCGCTGGCCCCTGCTCGGCCGCAAAAGGCGAGCGATCGGCAGGGGAGACGGCCGGGTTGGCGCCGTACGGCACGGCGATCTCGATGTTTGCCTTTCAAGCTTGAAAACACGGATCCGTCAGTTCTCGCCGGTCTATGCCCATCGCTGGCGAGCGTTGCACGCCTGGGAAACGATGATCGGTATGACGGTCGATGACGCATCTGCGGCGCGGCGCCTGGCCGGGCAGGTACACCAGGTGGGGCGCGCGTCGGGGCGGCAACCCTGGCGCGAGGTACTGCAATGGATCACCGGAGGGCGGCTCGGCCGGCGCCGGGGCTGGCCGGTCGTGCCGGTGCTGGGCACGCCGTGGCAGGACACCGTCTCGCCCGAGCGGACCGGCTGGCGCTGCCGAGCCGCCTACCTCGACGGCGAATCGGCGTTCGCCGTCGACTATCGGATTTGCCGTCGCTGCCGTCTGGCCTGGGTCGAGCACCCCTACACGCCGCCGCCCTACCAGCGGTGCGGCCTGGCCCGTGCCGGACTGGCCGCGCTGCGCACCGAGAACCCAGGCTTGTCCTGGCACACCCTTGGCGGACACTTCCGCGACTCCCGCCCGTTCTGGGCCGCCGTCGGCGCCGACGTGCCCGGCGGCTACCAGCAGCGTCCCCTGTGCGCCCACGTCGACGCGGGGTAAGTGACCCGGCGGCGCCCGCCGGTCGGCGCCGGGGCGTGCCGGTTGTCGTCGGCCCGGGTTTCTGGCTCCTGATAAGGGACCTTCTCAAGACCAAGATGGATCTTGCATACCCTGCTGAAGGAGCTGGCAGCTGGTCTCGGCGCTTTCCCCGGCGTCCCCGCCCCGCTGCTGACTTGCGAGCCTGGAAGCAGTGCGGAGCCGACGACCATCTCAGGGACGGCGCCGTCCGCGTCGCAGCCCGTACAGCGTCAGTGACAGCCTCGTCACCGCCAAGGCGGCATCGATCGGCGGCCATACGGCCGGGGCCAGCCACACCAGCACCGCGGCCGCGACCGACGCGACGACCCTCGCCAGCGCGGGTGCCACCCGAATACGGGTAGAAGGGCCATCAACTTTCTCTGAACCGCTCACCCGCTGCGAGCCGGGATATGGCGGTCACGTACTGCATCGCGTTGGGGATCGCGCCCGTGACCGTCAGTTCCGCCGGCGGGTGCGACCTCCTCCGCTCCCTGATGCCGAGCGCGGCCGCCTCGCTCGCCCACCCCGACCTGACCCACTCTGTGTAGGGAACGAATGTCGCCGCCCCTCGGCGTGCGGGCCGCCTGCGGGCGTTCCCGCTGTTGATGGGGCTGACCGCCGTTCGGTCGCCGTAGTCGGCCACCAGCCCGACCGTATCCAGGGTGAGGACGACCTGGGGCTGCGACCTGTACGCTGCCCGCTGCCGGTTGAGCCGGGCCGGGTCGAGCCAGAAGAACACCCGGACGTTCACCAAGGCGTACCAGTCGGCCGGGTCCAGGCCGACCAGGCAGGACTGCAAGGCGGTCGCCGGCATCGGTCGCTGGTCGCGGATCTCAACCCCGTCCGGCAGCAGCGTGGGCCCTGGGCGCTGCGAGCGCTCCAGCCGTTCGCGGTCGGCCCCGCTCAGCCCGGCGCGGGCGATCAGCTCGGCTGCCGGTAGGAGGCCGTGCTTTTCAATCGACGGCCAGTTCGCCGCCTCGGCCAGGTGGTACACATGCTGAGGCAGGTTCACGCGCGAGCCTCGTCTCGGTTGCTGGGGGCGGTGCTGAGCATGTTAGCCGGGGGTTCAGCGGATAACGCGATTGAGCCAGTCCACGACGAGAACGGCCGTCTGCTCCCAGCCCGGCTCGTAGACCAGCGCGTAGTGGCCGGAGTACGGGCCGGACGATGGACAGCCCCCCGCCTGCGATCCGCGCGCGGACCTGAAAGGGAGACGTCCGGCTTGCTGGCATGGTGGGCCACGCGCGAGACGGCGGCCGCTCGATCGAGAGACCCCGGCGCCACCCCAGGGAGGAAACAGATGAGCAAGGAACCGTTGAGTGAAGACGAGCAGGACGCCATCGTCACGGAGTTGGCGGTGAATGTCGAGACCCTGTCGGAAGAGGAGTTCGAGCACCTCTATCGCCAGCTCGACATCGATCACCGGATTCAGGTGAACGACAACGTCCGCGAGTTCGCCAACAACGCGGTCGGAGACGAGCACTGGGACTCCGACAACTGAGCAGAGGGGAGGGCCGGGCCCCGGCCCGGCCGCGACCCACCCGGGAGTGGTGGCACGCCATAACAGCGTCAGATGGACTAGCACTTCTCAGCACGCTGGCCCGGGTCCGGCGAAACGTTGATCGGCTGTACGACGATGGCGACAATCTGGTGACCTGCTGACGGCACTCGACGGCAGCGAGCTCAGGACAACACCCAGCGCTCCAAGGGACGGACTCTTCGGCGAACTGGGAAACGGCTCCTGTCAGCCGGTGTCGGCGGGTGTCGTCCCGGGCCAGTTGGATCTCACACAATGCTATTTATGTTGCGTGAGGCCCCGGTCCGCCCGGCCGAGGAGAACCGGAGCCTCGATGCGGAAACGACGGGCCTGGGAGGCGGGATTGCCTACCTGGGCCCGTGTCCGTTGGTCAACCAGTCAACGGCGATCAGGACCACTCGAACAGCGAGTGCCGCCCCTTCCCCGAAGACCAGCTTCTTGCGGCGTCGCCGGTGCGTAGCCATGAGAAATACCTCCCTCCTGGGCCCCTGTGACCAAGGAAACGACCGTGGGGCCTGCTTCCGGTCGATCCCTGCAGGAGACCAACCGCTGAGCGGCGATGTTCGGCGACGCGGAGTCGGGGAGGCGGTTCAGTGCTGCATCTTCTTGCGGTGCACGCGAATGCTGGCGGGGGCACCGAGGTAGTTGCAGCCCGCTTCGGGGCAGGCTTCCCAGTAGCCGCTCTCCACCGCGGCCTCGCGGACGCCGTTTTCGGGGCCGAAGCCGTGGTGGGCGATGAGTCGGGCGACGGAGTTGTCGTACCGGGCCGCCAGGAGGGCGGCTTCTGCGATCTTGTCGTGTCCCTGGGAGAAAAAGGAGCCGAGACCAACCTCGGTTCCACATCCACACCAGCACGTACCTGTCGGCATCAGGCGAGGTTCACTCTTAGGCATACCTTCAAGGTAGACCTTCTAGAAAGAGAGTCAAGAAGGAGTTCCTAGAAAACTTTCCAAGCGATTCTCGATCATGAGATTCTGGGTTGCGATAACGTTCCTTATCGCAACCCAGAATCCATGATCCACTCTCCCCCGCGGAGGACCGGTGCTCGTCCCCCTCACCCCCGAACCGGCCCCCGGTCCGGATCTGCTTACCGGAACCGTGCTGCCCGCCCGGCCCTCCGGCGGGTACGGCGCGCCCGTCGTCCCGGACGACCGTCCCGGGGGCGACGTCGACCGGGCGCTGTCGGAGGCCGCGCGCGCCCGGGTGGCCGACGGGTTCGCCACCGCCACCGGCCGCGCCTACGCCCGCGACTGGAGCGCGTTCACCGCCTGGTGCGCGACGCACGGGCGCACGCCGCTGCCGGCCACCGCCGAGACGCTGGCCGAGTACGTCACCCACCTGGCCGCCACCCCGACCCGCAAGGGCACCCTGCCCGCGCCGTCGACCGTGGAGCGGGCGCTGGCGTGCATCCAGTCCCGCCACAAGCTCGCCGGCCTCACCGCCGACGCCCGCCCGGCCCGGCTGGCCCTGCGCGCCTACCGCCGCCAGCGGGCCGACGCCGGGCAGCGGACCCGCAAGGCGCCCCCGGCCGAACTCGAAGTCCTGCGCCGGATGCTGGATGCCACCGCGCCCGACACCCTGGCGGGCCTGCGCGACCGGGCCGCCCTGGTGCTCGGGTTCGCGCTGATGGGCCGCCGCAGCGAGCTGGCCGCGCTCGACATCGGCGACGTCACGCTGACCGCGGACGGGCTGGAGGTGTTCATCGGCCGATCCAAGACCGACCAGGACGCGATCGGGGAGACCGTGCCGCTGCCGTACGGCTCGCACTCCGAGACCTGTCCGGTGCGGGTGGTGCAGGCCTGGATCGCCGCCTTGACCGAACGCGGCGTCACGAACGGGCCGCTGCTGCGCGGCGTCGACCGGCACGGCCGCCTCACCGGAACCGACGGCGCGGCGGGCAAGGCGGTGGTGCGGATGAGCGGACACGGCCTGAACCTGCTGGTGCGCCGCGCCGCCGTACGGGCCGGAGTGCCCGGCGCCGAGGCGTTCAGCGCGCACTCGCTGCGCGCCGGCGGCGCCACCGCCGCGGCCAAGGCCGGAGCGCCGGTCTCGGCGATCGCCCGGCACGGCCGCTGGTCGGAGAAGTCCCCGGTGGTACACGGCTACATCCGCACCGCCGACAAATGGCGCGACAACCCCATGCGCGGAGTCGGCCTGTGACCCCGGAACCGGAGACGCCGGAGGTGTATGCGGCGCTCGCCGTGATCGCCGCGGCGGCGCGCTCCGCCTACGCCGACGGCTCGAACCTGCGGGTCCGGTCGTCGGGAGTTGTCCGCTGATGTTGCCGTCAAATTTCTGTGGGGCCCGCTGAATACCCGGCGGGTCCCACAGAAATTTCTTGCCAGAATGGAGAATTGTGTCGCGTCGACTTTGAATTCCAGGCGGAAATTCGGGAGGGTTGTCGAGACAAATCGCGATCGAATCCGCGCTTGCCTGAACTATTCTGAGTCGATCACTGTAAATCAGGTGGCGACAAGATCCCCTATGTCTGATCGCAAAAATCAGGCAGAGATCATTATTCCTTCGAAATCATCGAAATCCCTTCTACCGCAAGGGAGAAGATGTGGGAAAGCACTCTCCGAACATCCGGGTCCCGATCGATCCGCTCCAGTGATTCGAATCTCGCTGGAGCGATATCGATCGTGGCAATTCCACCAGCATCTCCGCTATCCGCACTTGAGAACAGTGCGAGACATCGGTACGCCCGAATAGCCCCTCCCCACTCCTCGCGCATCAGTGATTGGATGACGACGATTTCTTCCTTGACCTGTCTACGGAGTGCGTCTATCGAGGTCCACCGAGTTGCCCAGCCTCGGCTCTCCGCTTCTAGCTGGATCTCGAGAAGCGTATCGAAACTGATCTGACATACGCGGAAGTCAGGATCAGTCGAATGAATCATAGGCATCAGAGTACTAATTCCCGCCATAGAGGTCGATACGGATTAGCGTGTCTGGATCGATACGTCCGTCCTTGACCCTCCTTAGGAGTTCGTCCAACCGGTGATGGCCTCCAAGGATCTTCCCCTCACGCGAGACGAAAATTCCGTCGCCCTCTGCGGCCTTGTTGATCCCGTCTAGGAGTTCCTCGTTGCTCAGTTCCTCGTGATACCACTGCGAGGCTGGATCCCGACTTGTCTGTCCCTGAGTGTACTTGCCAGCAAGATCACCAGCCCTCTCGTTATGTGACGACCACCTCGGGCATGGCCCAGAATTGTGAACGAGTACCGGCGTCGCGCCTGCCAGCACATAGTACGTGTGGATGTCGGCGACGGTGAGGTTGTGGACCTGCTGCTGCGAGGTAGACCACCGCTTTACTGCTGAAATCTGGATATGGGCGTCAGTGGAGGCGCGCAGCCACATTCCAGCGTCGAGTTGACCGGCGTTCACCCAGTCGGGGCCGTACTGCACCCAGAACGGGTGCTGATCAGTCGAGACCAAGGAGGATGTCTCGCCACCCTCGGTGCTCGTTGTGATCTTTACGAGTTGCTTCTCGCCTTTGCTGCTGATCAGGGCGGTGACGGGCTTGGCCTCGGTCTTGCCGGTTTCAGGGTCGGTGGCGAGGACCTTGTCTCCGACTCTGACGTCTTCGATGGGCTTGCTGGTGCCGTTCGCCATGAGGACTTCCGTGCCGGGGACGAAACTGCTGCACGGAACCCTGACTTTTCCTTTCGGGCCCCTCAGCGTCCCTATGGCGTCCTGGGGCGAGTGCATGTTGCCGTTGAGCATGGCGTCGAGCGGGTCGACCCCGAATTGTTTGAATCGCTTGTCTAGCTCTTTTGCTGCTTCACAATATTCTTTGGATGCTGCGGGGCCGCAGTTCAGGCTTTCCTGTGAGAGTGGTGCCGGCTTCTTCTTGGGGGTCGGGGGGATGCTTCTTCTGGCGTTATGTCCCTGCTCCCATTTCTGGGCCTTGTATTCTCTGTCGTGCTTCTGGGTGATCTTCGCTTCGGTCTGGTCGTACTTGTGGGCGGCCTTAAGGGCTTTCGCCTTCTTCTTCTTGTTCTTCTCGGCGTGTGCCCTCGTCCATTTCATGGCGCTCTTGGTGGGGCAGTCGCCGGGGCGGCAGGCGGCTTGGCCGTCGGGGTCGGACAGGCCGATGGGGTTGTTGCCCGCGTAGCTGTAGGGGTTGGCGAACTGGGGGTTGCGCAGGTCCAGCAGCGGGTCGGTGGAGATGAACTTGGCGATGGACGGGTCGTAGTAGCGGGCCGACAGGTAGGTCAGGCCGGTGGAGTCGTCTTCGACCTTGCCGAGGAAGCCGCGGTCGGTGAAGGGCAGGTCGTCGGTGCCGCGGCGTTTGCCGAAGGGCAGGTAGCGTTCCCGGCTGACCTGGCCGGTGGTGTCGTTGACGGCGATCTGGTTGCTGCCGTGCAGGCCGGACAGCATCCAGGTCACCCCGGCGGAGGTGCGCAGCGCGACGGTGGAGCCGTCGGCCGTGCTGTAGTAGCGCTTGCCGGCGACCGCTCCACTGGCCAGTTTGAGTTCGGCCGAGCCCAGGTAGAGGGTGCTGCTGCCGTCGGGATCGCGGCGGATCAGGCGTTCGCCCGAGGCGTCGTAGACCATGGAGGTCTGCGCGCCGCCCACGACGGCCTTGGTCAGCCGGCCGATCTCGTCCCAGTCGAAGGTGGCCGACGTGCCGCCGACGGTGCGGCCGGTCAACTGTCCGGCGTTGTCGTAGCTGTAGGTGTCAGTGCCGCCGGGGCGGGTGATGGAGGTGACCGCGTTCGGCCGGACCGTCCCGGTGGGGTAGGTGTAGGTGGCGGTCTGGCCGTTGTCGGTCAGCGAGGTGATGTTGCCGACCGTGTCGTAGGCGTAGGTCTGGTTGTAGGGGTCGATGCCCTGGCCGTCGGCGGCCGAGGAGCAGGAGGAGCCGGTGGTGGTCCACGCGGCGCTCAGGCGGCGGCGGGAGTCGTAGGTGTAGCACTCCGACTGGCCGACGGTGCCGCTCGGGATCGCCGAGGCGGCGTCCAGAATGCGGGAGATCTCTCCGGCGGTGTCGTAGAAGAACTCGTCGTTCTGCGCGGTGGTCGGGGTGGCGGTGTCGGCCTTGGCCAGGGTGGTGACCCGCTTGACGAAACCGGTGGCCCCGTCCCAGGTCAGGCTGCGCTTCACCTGGCCGGCCGCGCCGTGCAGGCGCTCGTTCAGGCGGGCGGTTGAGGTGTAGGTGGTGTCCTTGACGTAGGTGAAGCCGCCGCCGTAGTCGGAGGTGAGCGTCTTGGGCAGGCCGAGGTCGGTGTAGCCGAAGGTGAGCTTCTCGGCGGCCAGGCCGCCCGCGGCGGGCAGGTTCTGCTCGGTCAGGTTGCCCGCGGCGTTGTAGGCGAAGGTGGAGATGTAGTCTCCGGCCAGCGCGCCTTCGGAGGCCGGGATGGTGACCTTGGAGCCGGTGAGCCGATAGTCGGCGTCGTAGCCGGTGGCCGCCTGGGTGTAGGCCTGCCCGCCGGTGTAACGGGTGGAGGCGACCGGCTGGCCCTTGGCCAGGGTGTCATAGGTCCATTCGGCGAGCTTGGTGCCGGTGGTGACCTCGCCGGCCCACTGGGCGGTACGGCGACCAAGGTCGTCGTAGGTGTAGGAGGTCTTCTGGTTCTTGCCGTCGATGTTCCAGAGCAGGTTGCCCGCGGTGTCGTAGCCGGAGGAGGAGTTGCCCGCGTCGGGGTCGACGGCGGCGGTGCGGCGGCCCAGCCAGTCGACGGTGAAGGTCCGAGCCTTGCCCTTGGCGTCGGTGATGGTGGTGAGGTTGCTGTTCAGGTCGTAGACGTAGGAGGTGTCGTTGTGGACGGTGGCGTCCGCCCACTCCTCGACCTTGGTGGTCCGGTCGAAGACGTCCTGCACATTGACGGTCTTGGCGCCGATCGGTGGGGTCGTCTCGACACGGTCGGCGCCCGGATAGGCGGTGCTGGTACGGCGCAGCTCGGTGGCCAGGTTGTAGTCGACGTCCGCGATCGGCCGCTCCAGCCCGTCATAGACGGTCTTGGACCACTGCGGCAGGTCGGTGAGCGCCGGGTTCAGCAGCCCGGACCCGGCCGTCGAGGTGTTGTGCACCGGGTCGGAGACCGCCGCGGCCAGGCCGCGCGCATCGTAGGTGCTGACCGTCACCACCCGCCCGCCGGCCGGGGAGGCGGTCTGAGCCTCACGGGTGCGGCCGAAGCCGTCCTCGAAGGTGTGGGTGGTCAGCCACTTGGCTCCGGTGCCGGTTCCCGACAGCAGCCGGTTGACGGTCGTCTTGGCCGGTGCGGTACCGGTGAGCACGTAGGCGACGGTCGCGGTGGGAGTGCCGCCGCTGCGAGGCTGAGCCGGTCCCCAGAACTGGGTGCCGCGCCCCAGCGCGTCGTAGTCGATCTCCGTCTTCTTGTTGTTGGCATCGGTGATCGACAGCGTCTGGCCGTGCAGGTGGGAGACCTTGCTGGTCGCCGCGTGGCCCAGCGGGTTGGTGACGGTGACGCCGGTGTGCGGCCAGCCCACGGCCGGGCTGTAAGACGTGGTCGTGGTCTTGTTGCGCGGGTCGGTCGTGGTCAGCGTGCGGCCGTAGTCGTCGTAAGTCGCCTTCACCACTGAAGTCGTCGTCGCGTCGATGTACGAGCGGGCCTCGGTGACGTTGCCGTCGCTCGGCTTGTTGGTGGCCGGATCCGAGCCGCCGTCGTACAGCGCGACCGTCTTGCCGATCAGCGTTCCGGTCGTGCAGTCGTCCCCGGACCGCTTCTCCGTCACCGACGGGAAATCGATCAGCCACTGGCCGGGGTCGGTGTTACGGGCGTAGGTGATCGAGGTACAGGAGTTGTCGGTGGCCACGCCGTCCTGGCCGTAGTCGTTGATCTTGTTCGGCAGGCCGTCGGCGTTGTAGGCGGTCTTCTCGTCGGTGTAGCGCCAGGTGCCGCCGGTCACCAGCTCCCGGCCGCGCTCCCGGGTGGTCAGTACCTTGGCCGGGTCGTAAACCCCGGGCCCGGTACCGGCCGGGACCACCGAATACTCGTACCGGGTCGAGGAGACTTCACTGAAGGCCCGCGGGCTGAGGGAGGTCAGCTTCCAGTCCTGCTCCTGCAGTACCCTGCCCTGCAACGCCAGGACGTCGGTGACCGTGGTGCCCTCGAAGTTCGTCACCGTGCCGCCCATGCCGCGCAGGAACGTCGAAGAGGTGACGGTGAAGTCGTCGGGGTTCGTGCCCGTCCCCTGGGTGGTGCGCACGGTGGCGTAGCCGCGCCAGTCGGTCGACGGCGGCGACAAGCCGGGTTCGGCGTACTCCACCGGCGGGGCCCAGCCGGGTCCGCCCAGGTACTCGTAGCTGTTGACCATGTCCGGGGAGGCGGCGACGGTGTCCTTCTCGGTGACCTTGGTGACCAGCTGCTTGTAGTAGACCGTCCAGAACTCGTTGCCGGTGATGCTCTTGTCGACCTTGTAGCAGTCGCCGACGTGGTCGTTGAAGTAGTTGGTCCCGTCACGCCCCTTGCCGCCCGAACACGGATCGGCCTGACCGTAGACGACCTCGACCCGGCCACCCAGCCCGTTGACGATCGCCCCGATCCGGGGCACCATTCGCCACGACAGCAGGTTCGTCCAGTCGGACATGTCGTCATACGACATCTTCCCGGCCAGTAGCGTCGCGTCGAAGTCGGTCGCGGGCAACGTGACGCTGCCTCCGGCCAGGCCGGTGTGCTGGACGGTGTCCAGCCACAGCACCGGGTCGTACGGCGCGCCGAAATCGGTACGCGTGTAGATCCACGTGTGCGTCAGGTCCAGCCTGCTCACTGAATCCCAGCCGGTCCCGGCCGCGTTCAGCGACTCGCTCAGCACCGAGGTCAGCTTCCGGGTGGAGTAGAACGCCAGCGCGCCGTTGGCGCAGCCCACCTGAACGTCGCACTTCAGATCGGTCGGCACGTCCGTCGTGCCCCGGTCGGCGGTGGTGAAGACGGTGCGGGCGGTCGGCACGCTCCCGGC
The DNA here is from genome assembly GCF_040683035.1 of Streptosporangium sp. NPDC051022. NCBI lineage: Bacteria > Bacillati > Actinomycetota > Actinomycetes > Streptosporangiales > Streptosporangiaceae > Streptosporangium > Streptosporangium sp. NPDC051022. The sequence continues at coordinate 55,455 of NZ_JBFBCF010000030.1, read as the reverse complement.
CACCTGGGTGTTGTGGCCCCACTCGACCTTGGCCAGGAACCCGCCCCGGTCGTAGGGCAGCACCTGGTAGAGCTCGTGGTAGCAACTGGGCAGGCAGAAGTAGTTGGTTTCCCGGTTGTAGGTGTAGTCGACGACGTTCTCGTCGGAGTCGATCTCCTGGTCCAGGTTCCACCGCCACACCCCGTTGCAGGTCGGCGGCACGGCGTCGTTGTAGTAGCGGTCGAAGCACGGCTCACCGGAGTCGTTGCCGACGTAGGGCACCTGCCACTGGGCGTCCTTGCGGTAACCGAACCGCGACACCTCTCCGGTGTCGGAGGTGATCTTCCAGTAGGCCTGGCCGTCCGCGCCGCCGCTCAGCTGCTCGATCTTCCAGCCGAAGTCCGGCACCGTCTTCCAGGACCCGGAGACACGGTCCTTGACGATCTGCGCTGAGCGGCCGCCGACGTTCAGCACCAGCTCCGACTGTGTCCTGTCGGTGGTGGAGGCGTCACCGTCGTTGTCGTCCGGCGACTCCCAGCACAGCGCCTTGCCGTAGCTGCCGGTCTCCTCGGCCTTCCAGACCAGGTTGGCCTCCGAGTCGTAGAAGTTGTCCACGACGCACCGGCGGAAGCGGCGCTCGATGAAACCCGCGTTCAGCTCCCAGCCCGCGCCGACCACACTGGACTGGTTGTTGGTCCAGTCGCCCTGGCCGTCCAGGGAGGAGGCGTCGTACTGCAGCGACAGATCCGGGCCGTCACCGGCGGGAGAAGGCGCCTCGGGCAGCGGGTAGTCGTAGCTGAACGACCCGCCAGAGGCGCCCGCCTGCCAGGTGCCCGACGGCTTGAGATCGGTCGCGCCGAAGTTGCCGTCCGGACCGGTCATCCCACCCGCCAGCAGGTACACCGACCCCTCGGCGAGCCGCTGGGCCGCGACCGCGTCAGCCACCGCCTGCGCCGCGGCCTTTCTGTCGCCCTTGGGTGTCGCCGGAACCTTCGCGGGCGGTGCTCTGCCGATTTCTACGTCGGCGACCAGCACGCCGGCCTTGAGATCATTTCTGGCCTTGACCACCTGCGGGCGTACCACGCAGGTGCGCGGGCGCGGTTCCTGGAACGCGCACACCGGCAGGCGCAGGACCTGCAGGCGGCTGGCGAGGTTACCGCCGGACGCGTCCCTGAACCCCTCGTAGGAGAACTCCGCCCGCACCTTCCCCGGCTGGGCGCCGCCGTCGGCCCGCTCGATCCGGGCCGCCACCCCGATGCCGCCCAGCTTCCGCACCACGTCGGGTGCCAGTGTCTCCACCTTGACCTTGCCGACGTCGGCACCGGAGCCGGTCGCCCCCACCCGGACCGGAAGCTCCCCGGCCCTGGCCAGTCCGGCCCCCACCTCCACCTCGGCGCTGCCTGGTTTCGACCACTGTGGAGGTTTCAGCCTCACCGCCGGTGAAGTGTCCTCCGCACCCTTGCCGACCTTGGGCTTCGGTACGGCGCGGCCCTTCACCAGAGGTTCCGGATCCGATTCCGGTATGGCCGCCACCGCCTGTTGTACCAATCCGTCCGGGACTCCCGTCCCGGAGATGAAGAGCGCCGCTGAAAGCCCCGTCACCAGTGCCGTCAGCCAAAGCCGCGTGCGCCGAACCCGCATTTCGACCCCTTTCGCAGACATGCTGACGCGGACCCCGGAACAGGGTCTTCACGCGCCAGAGAGCGGACAAAGGACGATCACCGTGGATGGTGATCGAGAGGGTGAGAACGGTCAACGCGTTAAAGGTGATCTGGCGATGGCGCAGCGTGACAACACGTTATGGCAACGCGTTTTTCCTCGCCCTGTCCATCCTGGTCAATGGCGACTTTCTCTAAAACGGCCCAATATGGGCGCTGTGGCATGAAATTGATAATGTGATGTACATCACAACCAGTCCGGAAAATGGAATATCCACTGCCTTAATTGTGAGGTCGTAAGAATGTCGGCCGCTGGACACGTGATTCGGGAGACGCTGCGGTCGGTCGGTCGGTCCCTCTGCGGCCGCGCCCGCCAGCTGAATTCCCCGCCCATGATCTTCGTGCTCTGGGCTACATGCACGCCGCCAAGACACCCGCTCCGCCGAGCAGTCTGCGGTCCGGCATCGGCGCCGACATCGACCGCCTCATCATCTCCCTGCTTGCCAAGAGCCCTACCCCGGCGTCCCGCTACCGCCTCCCATATCGCCGCAGGTCTGCGCAGCGCCCTCTCCCACGTACGTCTCCGCAAACGCATCGCCCGCTCTATCACCAACCTCGGCTCTCAGGCTGAGGTGTTGCGGGAAGTCGCGGAGGTGGTGGCCGGGTTGGCGAGGCCGCGGATATCACTTTCCAGCACCGACGGGGACGATTCCACTGAGCTGCTCGCGCAATGCGAGGTAGTTGTACACGCGGCGGCGGCCGAACGCCATGAGGACGCAGTCCCGAACAAGAGCGGATGAGGACTTTCCGTGCCGTCCGGCAACTGCAGCACGGGCAACGATGGTCACGCCTCAACGACTGATGGCGACCTACGATCAGGGTCCCGCCGACCGGAGAGTCATCGAGATAGGCCCCCGCGCTGACCTGGGAAATCGGGCGAAGACGGTAGGTCGGTTTTCCTGTAAAGGTCCGGTCTGTGAAAACGACAGCAGCCGACACCGGACGACACGCCGCCCCCCAGGATGCCCCTCGGCGCGGGGGACGGCCGACCAAGCTCACTCCTCAGGTGCAGGCCGGTCTCGTGGCGGCCCTGCAGGCCGGGCATAGCATCGCCTCGGCGGCCGCGCTGGCCGGGATCAGCGAGCGCAGCGTGCACGCCTGGCGCGCCCGGGGCGAAGACGACGACGCCCCGGAGGAGTTTCTGCAGTTCGCGCAGGCCCTTACGCACGCGCGCGCGAAGGCCTGCGAGATCCTGCTCACCGCCGCGTTCCGGGACGCGATCGGCGGCATCGAGATCAGCCACACCATCCGCCCGGACGGCACCGAGACGGTGCGCATCACCCCGCCCAACGGCCGCCTGGCGTTGGAGCTGCTGTCGCGGATGAGCCCGGAGTGGCGGCCGGTCAAGGCGGTGGCCCTGGAGGTCTCCGGCCCGCAGGGCGGGGTAGTGAAGGGTGGCCTGGACGAGGCCGCGCTCGAGCGCCTGGCGGCCCGGGTCAGCAAAGCCGCCCGCCGGGCCAGGGCTGAGCAGGCTGCCCGTGATGCCGGGGCGAACCGCTCGTGACGAACTGTGCGAGAGGTCATGGTTGGGCCTGGCCGCCGTCGTGGTGCTGCTCGGTGTGCCGGAGCCGCTCGGCCAGTACCCGCGCCAGCACCTGTTCGGTCGGCGACAGGGCCGATGTCTCCAGGGCTGACAGGCCGGTGCCGGCCAGCGGCGGCACGGTGATCTGCCGCAGCCGCATCTGCCCGCGAACGTCTTGCAACTCGTCCTCGATGCCCAGCGCCTGTTGTTCGCGGGTGACTGCCTGGCGCAGTTGGGCTTGGGCCTGGACCTCCACGGCGGTGGCCCTGCGGCGGGCGGTGCGGCGGTGGCTGTCGCTGAAGGTCTCATCGTCGGCTGTGGCGCGGAAACGGGCGACGATCTGCCAACGCTCGGCGGCTTGGTCGCGTAGCCGGGCCGCGGTGGCCACCGCAGTGCGCCAGCGCTGGACCAACTCGGTGTGCTGGCGCCACAACTGGACCGGTGCCGCCCCGGCGGCCCACCGCGCCCCGGCGCCCTGCGGGTCACGCCTGGTGTCCCCGCCATCGTGCTTGCCGAGTTCGTCATCGACGTCGTCGCCGGGGTCGACGTCGAACTCGTCGTGGTCGTGCTGGTCGTCGGCGGCGGGCAAAGGCCGGCGGCCCTCGATCCACTCCACCGCGTCCCACGTAGGAACCGTACGGCCGGGCAGGACCTCGACCTCGACGTTCGCGCCGACGGGCAGCATCAGCGCCAGCGGCGGCACCTCCAGAGCACTGGCGATTACCAGCACCTCGGCCAGGCTCACCCCTTGGCGAAGGCCCTTTTCCAGCTTGGCGATTACCGAGCGGTCCAGCGGCAGGCCCAGCTGCCCGCACCGGTCCGCCAGTGCCTGGGCGCTCATTTTCTGCTGGTTACGCGCTCTTCTGATGCGTTCTCCGACGTCACGCGCGGTGCGTGTCGACCAATCCGCGAGTTGTTCCATGGTGGAACAGTTTAGCGACATACTGCGACTTGACAAGCAATACGACGATGCTTTAGAGCTGATCCTTAACTGTGCGACTATGACCGAAAACGGGGGTACGGGCGACCGTGACCGATCAATTCATGCTGACACGGCGGGCGGTGGCGGTCCGGCTCGGGGTGTGCGTGCGCACCCTGGAACGCTGGGAGAAGCAGGGCAGCGGCCCGCAGGCGCTGCGCCTGGGCCCGCGTCTGGTGCGCTACCCCGCCGCCGAGGTCGACGCCTGGCTCGCGCGGGCTCCCAAGGTTCAGGCGGCCCGATGAACGGCCCGGCCAACGAGGCGGCCGACGCCGCGCCGGGCAGCGCGGCCGATGAGGAGCGGGCCAAGTGGTTCCCGCTGATGCTGGTGGCCGCCGAGCTGGTCGACGCGATCGTCGACCAGGCCGCCCGCGACCGGGAGAACTACGAGGCCGGATACCGCGCCGCGGCCCGGGACTTCTTCGACCACGGATATGAGGTCGGCTACGGCCACGCCCAGGAGGAGATGGCCGAGCAGTGGTCGCGCGTTCACCGCACCGTCCAGGAGCACGCCCGCACTCCCACCCACGCCGAACTCCAGGCCGCCCGGCGAGCAGGCGTACCGGAGCGGCCCGCCCTCGCCGCGGCCGCCGACCGCGGTGCCGACCCGGCCGAGGAGTCCGAGGAGTCATCGCCGGACAGCGGCCAGCAGGCCCGCGTCATCGAGCTGAGGCGGGGGGTCGCCTGATGTCCATGGTCGACAAGGTCCGCGCGGCCGGGGTACGTGCGGGCATCGCCGAAGCCATCCAGGCCACCAACAGCCTCGACGACGCCGGGGTGCCGCGTGCTGCCGTCCCCGGCCCGCGACAGCTTCCCCCCATCCTGTCGGAGCCGGGGACGAGCGCGGCGGACGGGGCATCCGCGGTCCGGCACCGGGGCCAGCTGCGCATGGCCGAACGGTTCGTCGCCGAGCACGCCCAGCACCTGCGGTTCGTGCACGGCATCGGCTGGCACCGCTGGGACGGCTCTCGCTGGCAGGCCGACGAGGATCGCGCCGACATGCGGGCTGCCGTGCAGACGGTCAAGGCCGCCCTGCGGGCCGTGCCGCTGCTGCACGGCCCAGAGCGCGACGACCTGTACAAGGACGTGCGCCGCTCCGAGTCGGCCGCCGGGCTGGAAGGCCTGCTGAAGATCGCCTCCGCGCTGGAGCCGATCTCGACCCCCAGCAGCGCGCTGGACGCCGACCCCTACCTGTTCAACACCCCCACCACCACGATCGACCTGCGCGACGGCACCGTGCGCCCCAACGACCGCGCCGACCTGATCACCAAGGTCTCCGGCGGCGCCATCACCGGCCGCACCGACCCCGAATGGGAGGCCTTCATCGCCCGCATCCTGCCCGACGACGACGTGCGCGCCTTCGTGCGGCGGGTGTTCGGCTACGCCATGCTCGGCAAGGTCACCGAGCATGTCATGCCGATCTTCACCGGCACCGGCGCCAACGGCAAGGGCACCCTGCGGGATGCGGTCATGGCCGCCTTCGGCGACTACGCCATCGAGGTCGACCCGGCGATCCTGATGGAGTCCAAACACGAGCGCCACGGCGCGTTCAAGATGCGGCTGCGCGGCGCCCGCCTGGTCTTCTGCTCCGAGACCGACAAGGGCCGCCGCTTCGCCGAAGCGACCATGAAACGGCTGGTCGGCGGCGACCCTATCGAGGCCAACCTCATGCACAAGAACCCGATCACCTTCGACCCGTCCCACACCCTGGTCATGCTGACCAACCACCTGCCCGCCGTCTCCGGCGACGACCCGGCCGTCTGGCGGCGCCTGCTGGTGGTCCCCTTCGACGTGGTGATCGGCGAACGCGAGCGCGACAGCGGCCTGCCCGCCCGGCTCAAGGCCGCCGCCCCGGCCGTCATCTCCTGGGTCCACCAGGGGTGGCTGGACTACCAGGACAAGGGCCTGGCCCCGCCGCAGGCGGTGCGGGTACGCACCCAGGAGTACCAGCGCGCCAGCGACGTCCTGGGCCGCTTCCTGGCCGAGCGGACCCTGGCCACCGCCTCCGCCACGGTGGGGGCGCGGGTGCTGTTCGCGGCCTGGACCTCCTGGTGCCAGCACAGCGGCGAAGAGCCCGGCACCGAGGTGGCGTTCGCCGACTCCATGGCCAAGCGGGGCTGGAGCCGCAAGCGCACCGGGGCGGGGCAGGCCTACCAGGGGATCATGCTCGCCCCCGGCGAGGGCGAAAGCCGCTGACCTGCGGTTGTGTAGGGTCGTGCAGGGTTTCCCGGAAACCTTCTATGTCTCCTCGCGGAGAGAGTTCCGGAAAACCCTGCACGACCCTACACACCCCCTCGATGATCTTGGTTTTGACCGTGTGCGACGCGCGGACCGCTCCCCTCTCTGCGACCCTCTGCGTGCGCGTCTGAGTGCGTCTGTGAGCGTCGATCACCGCGTGATGCGAACGTGTTCGATCGTGCGTTTCGAGACGCTCAGGCATGCACACGGGCCCTCGATGATCGTGGTCCTGCGCCGACGGCCACGACGACCGTGAGGTCGTTCGGCACTGCCTGATCGACCGCCATGGCACCGCCCGGCAGTCGGCCACTGGATGCGGCCCATACCGGTACATGTACCCACCGGCCGGTCAGGCCGGTGATTGATCAAGCAAGGGTGGAGTTCCAGCTTTCCCCCGAAGCAGGTTGTCCACGTCAGGAAATCCTGACACCCTGAACGTCAGGAAATCCTGACGAGCGAGGGGGTCGGCGATGGGCTGGCACATGGACGGGCCCAGCGGTGAGGGCCACGAAGGATGGGACGCCACGGTCTTCCCCGGCGAGCGGATCTCGGTCGGCTCCGGCGGTGGCGGCGCACTGGTCCGCAGGCCGGACGGCACCCTGGAGGAGGGCGTCGACGGCCGGACGGCGATCGGCTGGCGGGGCGCGTGCGAGTGCGGCTGGCGCGGCCCGCTGTGGGTCAGGGTGCACTCCCCGCAAGAGCAGAACACCACCGACCGCAGGATCTGGTGGGACGACATCAACCGGTACGGCGACACCCCGGCCGACGTCGAGGAGGCGATCCTGGCCGAGTGGCGGGGCCACCTGGAGCCGCCCGCCCTGGCCGACGTTCGCGCCGCCGCCCGGGCCGCTGACGCCGCGACGGCCCGGCTGACCGCGGCCGTCCGCGCCGCTCGCGCCGAGCGGCGCAGCTGGGCCGACATCGGGTCGGCGGTGGGCATCACCCGGCAGAGCGCGCACGAGCGGTGGGCGCGGGTCGCCCAGGCCGACCCCGCGCAGTTGATCTGCGCTGAGCCGTACCCCCTGGCCCCGGGACGGCGGTGCATCCTTCCCCTGGGCCACCCCGACGGCCACCAGAGCGCGACCGGGATCGACTGGCCCGCCGAAACGGTGGCGCGGACCAGGGCCGTGCCGTGGGAGCGGGTCGCCGACGACAAGGGCCGCCGGGCCTGGACCGCCGGGCAGCTGCGCGCGGCCCTGGCCGACCTGGACGACGACGCCCCGGTCATCGTGCACGTGGCCACCGACGAGGCCGACGTCGCCGACGACCAGATCATCACCAGCGCCGGACACGGCCAGATCGGATGGGGCGACGGGCACGGCAAGGACCCCGATCCCATCTTCGCCCTGGAAGCCCACTGGCCCGCGACGACCACTCTGCACATCAAACCGCGGCGCTGACGGCTGTCCGCCGGTTCCTCAGCCCAGACCCCAGCGGGCGCGGTCGAGATTCCGGCTCGACCGCGCCCCGACCCCCCATCCGTCCCATGCACAGATCCGACAGGAGATCACCCCATGATGGAGGAACGCCCCTCGGACTCCTACACCCTCGCCGACCTCGACTTCCTCACGCTGCGGGCGATCGCCGACCGCCGCGCGGAGATCATCGAGACCCTGGTGGGCGGCGGCAGGCTGGACCCGAGAGAGATCGCCGAGCTGACACTGGCCAAGGCGAGCGATGACGCCGACACATTGCGCGCGCTGGCGGCCAGCCCGTACATCGACGTGCGGCGGAAGGTGGCCGGCAACGTCGCCACCCCGGCCGACACGCTGCGGGCCCTGGCGCTGGCCGACGACGACATCACCGTGGAGCAGGCCGCGCGCAACCCCACCCTGGCCGCGGCCGATCTGGAGTTCGTCAACCAGGTCGGATCCGAGTGGGCCCAGGCGTGGCTGCTGCGCCACCCCGACATCCCGCAGCATCTCGTGGATCAGGCGGCCGAGGACCACAGTGTCGCGGTCCGCGTGGGAGCCGCGCTCCACCCGAGGTCGACCGCCGGGGCGCTCGCGCGGCTGGCCGTCGACCCCGACTCCACGGTGCGGGCGGCGGTCGCCCGTCACCCATACCTACCCGCCGTGGCGTTCACGCTGCTGGCCGCCGACGACAGCATGTGGGTACGCGCGGCCGTCGCCGAAAACCCCGTCGTCCCGGCGGAGTGCCTGGCCCGGCTCGCCGCCGATGAGGAGCTGTGGGTGCGCAGGGCCGCCGCGAAGGCCGCCGCATGACCCGATGTACCGATGCATCTTCGGGGGTCTACCGAGCCCGGAGGGGAACGTCAGCCGATGGCGTCCTGGTACTGGCTGAGATAGGCCGTGACGGATGCTTCGGGGATGCGGAACCCGCGTCCGACCCGCAGCGCCGCCAGGTCCCCGGCGTGCACGAGCCGGTAAATGGTCATCTTCGACACCCGCAGGATCAGCGCGACCTCGGCCACGGTCAGGTACCGAGGCGCTCCTTGGCTGTGCTCGCTCACCAGCAGATCCATGTCCTTTTCGCGGATCGCCGGGCGGGTGCGGGCAAGCTGGACGATCGCCTTGGACGCCGCCAGCGCCTCGAAGATGGGGGACGTCTCGCCCTCACCTGGTGGAGGGCAGGCGCGGGCGATCAAGACCGCCGCCAGGTGCGCGTGTCTTAGCTTGTCCACTCTGCTGCCCATCTCGAGGCCGTCACGTACACCATGGGCACCGCCCCCATCGCTTGGCGGTGTACCAGAGCGTTCCCATCGCGAGCTTTTCGGCCCGCTGTGTTGCCTGGGACGCCGACAGCTTCTCCATCTCTTTGGTATCGAGGAACTCCGCCACCGTACGTTCCCAGTGGTCTCCCGCGGTATCCCACTGGCCTGAGTGGACCTCGCGGACGAAGATCTCGAAGAACCGCGTCTCGTCCTTGTCGCCGTCGTGCAGCCTCGCCAGGGCTCTCACCGGCGCCCTCCGCGCGGACGGCGTTGCGGGCGGGCCCGCTGGCGTAACTCTTCGGCCACATCCACCTCCGAGCGTGTACGACGAGCGTCGATCTGACGGGTCAGCAGGTAGCCGGCCGTTCCTCCCACGAACGCGGGAATCATCAGCCAGCCCACAAGCGAGACCGCCCAGCTCACC
>NZ_JBFBCF010000030.1:0-45824 GCF_040683035.1 Streptosporangium sp. NPDC051022 | reverse complement strand
CCACGGCGCCCCGACGTCCGCGGGCGAGGTGATGCCGATCATCACCTCGTACGCGGTCGACCAGCCGATCAGCAGCCCGTCCGCGGCGAAGAGCGCGGCGAAGGCCACGGCGAACCAGGCCGCGCGGGTCAGTAGCCAGTAGCGGGTCTTGTTGAGCGCCGCCAGCGACCGTACCCGCCGTCGGGATCGCGCCAGCAAAGGCATCCGGGAAGGAGGCTTCGGTGCTGCTGGCGTCATGTTTCGACGGTAATCGCTAGATCAATTCTTTCAAGGGCCGTTGTGCCGCCCCGGTTGTCGAACCCTGCTGGAGCTCCCTGCCGGGGCGTGGGCTTGACGGGAGCGGCTGGCCTTACCGTGCGGGTTTCGTACACCTGGACGGCTTGATTCCGCCAGCGGGAGGCCTTCCCTCGCAGGCCGCGCGACCTGGAATTCCCACTTCTTTCGTAAGGCGCCTTGCAATATATCTGTAAGGCGTCTTACGTTTTCCGGGTGACAGACGCACCCGACCGCTCCATCCCGCCGCGCTACGTCGACCTGGTCGCCCTGCACGGGCCCGCCCTCGGGGTCGAACAAGCCCGTCCCCGGTGGGGGCCGCTGGTGCGCGCCGCCGAAGGCGGCTCCCCGGCGCTGATCACCCGGGAGCACTGGGAGTGGGCCGCGCTGGTCCCGCTGACCGAGGTCGCCGAACCGCTCGCTGAGCTGCCTGCCTGGCCGCTCAGCGAGGCCCGCGCCAAGCTTGGAACCCTGGTGCGGCAGGTCACCGGCCTGGTGTACCCGGCCGTGCTGCTGACCCGCCACCGCACCCCGGTGGCCGCGCTGATCGACGCCCGCCGCCTGGCCGGCCGCCCCGCCCCCGCCGACCGCCTCGCGGTTGAAGACCTGCTGCGGCAGGGATGTGAGATCACGCTGTCTTTCGACCCCGGTCAGGACGGTCAGGTGAGCGAGGACGGCGACGTCCTGGACGAGCCGTACGACCCGTTCTATGTGGCCATCGCCCGCGACCACCAGGGCGCCGAAGTAGCCACCGGCTACGGCGAGACGGTCGCCGAGGCGCTGCTGTGCCTGCGTGGCCCCTACCCCGAAAGCGACCCTGCCGAGTTCAGCGACGTCCCGCCGTTCTAACCCCTGCCCTGCCTGCCCTTCATCCCCGCCGCACCCTTCGAGAAAGGACCCCCGGTGAGCGCTCCCGCGCGCCGCACTACCGCCCACACCGCCGCCCAGCTGGCCCAGGCCATGACCATCACCGCCGACCAGCTCGCCCGCGCCCGCGCCGCTGGCCTCGTGCCCGACCCGGACATGAAGACGCCGCGCTGGTCCGGGCCAGTGGTAGACGATCTGGTCGCACGCCGCCAGGAGATCCTCGACGCCCTGCCTGACGACCTGGACGATGCGCAGCTGCGCGAGGCCTTGGGCATGTCCTGGGGCGACTGGAAACGCGCCCAGGAGGCCGACCTGATCCCGGCCCCGGACCGGGGCGAGTTCTGGACCCGGCCGCTGGCTGAGGAGCTCATCGGCCGCGCCGAGCAACTGTGCGCCACCACCCCGCCGCAGCCGCTGGGCGCCACCCGGTGCGCCGAGCTGCTCGCCGAGGCGATCGGCGTCGAGGTCGCCGTCGACGACGTCCTGACTCTGGTCGAGCTGGGCCACACCGAGATCGCCGACTACTACAAGAAGTGGGCGCTGTACGACGTCGGCCGCCTGCAGGCCCTGGTCGCCACCGAAGAAGGCCGCCGCCTGGTAGTGGAGGTGGTGGCCGAGCGCACCGCGTGGCTGACCGGCTCGATCGAACCCCGCGAGGCCGCCAGCTTCCTGAACTGGCACGAGGGCGACCTGGCCCGGGTGGCCGCCGAGCGCGGCATCACCACCGGCCGGTTCGGCCGCTACCGCCGCACCGACATCGCTGCCCTGTCCGGGGATGAGGACCTCATGGAGGAGGTCCGCCGCGAGCAGCTGCTCGGCCCGGAGCAGGCCGCGCAGCACCTGGAGATGCGCAGGGTCGACTTCGAGTACGTGGTCGCGGCCGGCTGGGTGCGCCCCACCCGGCACGCCACCCGCGAGGTCGGCCGCCGCAAGACCGTCGAGGTGCCGCTGTATCGGACGGCGGACGTGGAAGACGTGCTGCAGGTGCCCGGCGTCGACTGGGAAGCCGTGCGCGCCGTCAAGGCCGGGGAGGCATCCCCGCTGCGCGAGCACACCCGCCTGCCCGCCACCCGCGCCGCCGCCGTGCGGGCCTTCTGCGCCCAGCTCAGCGCCGACCACGCGGTGGAAGTCTGGCCGCACTGGTGGAACGCCGGCGACCGATGGGAGATCGACTGGGAGATCCGCGACGACGGCCACCCCACCAAGAGCAAAGTCGCCGCGGCGCTGGCCGCCCACCGCGGCGCCCGCCGGTATGCCGATCAGATCACCTTGAGCACCGAGGTCGGCGAGGTCATCCGGTGGGCCCGGCACTGCCAGCGTCCTGGGGAAGCCGTGGTCGTCGACACCGAGACCACCGGCCTGCACGGCGCTGTCGTGGTCGAGATCGCCGTCCTCGACGCCTTCGACGGCCGCGTGCTGCTCGACACTCTCGTCCACCCCGGCGGAGTGGCGGTCGAGCCGGGCGCGCGGACGGTGCACGGCATCACCGATGCCGAACTGGAGCACGCCCCCACGTGGGGAGAGGTTCTCCCCCGCTTCCTGGAGGCCGTGGCAGGGCGGCGAATCCTGGCCTACAACGCCCCCTTCGACCGCGCTGCCGTGGCCGCCACGCACGCCCACGCCGGACTGGAGCAGACCGAGCTGCCCGCCGCGACCCGGTGGGAGTGCCTGATGGAAGCCCGCTCGGCCTGGGCACGTGTCGGCCGATGGCTCCCGCTCGGCGGCGGCCACCGCGCCCGAGGCGACGCCCAGGACGCCCTGACCGTCCTGCGGGCCATCGGCGCCCCTCGCCAGGACGGGCAAAGCGCGTGACCGGCACCGACTCGAGGGACCGCGCCCGCCAGGCGGTCGCCACCCTATGGACCCTGAACACCCCGACGACAGGATTTGATGTGACCACGATGAGCCCGCCGCAGCGCATGCTCCTACTCCAGCAGGGCATCACTGAAACGCCCTACAGCCTGGCTGCCGCCACCTACCTGCTTTTGGCCGCAGGCCTGGGCGTGCGCGAGGAACTCCTGCCCTACCTACAGACCGGACCGCTGCGGCGCGGAGACCGCCCCGACTCTCACCCCCCGACGCTCTGCGCGTGGATCGCTCACGACGACTGGCCGAAGCTGGAGGCCGCCCTGGACAGCGGAAAGGGACTCGGCCCAGGGCCGCGCGCGCTGCTGCGCCTCGCGGTCTCGCTGGCGGGCGGCACCCCGGTCGAACTGCTGCACGAGGTCAGCGAGGTCTATCGGTGGCGAGGACCGGACGGCGCCGCGCACGTGGCCCACGCGGTCATGCTCGCCATGGGGCATCCCGGCCACACCTTGGGAGAATGAGGCCTCCTACAGCGCCCGCCGCACGGAGGGCGCCGTCTCGCTTCCGGGCCCGTTTCTATAAGTCGGCACTGACCGCAGACACCACCAACCAAGATCGGATGAGGATTTTCTTCACGCTTTTGAAGGCGCCCCGCCGTACGGCGGGGCGCCGCCTCATTTCCGGGCCCGTTTCTATAAGCGGCCCCGGTTCCGCCGCCCGCCGCGGCGCCGAGCCGGTCGACCCAGGCTGCCGAAAGATCTCCCCGTGTTTCGTCATGGCGGCCGCGCGGCGCCGGCGGACGACGCAACGCCTCCGGGTACACCCCGAGGTATGAGCAAACACACCCCATGGGACAAGAAGGCCTTCACCCGGGTGCGGGTCGCGGCGGCCACGAACCCCAACAGCGCCAGCGCCCACGACAGGCTGGATCGCAAGGCCCAGTCGGCGGTGGACAAGAACCAGCACCGCGCCGGCCAGGACAACCAGAAGTAGAACGCGCCCCGCAGGGCGCCTCGCGGGCCGGGCTGCGGCTCTTCGGCCGGTCCCGGCCCGCGACGCCCTAGTGCTCCACGAACTCCACCCGCCACGGAGTTCGGCATGTAGGGCATGGTGACCTGCGGGAAAGCAGCGAACTCTGTGGCGGGTGGAGTTCGTCAGTTCAGGTTCGCCACGGAAGCCACCGTCAGGACCTCGTCCTCCCCCGCGACGGTCAGCACCGGCGTCTCCGCACCGTCTGGCAGCTGCAGCCGGTACCGGCCCGGCTCGACCGGGACGCCATCGACCAGGAGCCGCTCATCCTCGGTGAACTCGATCCCCTCACGGACCTGTAGCACAGGCAGGTCCTCTGACTTCTCGTCATCGCTCTGCCGTCGATCCTGTCCCCTCGCCCGTTCCCTGTCTCGGGTACGGAACCAGCGGTGTACGGACGTTGTGGGTTGGCAGTTAGCCCACGTTGTGGGACGGCGTTCGTTACGTCTTGTCGGTGGGGCGCTTGGCTGGTCCCGCTTCGGCGTCGCCGTGTCTGTCTCGCACGCGAGTGGTGCGCTTCAGGTTCCCCCTGGTCTCTGGCATCGTATGCGTCACCCGAGTACCAGAAATTGGGAAGCCACGGAGGATCCATGTCCCTGCAAAAAGCCGTCGAGGCCAGCGAGAGGCGCGATGCCATCGTCGACGCCGTCATCAGCCAGAAAGGCGGCGTCGGCAAATCCACTATCACGGTGAACCTCGCCGCCGTACTCGGCGAGAACACCCGGCCGAACAACGAGGGAGAAGACGCTCCTGTCGTGGCTGCCGGCATCGACCCCCAGGGCTCCATGGAGAAGTGGGCCGACCGGGTGGCCGAGGACAAGCTCCCATTCGACTACCTGTCCGCCAAGGGTAACAACGACCTGATTCCCGAGCTGAAGAAAGACCCGCTCGTCCGCCGGATCGTCGTCGACTGCCCCGGCTTCATGGACGTCGACCACGCCTCTGTGCGCAGCAAGGACCCTCTTGGCCACGGCGCCGCAGCGGATGCTCTGCGCGCGCTGCTGGCCGTCACCGACCGCGCCATCGTGCCGATCAACCCTGAGTGGCTGTCGTTCGATCCGACCGAGTACACCATCGAGCGCATCCTGAAGCCCCGCGGCATTCCCTTCCTGGTCGTGATCAACCGGTGGGACCCCCGAGACGGCGAGGACGACCTCGAGAAGGTCAAGGAGTGGGTGGACAAGCGCGGATACCCACGAGCGCCGCAGCCCATCCGCAAATACAAGATCCACACCAACGCGGCCGAGAAAGGCCTGGTCGTCACCCAATACCAGCCCTCCGGCACCGCGTTGCGGGCCAAGGAGGACTTCTACAAGCTCGCCTTGGCCGTGGACTCGGTGAGTATCTGATGGGACGACGCCGAGGAGAAGAGCTCGCCCGCCCGGAGAAGAACAGCGAGACGTTGGCCCTCACCCTGCCTGCTCCGTACGAGGCGCTGGGCGAAAGCCCCGTCCTGATCGACGTGGAACGCGAGGACCTGGCCACCTGCGAGGCGGCCATCTACAGGCTACGTATCGCCTTCTGGGCGGCAGGCAAAGCTCTGCAGGTCATCCGGGACGCTCGACTGTACCGCGGTACGCACAGCACGTTCGAGGACTACGTCGAGGAACGCTGGCAGATATCGCGTGCTCAGGCGTACCGTTTGATCGGCGAGTGGCCCCTGGCCGAGCGTTTGTCTCCAATTGGAGACAAGAACCTGAACGAAGGCCAGGTGCGCGAGCTGCTTCGCTTCGCGGGCAAGCACGGAGACGAAGCCGCCGAGACGGTGTACCGGACCGTGGCCGAGGTCGACGGGGTGAAGGTAACCGCCGCCGTGCTCAAAGACGTCGTGAGTATCCTCCCCTCCGACTACTTCGATCCCGCTGAGGCCGTCGAGCAGATCCGAACGTATCTGGCCAGCGAGCATCCGCCGACCTCTACGGAGACCACTGCGACTGAGACCTTCGCGGCGGAGGCCGGGAGATTGCGCGCGATCCTGCAGCGCGTCGTCAGGCAGGACCTCATCCGAAGCGCGGTGCACGAAAGCCCTGAGGAGGTCAAGCAGACCGTTGCTGAACTGCGGGCCTTGCTGGACGAGATCGAGCAGAAGATGACGTAGCCCGGAAATGCCGAAAGCCCTCGCCGCGTCCTGGATTCAGCAGGATGCGGCGAGGGCTTTCTCAGGGAGTGCCGAGATCAGATTTATTCCTCCATCTTCCGGGAGAAGGTGGGCATCAGGCCGCCCGCTCCCCCAGGTCGGGGCTGTTCGCAGCACCGGCGGTCGAGGAAGTGGTCATCGTGCGCTGCCTGCCTCTCCTGCTCGCAGGTGATCGGTGATGACCTTCAGCAGGCCCATCGCGTGGGCCTCGACCGCCTCCCGTCTCCGGGGCACGGACAGCCGCAGTGTGGCGAAGGCCTCCTTGTCGTTGGTGAGGCGGGCGGTGATCACCTTCACGGCCCACGCGGCGACGGGGTCGTCGGCGGCGTTGTCCGGTGGGGTGAGCAGCGCCGGGTGCTGGGCGGGCGGGGTGCGGCCGATCACGGTGTCGGCCCACACCAGCAGTGCCTCGGTGAGGTGGCCGTAGTGGACCTGAAGGTCGAGCACGGCCAGGCGGGCGCCGGGCAGGTCGCCGGCGACCGCCTGATCCAGCGCTGCTATGGCGCGGCGGCGGAACGCGCCGTGTTCGGCGCAGGCCTCGTCGGTAGAGCGGTGTGTGTCCATGGTGGGGCTCCCATTTCTGGAAGGGATGGGGAGTTAGGTACGGCTGGGGGCAGTCACAGCCGGGCTGCTGGCACCAGCCGCTCGCGTCTGCCCAGATGGGGTCGTAGATGGTCCAGCCGCTGCGCTTGGCGCCGCCGGTGTGCACGGCGCCTTGGTGTCCGCACCTGCGGCAGGGCTTTTCCAGTTCGGCTAGGCGCCGGTCGGCGTGGCTCGAGGTCCTGATGTTCCTCAGCCCCTCGGCTATGAGGCCTCGGGGAGCAGGCCGAGAGTGCGGGCCAGGGTGGTGAGCACCTGGCATGGCGCGGTGATCGTGCACAGGGGCAGGTAGTGCCCCTCGCCGTCCTGCGACCAGTCCCCGGCCCGCAGGCTGCACGCCGCGCACGCCGCCATCACTGGGCAGGCGTCGGCCGGGTGGCCGCACTCGCCTTCCAGGCAGGCCTCCGACCACAGGATCGCGGGGGCGTGGCGGGTGGCGTGGGCCAGCGCCTCGACGGTGGCGGGGTCGGCCAGGCCGTCCGCGCCGGCCCGTGAGGCGGCGATGATCGCCTCACAGGTGTGGCGGGTGATCAGCGGGTCGGCCATCAGCCGGGCCATCGCCGCCAGGTTCTGGCCGGTGGGGGTGAGGGCGTCCAACTCCTGGTCGACCGTGCCGGTTTCGAGGGCCACGATCCAGGCACAGGCCGGGCACACCGTGGCCCACGAGGGGAGCAGGGCCCGGTCGAAGGCACCGACCGCGGGGGCCAGGCGGGCCCGGCGGCCGCACACCGTGCCGGTCTCGGCGTAGCGGCCGCCCTTGGCCTGGGCACGCTCGGCGTAGGCGTGCGGGATGGCGTGCAGGCCGCCGCCGACCTCGGTCCCGGCCGCGAACGGCGCTGGCGACACCTCGGTCTGCGCTCCCATCACCGACCGCCCTTGGAGTGGTCGTGCTTGATGGGGCTGGTGGACATGGCGCCGCACTTGCAGGTGTAGATCTTCTTGCCGGGCTTGACCTCGTTGGCTCCGGCCGGCCACTGCCCGCGCTGCTGTGTCATCCTGGTGGTTCCCTTCTGGGACGTCAGGGGCCTCGTCGTTGGTAGCGGGTGGCCCCTGATGTGTTTGCGGAAGCGTCCGGGTGGGCGCTCCGGGCACCCGCCCGCCCCGTAGGGGGCCGGGCGAGCACCCGCAACGTCCGCCGCGGCTACAGCCAGCCCAGCGGCAGGCAGGCGACCACGACGGCTAGGGCGGACAGCACCAGCCAGGCCGTCCAGCGCAAGCGCCGGTACTTGGTGCGGGCGATCTGCGCCAGGCAAATCACTTCACGGGCCCGCCGGGTCTCGGGGGCGTCGGCCAGGGTCTGCAGCAGTTGCTCGGGGGTGCTGGCGTCGGCGTGGGCCAGGACCCCGGAGGCCTGGCCGGGCGGGGGCAGGGACGGGCAGATCACGCTGACCGCCAGGCCTGCGGCGCCGGCCAGGATGGCGACCGCGGCCGCCAGGCCGACCCGGGGTGCGGTGGCCAGGGGCGCCAGGGCGGTCAGGGCGGTCAGCACGGAGAACGCCGTCGCGGTGAAGGCCAGCAGGATTCCGGCTTTGGTGTCAGTGCGGGTCAGCTCGGTGCGGGCGGCGCCGGTCTCGGCGATCAGGTCGGCGGCGCCGCGCTCGTCCAGGCGGTCGAGGTGGGCCCGGCCCCGCTCAGAGCCGGGCAGCGGGGTGATCTCCGGCTGAGTCTCCATGGCGACCGGTTCGGCCGGGGCCGAAGTAGGGGTGAGGGGTGAGCGGGCGGCCAGGTCGTCGATCAGGAGCAGGTCCTCGTCGTCGACGGCGATCATCCAGCAGTTGGCCAGCAGCCGTACCCAGACCGGCTCCAGGCCCGGCTCGGCGGCGAACTCCGCATCGCTGATCAGGCCGCGGGCGTAGGCGACAGTGCGCTCGGTCAAGGCCTGCACCTGGTCGACGGTCAGCCAGCGGGGATGGCGGGCCTCGCGGGCGCTGGGGGCCAGGTCCCCGGTCACCTTCGCCCGGTAGACGTGCCAGTGGTGGCCCGGCCTGTGGCCCTCGGCAACCGCGCGGCGGCACCGGTTGGGTTGCCATCCCCCGGTGGGGAAGCGGAACAGGTCGACTGCGGTGAGGCCGACCTCCTCGGTGACCTCGGCGCGGGCGGCGTCCTCGGCGGCGCCGTGGTCGTCGACGTGCCCGGCCACCGGAGCCACTCCGGCCGGGGCGGTGGCCCGTTCGAACATCAGATACTCGCCCGCGTCGTTCTGGATGAGGACGCCGACACTCAGGTGGTCGCACACCTTCGGCGACGTCGATGACGTCGGGGTGGTGCCGTTCGCGGTGGTGATGTGCATGATGGGTGTACTCCGTTCTTGATCGGATGGGGTGTGCGGGCGCGCCCGGCGTGGGCTGTCTTGGTCGGATGACCACGCTGGTGCGCGCCCGTCCGGTCAGTGCTCCGTGTCGAACAAGTCGGCGAGCAGGTCCTGGTGGGCGGTGAAGACTCGCCCGCCGTAGGTCGCCTCCAGGTAGGCGGCGAGGATCGGAAAGGTGTCGGCGCGGACCCACTCGGCCCGCACGACGTCGTCGGCCCCCAACGGGATGAGGAAGTCGTCCCGGCGGATGGTGCCCAGGTGGGTCAGAGCGGGCGTGGTGACCATCCACGCCTCATCCGAGGCGCGCGGGTCCGGGACGTACCGGGCGGGCAGCACCTCCCAGGACGCCTCGTCCAGATCAAGGCCGGTCTCCTCGGCCAGTTCCCGCACCGCCGTATCCGCCGGTGTCTCCCCGACCTCCACGCAGCCGCCGGGCAGCGCCCAGCCGTACCCGTCGGCACGCTCGACCATGACGAGCCACCGGGCGCCGTGCTCGTCGGTGACGGTCACCACGGCGTCGGCGCACAGCTGCTCGCCCCACCGGCCGAGCTCGTTGCGGCCGTAGCGGATACCGGTCTTCTCGCACGGGTTGACCGGGCGGCCGTCGATCACGCGGAACGGGATCGCCGCGCGGGCCTGACGCTCGGCCCAGTCGATCCGGCTGGGGTCGGTCTCCGAGTCCGCCCAGCCCGCGGCGACGCCGTGGGTGAGGACGTCGGGGTGGGTGTAGGTCCTGCTCATAGGGGTCGTTCTCCTTACTTCACTTCTGGATGACGGGCTTGGTGATGTCGCGGTGGGTGACGGCCGCGCTGACCTGGGTGCGGCGCAGCAGGTCGGCCACGGCCTCGGCCAGGGCGACCGAGCGGTGGCGGCCGCCGACGCAGCCGATGGCGACCTGGATGGGGCGTCCGCCGGGCCGGTCGTAGACGGGCAGCAGGTGGGTGGCGGCGCTGGCCAGGGCGCGCACGGTGTCACCGGCGCCGACGGTGGTCAGCACGTGCTCGCGCACGACCGCGTCCAGACCGTTCAGCTCGCGCATGGCCGGGTCGTGGTGGGGGTTGCGGAGGCTGGTGCGGACGTCGAAGGTGATGTCGGCGGTGGGCGGGTCGAGGGGGTGGCCGTAGCCGAAGCTGGTGACCACCACTGTGGTCGTCTTGGTCGGGGCCGTGGGGTTGTTCATGGTCGTCTTCTCCTTTGCTGGTTGGGTTGGCGATCGGTGCGGGGCTGCTAGGCCGGGGCGTACAGGCCGCGCTCCAGGCGGTCGATGTCGCCGCGGTTGACCAGCACGCCGAGGACGTTGCGCAGGCCGCCGAGTTTGGTCTCACGGCCGCCGTCGGCGTTGACGGCCTCGAGGATGTCGTCGGCGGCCATCGGGGCGTCAGCGGCGGCCAGGGCGGCCAGGATGCGGTCCGCCATGCCTTTGGCCGAGCGTCCGCCTGTGGCCGCCGTCTGCTTGGCGTCCTGCTTGGCCTGCTCGTTCTGGACGGCCTGGCACAGCGCGGCCATCGCGGCGGGGTCGTGGCGGGCGGCGTAGGCCTCACCCGCGGCCTTGTAGGAGGCCTTCTCCAGGCGTGCGGGCTCGTCGTCCCCGTACAGGGCGAGGATCTCCGGGTCCAGGCCGGGGGTGGGGGCGATGGAGCCGACGCGCAAGTGGCGCATCATCGAACTCGGGTGCGGGCCGGACAGCAGGTAGCCGGTGCCCTGGGTGCCCGGGGCGTCGTCTTCGTCGTCGAAGGCGTCGAACTGGCTGACCAGGGTGCGCGGGCGAAGCGTCTTGGGGATCGGCATGAGCTGGTCGCCAGCGGGCAGCAGGCCATCCGAGACGAGCTGCCGCATCATGCTGCCGCTCCACCGCAAGAGGGTCACCTCACCCTCCTTGAGCATCGCGCGAAGGGTGTCGGATCCCCCGAGTTCCTCCAGGTGCGCTGCCTGCGCGGCCAGTCCGACGCCGACGCCCACTGACCGGCCCGTCCTGCCCAGTTCTTTGATCAGGTGCGTGGCCTCCTCCCGGTAGGGGGCGCCCTTTTCCAGCAGCCTGTTGGCCTCGTCGACGCGCACGTGCAGCAGCGGGTCGCCGCCGAGGGCGAAGGAGTTGCGCCCGGCGGCGCTGTAGCGGCGCATCCGCTCATGAGCGACGGCGACCCCGGAGCGCAGGATCAAGATGGCCGCTTCCTGGCTGCTGCCGTAGAAGTCGACGTTCTGGCGGGCCTCGGGCACCGACTGGCCTTCCTTGAGGTCAGCCAGCCAGGTGACGATCCCGTTGATCTTCTCGGCGATCAGTTCGATCTGCAGGGCGCGAGACTTTCCGGCGCCGGTCGTGCCGAACAGCAAGAACCTTTGGGCGCTGCCGGTGGAGGGGTCGAACAGCCGTTTCCGGACGGGGCGGCCGTTGTGGTAGACGCCGGTGATGATGCGGCCGTGCCGGTCCATCACCAGGTCCTCGCGCGTGACGGCCCGGACCTGCGCGAGCGGGTTGGACGGGTAGATCGTGACGATCGCCCGCCGGGCCCCGTCGGTCTCGACGGCGACCCGGGTGGGGTCGTCCACCCCCAGCGCCGAGCACAGTCGGGGCAGGTCGTAGCTGATGACCTGCCCCTGAGGGACCTCCAGCATCAGCTCGACCACTTCGTCGACGGCGGCCAGGGTGCTCACAGGGTGACCTCCTTCGTGCCCGCAGGGGCGGCGCCGACGCGGCCGACCCGGACGCCGGTCAGGACGGTGCCGGGCATCGCGACAGGGGCGATCCGCTGCGCCCAGATCGTCGCCGGGTCGGCCTGCTCATCGGCCCGGCCGATCGTCAGGCGCCGCACCGCAGCGCCGCGACCGGGCACCGGACCGACGACGATCTGGTCTTCGGGGACGTCCATGAGCGCCGACAGGCGCTTGACGGAGATATCCGGCACCGGCGCGCCGGGGACCACCGAGCGGATGACGGCCCGCATCGAGGTCTCGCCAGTCCGCTCGATGTCCTCCAAGACCGTGGCCGCCGCCGCGCCGCCCTCAACGGCGACGTGCGCCGCCCACCACTGGGCGGCCGGGTGGCCGACGACCTCCTCGACGGGGTCCACATCGATGCTCGGCGCG
Organism: Streptosporangium sp. NPDC051022; assembly: GCF_040683035.1. Classification (NCBI taxonomy): domain Bacteria; kingdom Bacillati; phylum Actinomycetota; class Actinomycetes; order Streptosporangiales; family Streptosporangiaceae; genus Streptosporangium; species Streptosporangium sp. NPDC051022. Next base: position 33,717 of record NZ_JBFBCF010000030.1, on the reverse strand, counting down.
GGCGGCGGGGGCGGGGGCGGGCAGAGCAGGCGGCGGGCGAGGCGGGCCGGACGCAGCACCCATGTCGCGGCCGTCCAGGCGGCCAGCGCCAGGGCTTCACCCCAGTGCGGGCCCGGCACGATCCGTTCGGCGATCAGCAACGCGATCAGGCCGGTGCCGGGCATCAGGTACAGCACGGACGCGGTGGCACGCTGATGCCCTACGGGGCGCCAGGCCCGCAGGGTCACCAGGCCGGTCAGGGTCGCCGCGGCGGTCGCGGCGAGCCCCGGGGCGGTGACGGCCTGGTCGGCCAGCAGCCCGGCACCGGCCAGTCCGGCGCCGGCCACGGTCGCGACCCGGCCGGTGAAGTCCTGCAGAGCGGCCAGACGCCAGCGCGCCCGGTCCACCGCAGGCCACGCGGGGACTTCAACGTTCACCTTCAGCAAGGGCGGGGAGGTCACGTCATCTCTCCTTCGTCAGCGGTTGCCGTAGAACGAGGCGTTGGCCATCGGGACCGGCATGCTCCTGGCCGCCTCAACGACAGGCCCGTACTCGGCTTCGTGCGTGGCGGAGGCGTTGGTGAAGCCGATCGCGAGGTCTTCGGCCGTGGCGGCCATCCGCTCCGCGTCGGCGAGGGCACGCCGCATGATGGCTGCGGCCTCCCGGTGCTCGGCCACCGTGTCGGGGTCGACATCGAGGGCCGCCATCTGGTCGGCCAGCCGGTCGACGGAGGCCGAACAGCCCTCCACGTACGAATACGCGGAGCGCACCTGCTCGCCCAGGCGCCGCAGCTTGGCACCGGCCAGCGCCAGCTGCAGCACGACGATGCCGTAGGCCACCACGTCCAGCACGCCAACCGCCGCCGCGGTCTCGCTTCGCTCCAGCTCTCCCATGTCTCCTGCTCCTACTCGTCGTGGTATTCGCGCTCGGCCGGGCGGGCGTGCCCAGCGTCACGGACCGCGTCCGCCAGGACCTTGTGGCGGGCAGCGGCGTTCACTCCGGCGTTGGAGATCGCGTCCGCCGCAGCGGGCAGAGTGGACGCGATGGCCTGGGCCGCGCTCCGGATCGTGTCGACCAGCTCCATGAGCCCCAGCACGTCGCTCTCCAGGCTGCCGGGCACCTTCAGGTCGATGACCTTCGCGCGAAGGGTTTCCAGGCGGGTCCTGAGCCGCTCGCAGCCGTCCGCGGCGGCCAGTGCCTCGGCGACGCCGTCAGTAATCTCCGCGGCGGCATCCTCATCAGCCTCGATGACGTCGTAGACGGTCAGGTCCACGTCGTTGCCAGCGCTGTACTGGGTTGTCGTGGGTGTGCTCACGGGTGGTCCTTCCGGCCGGTGTGTCGGTGACGGTGGCGGTCCTGAGGGCAGCGCGGGCCGTCCTGCGGCGGGTGCCCCGGCCAGAGCCGGGGCCTTCGGTTCCCGCCGCGGTGGTTGGGCCGGGTGGTCGACCCGCTCAACGGTTGTCCAGGTCCGGCGGTCGGCCCACGGCGGGGGCCGCATCCAGCGCGTCCAGTCGCCTCCCGGAGGCGGTGGCGGAGGTGAGGGAGGCGGATCCGTCGGCGTGCCGGCCTCCTGTTCGGGTGTCTCGGTCGTGGCCGCCGTGGGGCCGGACGGCGCCGAGGGCGTGTCGCCACCCCTGCGGCCAGCCCGCCACCGCTTCACCCACGTGAACGCACCTCGCCAGCCGCCGCGCTTGCCGGACGCGGTCTTTCCGCCGGTCCCGGTACGGCCTGACCAGCGCTTCCGTCCGGTGATGGCCTTATCGTCGCCGGGACCCGGGCGGCGCTTGGGTGCCCTCCAGACCAGGCGGCGGCTCCGGGTGCCGGGACTCTTGGAGTCCGGCGCGGCCTTGCCGGTGTCCTTGGTGCGCTTGAGCTTCTTGACGCCGCGCCCGGCGGCATCGAGTCCTCGCCGCAGCCGCTTTCCGAGACCGCGGCTCTTGCTGGAGCCGTCCTTGCGTCCCGGCTTGTCCCCGTCCTTCCGCCTTCCGCCTGGCCCGGCCTTGGGGGCCTTCGAACCCGGCCCGCCCTTGCCGTCGGGGCGCCCCTTCCGCGATCCGCTGGGGCCCTTTCCGCCCCCGGGCGGCCTACCGCCCCCGCCCCGCCCTTTCGGGCCGCCGGAGGAGCCCGAGGGCTTCTTCTTCGGGGAGATACCGCCCGGCTTCTTCGGAGAGGTGCCACCCGGGGAGCGCAGAAGAGACGGGCTTGACGAGCCCTTGGAACCCGACCTCCCGCCGCTCTTCGTCGTCCGCCCACCGCCGGAACCAGCACCGTCCCCGGAGGCCTTGCCCGCACCGCGGCGGGCCCGCTCGGCACGCGCCTGACGCTCCTGAGCGCGCTGCCACACGGCCCGAGCCGCAGCCACACCCAGAGCCGTCAACAGCGCTACCGCGACCGCGAGCGTTTCCCCCACGGTCGGGGCGTCCGGGTCCTCCGGCGCCGGCGGGGTGAACACGTCCTCGCCTTGGTCCTCGTCGGCGACGAACTCGGGGAGGGGCGGCGCGCTCAGCGCGGGCAGCGGGGGCCGCATCCCTGCGAATGCCGGGAGGCTCGGCAGGACGGTGTCGACCTCACTGTCGCCCCGGTCGTCACTGACCGTAGGCGGAGCCGCAGGGGGCTCTGGGGGCTGGTGGCGGAGAGCGGGAGGCAGCGACGGCGGTAGAGGCGGCGGCTGAGGGCCGCCGCGGGGCCGCAGATTGATCACGTTCTCGTTGTCGTCAGACATGGGTTCTCCTCTTGACGCCAGACGCTGGATCTGGGATTCGCACGCGCGTGCGTCCGCGCGCGTCCGCGTCCGCGCGTCCGCATAATGCGCGCGCGAGGCCGCCAGAGCCGATGAACATGAACACGTGAACTCACCCGCCGCCGTGCAAGTTCTGCAGCGTCCGCGCCAAGTCGGACCAGCCGACGTCGCCGTCCTGGTCGCCGGCCACCGCGCGGGCCCGGTCCCACCAGGCCAGCGCGATGGTCTTCGGGCTCGCACCGTCCAGCGCGGCCAGCCGTAACTGCCAGTGATGGAGCTGGCTGGCCGCGCGCCGGGTATCGGCCGGCGCGAACCGGGAGCAGAACACCTCCAACGTCGCAGCGAGGCTGATCCACCCGGTGTGGTCGCCGCGGCGAGCCCGGTCAGCGGCGATGGCACGCACCTGGTCGGACCAAGCCAGAGCGATGCCCTTCGGGCCGAGCGCAATGTTCTGCTCCCGCCGCGCTGCCCAGTGCCGGTTCCTGGCGTCCAGGCTGGCCTTCGCCTGCGCTCGACGGGTCACGGCATCTCTCCTTTCACGCTGACCGGTCTCGGCGGATCAGGTCCATGAAGTCCCCGCCGCTCTGCGGGGCTGCGGGGGCGCGAGGCTCCGCAGCCCTCGGCGGGGCCGGGCGGCTGGCGGTGTTCGTCGTGCCGCGCGTGAGCGCCTGCTGCTGGCGGGCCTGCGCGGTGGCCTGGCGGGTGGCGGGGATCTCGTGGCGGCCGCGCCGGTACCGGGCTTCCAGCGCGAACGTCAACGCCGCGGCCTTCTCCAGGTGGGCCTGGATCTCGCCGAACGGCCCGGTCACCCAGCGGTGCCGCCACCACGCCTCGAAGCTGCCGTAGCCCTGCGGGGGGTTGGCCTCCCACATGGCCTCGGCGTCGCGCCGGATGCGGTCCAGCCATGCGGCCTGCTCCGACAGGGAGCGCCGCAGCTGGTCGGCGAACGCCTTCACCATCTCCGGGCGGTCCAACATGTCCCCGGACCACTGCGGCCCGGATGAAGGTGTGCTCATAGGCTGCTTCTCCTTAAGGTTGATCCCGCGACCAGGCAGTTTTCTCGTCCTGGTTGCTGGTGGTGCCGGACTGCGTTACGCGGCGGTGACCTTGTCGGCTTCCTGGTCCTGGTCCTCGGGCTGGTTCTGGCTCTCGGGCTGCTCGTTGCGGACCTTGGAGACCCAGCCGATCGACCAGCCGGTCTTGTCCGCGAGGTCGCGCACGCTCGCACCGGGGGTGTTCACGATCAGCGCTCGGGCGTCCTCCTCGGAGAGCCGGTCGGTGTTCGCGACCGCCTTCACGGGGGTGTTCACCGCAGCCACCTTGCGGGTGTTCACGGTGTCGCCGTTGGTGTTCGCCGTCTGACGTTCGCGGCGTTCACGGGCTGCTGCCTCGGCCCGTTCACGGGCCGCCCGCGCCTGCTGTTCACGCGCTTGGCGTTCGCGCTCGGCGCGCTCCTGCTCTTCGCGTTCACGGCGCTCGCGTTCAGCCCGCTCACGCTGTTCACGGGCTTCGCGTTCCTGGCGTTCGCGCTCCTGCTCGCGCTCGATGCGCTCAGCCTCTTCGCGGCGCTGCTCCGCCTCGAACTCGCGCTGCTCACGAGCCATCCGGGCCTCGTAGTCCCGCTGCTCGCGCTCCAGCTTCGCGGCGTGCTCTCGAGCCTCGCGCTCCAGGCGCTCGGTCCGTGCCTGCTCGCGTTCACGCTCGGCGCGCTCGCGCTGTTCACGCTCGCGCTCGGCCTGTTCATGGGCCTCGCGTTCACGGCGTGCGTGAACACGCGTCTTCTCTGCTTCTGCTTCCTGTTCACGCGCGATCCTGTCGAGTGCTTTGGCAATGGCCCGGCGGTAGGCCAGACCCGCTTCGGCGGTCACGATCAGCAGGAGCGGGGCGACCGCGTGAACAGCGACCCCGGCGAAGTCCTTCTTCCACACGCTGTCGCCGATGTTCAGCCCGACCGTGAACAGGCCGGTGAGCCAGCGCAGGATGACCGGCCAGGGCCCGCCTTTTCCCCCGAGCCGCGACACGGCCGAGTCCAGCCGGATCACGATGACCACGGCCGCGTCCACGACGAGCGGCAGGATCGGCGCCGTCCAGTCCCAGCTGTCCGGGGTGACCCGCTGCACGAGCGGCGTCACGGTCAGGACGCTGAACAGGACGGCGCCAGCAGTGATGGCCCATGTTCCGGCGTTCAGCGTCCTCTCGGCCGCTGAGATCTGTTTCGGCGACAGGGGCGCGATCTTCAAGCCCCCTCCCTTTTGCGGTCGAAGGTGATGGTGGTCGTCGTGGCGGTGCGGCAGATGTCGTCGACGAGCTCGCCGACGAGCAGCAGGCCCCGCCCGGACTCCTCAGCCGGACGGCGGGGATGGGGAACGCGCGGCGGGCCCTGGTCGACGACGGCGAGGGTGAGGGCGCCGGGTCGTCCGGCCGGGGCCAGGTCGACGCGGACCTCGACGGTGCCGCCGGCCTCGCCGGAAGCGGTGTGCTCGATGGCGTTGGCCGCCAGCTCCGAGGCGCACAAGGTGATGTCGTAGGCGCGGGGCAGGCCGTCGACCAGGCCCGCAACGAACCAGCGAATCTGGCCGACCGCCTCCAGGCGGCCCGGGAAGTGCCGCGTCCTGATCTGCGAGACGGCGCTCATGCCACACCGCCCCTCGCGGCGAGGAAGGCGGTCACGTCGTCGGCCTGAAGCAGCAGCGTCTCGTCGCCGGGTACCTCCAGCCGGACCCACCCGTCGCGGGCGCGGGCGGCCTGGTCTGCCAGCGTCGTGCGGGAGGTGCGCCAGGTGATCGTGGGGCCGTAAGAGGTGAGGGCCTCGACAATCACCGCGGCGGGGTCGTCGAGCGCGTCGGCCAGGCTCCCGGTGCGGATGCGCCAGCCGTGGACCTCCCACAGCCGCACCTCGCGCCGGTGGGCCGCCGTACTGGCCAGCAGGCCGGCGACCTCGCGGTCCCAGTCGACCCACTCGTCTTCGCGGCCGGGGGGCACCTTGCGGAAGGAGCGGGCGGTGAAGGTGACTACCTGCTCGCGCGGGGCGAATACCTCGAAGGAGTCGCCTTCGCCGCCGCCTTCCGGGGTCAGCTTGAAGATCAGCCAGTCGTCGTTCGCGACCGGGCCGATCCGCACATCTCCGTCGCCGACCGGCGTACGCAGACCGGCGGCCAGCAGGTCCCGGGAGAAGGTATAGGTCATCGCCTCGGCACCATCCGCGTCTTCTACGGCCAGCTCGACGGCGTAGGGGTTGATCGCCGGGGCGTAGGTGAGCACGGCGGCCAAGGGGAGGTCGGGGTTGTTCTTGGCCAGCAGGAGCAGGCCGTTCACGATCTCGCTCACGCCGTCACCACCGGAACGAGCGGGCGGGCGCTGGTCTCGAGGTCGAGGTCGGCGGCATATACCGCGCGGCCGCAGGTCGAGCAGTGGAAGAGGACCGGGCCTCCGTCGAGCTCGGCACGGCAGCGCGGGCATACCGAGGCCGCGATGTTCATCGGGCGGGAGAGCCGGTCCAGCTGGGCGGAGGCCTCGGCGGACGCAGCCTGTTCACCGTCCGGCGCGGGGGGCGCACCGGACGGCATGGTGACGCATGACACCATGGGAAGTCCTTTCGTGACACCGAAGGGAGATGGGTTCGCCCCTGCCAGGGCGGCCCAGAGGTTCGAGAGGCGCGCCCCCTGCCAGGGGCGCGCCTTGAACGTTTCTGGGGTTGTGCTCGACGCTGGAAGCGCCGTTGACCAGGTGTTTCGATGGCCAGCGTTTCCGCTGGCGAAATTCCCGGCGGATTCGCTGCCGAAATTGGGCGCCGTCGGGTTACTCCCTGCCGTAGCGGGAGCTGGGGACGATTCGGCCGACCGTGTTCGCGGCCGCCGTCCCGATCTTGTGTCGGCTTTCCACTGTTGAGTTCTCAAGCACGCGGGCATGTCGCCCTGTCCGCCATCACTCAGGGGTGTTAGCGTTCTGGACCTGACGCTAAGACCTATGAGCGATCACGTCAAGTGCTCTACGCAGTTTCGCTCAGGGGTGTTAGTGTTCCGGTGTTGACCATGCTGAGCTGAGAGGAGGGCCTCGGTGTTCATCGACATTGACGAGGTGGTGGCCAGCGTTACCGATGCCGCAGAGCCGATCGAACGGATCAAGCGCGTCGGAGAAGCGCTCAACGAGGTAAAACACCTGACCGCGGAACTGGGGCGCGTACGTCGCGAGGAAATTGAGGGGTTGATCAGCGAAGGTAGGTCTCAGAACGAGATCGGGCGGCTGATCGGCTTGACCAGCTCCCGGATGAGCCAGCTCTTGACCAGCGGGCCAGCGCCTGAGCGCGCCTTCTTCGGCGCGAAGGCTAAGCCTGTGATCGTGGCCGTTGGCCGGAAGCTGGAGGCGGAAAAGGAAAAGCCAGGGCCGGTGGTCTCCACGAGTGATTTGGAGGCGTACGACAAGCTCCGGCGGCTCGTCGAGGACTTGGGGCTGAGCTCCACCTACGAGGTCATCAAGCCCCCGGGACTTGTCCACTTGAACCGTGAAGGTTTGGTCGTCATCTGTGGCCCTCGTCTCTCTCCCCTGATTCAGCAGGTCCTGGAGGCAGACGACCGTCTGGGATTCGCCAAGGACGATGCCTGGCACCTGGTAGACCGAGAAACCGGAGAGACCTACCGGTCCCCGGAGGATTCCGACGAACCTGGGGATATCGCTTACTTCGGGCGCCTACCTCGGCCCGATGGGAAGGGGACTTTCCTCTACATCGCCGGGATCCACGCGGCCGGTGCTGCGGGGGTCGTCCACTACCTCGTAAACGAGCTCCCGTCGCTGTACCGCGAGGTTCGGACTCGCCGCTTTTCCACTTTGATCTCGTGTCGGTACGACCCGGTGACGCAGGAGATCGTTTCCAGCGAGCGGATCACCCCGATCTATAGGCACGAGGTCTGATGCACATCGCCTTTGAGACCCTGGGCGGTTCTCCGGAACGACCGAACGAGGACTGGATCGCTGCCAGTCCAACAGCAGTGATCGTTCTTGACGGAGTAACCGCGCCCCTCGTAGCCGAGCCCGGCTGTCACCACACGGTCACATGGTTCACGCAAAATCTCGGCGGCCGGCTTCTGATGCTGCTGAACGAGAACAAGGACATGGCCACGGCCCTTGGCGACGCCATCGATCAGGTAGCCGATCTTCATCGGGACACCTGCAATCTGGCCACTCCGGGGGTGCCGGCGGCGGCCGTGGCCATGCTCCGCACAAACGGCGACGTCCTGGACTACCTCGTCCTGGCGGATACCGCGATCGTCGTGGACGGGGCCAACGGTCTGTGTGTGATCTGCGATACGCGTGTAGAACAAGCCGCTCCGGAGGCGACAGCCCGAACTCGCGAGGAAGCGATCGGCACTCCCGAGCACAGGGCCGCTGTCGCCCAGATGTCAGTCGAGCAGTTGAGATGGCGAAACGTCCCGGGAGGCTACTGGGTAGCCGCAGCCGATCGAAAAGCTGCCGACAACGCCTACACAGGGAAGATCGCCGTCAGTGACGTACAACGGATTGCGATCTTTACTGATGGCGCCAGCCGGGCCGTCGACACGTTCGGGGAGATGGACTGGAAGACCTGCCTCGACTACCTCCAGGAGCACGGTCCTCGAGGCCTGATCCGGCACGTGCGCCAGATCGAGGCAGATGATCCCGAAGGCAAGAAGTGGCCCCGGTTCAAGAAGTCGGATGATGCAACCGTGGCGGTGATCCAAATGTAGGAGCCTTCCACGGCGAGGCAAGACGTTATGGCACCCGGTCTGCTTCGCTTCCGCCTGCCCGCTCCTTCTTGAGCCGACACCGGCCTAACAAGCCTGTGACCAGCCAAGAGGAGGTAAACCGCCAGGCGTGATAGGACCCGCACCGTGACACAGCCCAACCGCTCGCCCCGCTCCGCCTATCGGCCCGAAGGCCCATATAAGGGCAAGACGTCAACCCGATGGGTCTGCTACACCGAAATTGACAAGCTTCCTGACAGAACTGGACAAGGGCAAGAAAAAGGCCGGGAGTTCGCAGCTCCCGGCCCTGAAGTCCTCCCGCCCGCAAAAACGGAAAGAACTAGCACACGCATGAGGGTACCCAACCGCACACGCGGCACACACCAGCAGCCTCCGGACGAGAGCACCTCCACACCCGGGGGTGCCGCTCCCGGGAACGAAGACCAGCCGTACTTCGAGGTCACGAGCGGCCGGGTAGCCGCGCCGTACTCCAAGATGCCGCTGTGGATCATGTTCGCCTCGTCCGTCAAGGCACGCGCGGTGTACGAAGCGCTCTACGCCTACCGGGACTACTGGGCCAGCGGCACCCGAGTCGAGCGGGTTCCCCGGAGCGTCCTGGCCGAGTTGATCGGTGTCAAGAAGGACGACTCCGTCGACCCCTACATCCGCGAGCTGGAGAAGGTCGGCGCCATCGACGTCATCCGTAACCGCACGCCCGACGGCATGAACGCGATGAACGTCTACATCATCCACACCGAGCCCCCGGCCGACTTCACCGGTCCGCGCACCATCGACGAGTACGAGCAGATGCGCAAGATGAAGGACGTTTCCGCAGCTCAGCCCGTACCCCGCTCCAGCGGGGTACGGAGCAACCAGGATAAGTCAGGCAACGTCGCTCAGCAGGATTCGGATAATCCTGACGAAAAAGCTGTTCGCGCAGGTCGCACCGTACCCCGCTCCAGCGGGGTACGTACCCCGCTGGAGCGGGGTCAGGTACCCCGCTCCAGCGGGGTCATAAGAAGAAGTACTTCCAAGAACACCCCCCCCTCCCCTCCCTCCCGTCACACGGGAGACACCTCTGGAGATGTGGTGCCGCTCCCGAGGGAGGGGGAGGAGATTTCAGAGGAGACAAGCACCCTCGTCGCGGAGGTTCGTGCGCTGCGGCCTGAATGGGCTCCTTCAGCGATCCGCAGAGCTCTGGCCCACCCCGAAGTCGTCGAGCGAGACAACCCCGCGTTGATCCGGGCGGCCATGCTCCTTGTTGCGAAGGACCCAGCCAGCACTTCGCCCGGTCGTCTCTCCCACAGCGGCCCCTGGTGGTCCCGGGCCGCCGACTCACTGCTGCTGCGAAACCCCGCCTCGGCCTACGGTCCTCGGTGCGATGACCCGCAGCATGACCCCGACGACCCCAACAGCCGACTCCTGCTGAACCCCGAGACCCTCACCGCCCGGAAGTGCCCGGCCTGCCACCCCGACCTTGCCCCTGCCTCCGGAAGAGACCAGCGATGAGCATCGACCAGACGCCGTTCGCGGACGAAATGACGTCCGTGCGCCAGCCGCGCCACGACCTCGCGGCCGAACAGGCCGTTCTCGGCGCGGTGATGATGTGGCCGCGGGCCCTCGACGATGTATCGCGGCTATTGCGCGCGGCAGACTTCTACCGGCCCGCGCACCAGGTCATCTACGAGACGGTCTTGGCACTGTCCCGCCGGGGCGAGCCGTACGACATGGTCGCGGTCGGGGCTGCCTTGATGAGCGGCGGTGGCCTGTCGCGGATCGGTGGCGCCCCGTACCTGCACACGCTCGTGTCTGGCGTCCCCGTGGCGGTCCAGGCCGGTTACTACGCCAAGATCGTGCATCGCGAGGCGCGCATGCGAGCCCTCGTCGAGGTCGGTCAGCGCCTGGCCCAGATGGGGGTAGAGGGCAACTCCGAGGATGTCGACGCCTACCTGGAGGAGGCTCACCGCCAGTTGGTCTCCCACGAGGAGACCACCACCGACCCCCCGCTGGTCGGCGAGGCGTTGCTGGAGTTCTTCGACGAGCTGGAGAACGGCACGGCCGAAGAAGAGAAGATCCCCGCCCCGTACGTAGACCTCGACAACCTGCTCGATGGGTTCCGCCCCGGCCAGCTCATCGTCGTCGGTGCCCGGCCTTCGGTCGGCAAGTCCGTGGTGGCCGCCGACATCGCCCGTGCGGCGGCGATCAAGCACCGGGCGCCGGTGTTCTTCGCCTCGCTGGAGATGAGCCTGATGGAGCTGGTCAAGCGCATCGTGGCCGCTGAGGCCCAAGTGGGGCAGCACCTCTTGCGCAAGGACCGGATGACCCCGGAGAACTGGGAGAAGGTCACCAAGATCATGGATCGCGTCTCGAGCGCGCCCTTGGTCATCGACGCCGCGCCGAACGTCACGCTGACTTCCATCCGGGCTTCGCTGCGCAGGATGCAGCGGCGCACGGACGTGGAGCCCCCGCGGATGCTCGTCGTCGACTACCTCCAGCTCATGAACTCCACCTCCAAGGCGGAGAACCGCCAGGTCCAGGTGTCGGAGCTGTCGCGCGGCCTCAAGCTCATCGCCAAGGAGTTCGGCCTCCCGGTGATCATGCTGTCGCAGCTCAACCGCAACCCCGAGCAGCGCCAGGACAAGAAGCCCGCCGTCTCCGACCTTCGCGAGAGCGGCGCCCTGGAGCAGGACGCGGACGTCGTGATCCTGCTGCACCGCGAGGACGTCTACGACAAGGACACCCCCCGGGCCGGAGAGATGGAGATCATCGTCGGCAAGAACCGCAACGGGCCCACAGCCACCATCCACGCGGCCTTTCAGGGGCACTACTCCCGCGTCGTCGACATGGCCCCCGAGTCCTGACCCCTTGCCTACGTGTCACGGCCGCGTCCGGAGGGGCCCGGTCCTTCGCCAACCGGGCCCTGCACCCTGCGAGCGATTAAGAGCGCACTGCTGATGACCATGGCCAGGCACGTGGCGCTGAACCTGGGCCTGCCGACGGTCTACATCTCGGCCGAGTACCCGGCCAAGACCCTGCGCTCCCGGTTGCTGGCCGGCGTCGCCGAGCTGGCCGTCCACGAAGTGGAGCGTCTGGACCTGACGAACGGGCAACGCGACCGCCTCAACGAGGCCACCGCACGCCTGGACGCGGCCGACTTCGACGTTCACGGCGAGGTGAACATCACTCTGCCGCGCCTGGAGCGCCTCATCACGACCCAGCGGAGGCAGCAGATCACCACCGAGCGAGAACAACGCCCGGTGGTGTTCGTCGACCACCTTCAGGCGGTCCTCGCCGCCGAGCGCCGCCAGGAGGACCCGCGCGACGAGGACGGCGTCCTGTATGCGCTGAAGAACCTCGCCTCGCGGACCCGGACGCCGATCATCGTGACCTCGTGGTTGTCGACATCCTGGGCGGAGCTGCGTAGGCGTAAGGACCAAAGGCCGACTCGGCTGGATGTCAGCGAGCCCATCGAGCAGTTCGCCGACAAGGTGATCACCGTGTCCCGGCCGAATGGCAACACGATGGACCTGGTCGTCTACGACCAGGCTGATGCCACATTCGACAAACACGGGACGGTGACGTTGAACGGACACTTCGCCCGGGTCACGGAATCGTGAGCACGCACGAGGGGAAGGCGGTGGCCTACTCGGGCCAGGTACGGCCAACGCCGGGCACGGTCCCCGAAAGCGGGAGACGATCGAGGGCTGTGCTGCTCTGCCCCCTCGAAGGAGACCCGCATGCTTGTGGACGCAGCCGACTGGATCGCTGACCAATACCAGCAACTCCAGGCCTGGGCCCGCGACAGGTTCGACGACGACCCCCGCCACGCCGAGATCGCGAAGAACGCGATCAACGTGGCCTGCGCCGTGGTGGTGGCCGCCGCCGTGATCGTGACGGCCTGGATGGTCATCTCGGTGCTGGGCGCCCTGACCGTGGGAACGGCCCAACTCGCGGCCACCGGCCTGGGGTGGGCGCTGGAGCGGGTGGCCGACTGGCAGCTCACCGAGATCGTCACCAAACCCGTCCACGACTACATCACCGCCCACGCCGCCGGCCTGCCCGCCGCCGCCGAGGGCATCTGGTCGGCCTGGGCACTGACCGGGCCGGTGCTGTGGCTGCTTTGCTGGCTGGCACGTTCCTGGGGCGCCCGCCTGGCCTGGGTGCTGTACGGCGTCGGGACGGTCGCGATGGTCTACAGCGCCAGCCCGGCCACCGGGCAGCTGCTCGCCGCGGGCGTCGCTGTCCTGTACTGGGCGGTGCTGTCGATTCTCGCCTTCCGCGGCGTCGGCCGCCGCCCCACGGTGCACGTCCACCAGCCCACCGCCCCTGAAACGACCACCACGCTGGAGCAGCTGCGCCAGCAGGTCGACGAGCGCCTGGGCGAGATCCGTACCCGGCTGGAGCGCATAGAGGCGGACGGCGATGAGCTGGCCGCCCGCCGCTCAGGCTCGGAACGTTCCTAGATCGCTTCAGAAACGACGAGCCCCCTTCCGGGCCCTCCTCTCTAGGGAACGTCTGTTCGGGTCTGTACGGGGCTCTCAGGGCGCCGTACAGGTGAATCTACGATGTAAGGGCGGAGTCGCCGCCCACTGAGGAGCACACGCTGACCCGCGACCTACCCACCTACCAAGACATCGTCCCCGAGCACCTCAAGTCCACCGGGCAGCTCCTCGCCGCAGGCCTGCGCCCCGGGAACGTCACGGCCCCGGCCGGATGGTGGGTCCAGACGTTCGCAGGCGATCGCTGGCGAACCGAGCTGCACGACGTGCGCCTGGCCTTCCCGCTGGTCCCTCACCCCGCCTCCGCGGCCGGGCCCGGTCTCGCCGATTCCGCTGAGCGCGAGCCGGTGGTGATGACGATCGTCACCTGGACCAGGCCCGTGTGGCGCCGCGTCGAAGGCCGCTTCACCGAGACCGAACAGCGCGCTCAAGTGAAAGTGCACGTGAGCGTGGACGGCGTCCGCACCGCGTGCGGGTCCGACATCCCCGAGCACGCCACGGTGAAGACCAAGACCGCCGAGTGGCACCTGCACACCAACTGCTACAACTGCGCCTACCGGCTGTGGCCTTCCTACGGCCCGCCCGGCTACATCCGCCCGGCCAACAGCAGCGACTTCCCCATCCGCCGTGCCTGAAGGCGGTCGGCCACCGGCCTCGGCAGAGCGGCCAACACGGCCCGCTCGCCAGCCTTTCAGCCATCGTTTTCGCCAGCGGAAACGATGGCTGTTTCGCAGGCAACCTCGCTGGCAGAAGACGCACAAAGCCGCGACAGCCGTGAGAACCCGCCCCGCAGGCCCGGAAGGACCGCACGTCGTCATGCTGACGTTCGACGAGGTACAAGACCGCCGCTCGATCACCGTCGACGGCGTCGACTACGTGGTGCTCACCGCGGTCTCCGAGCCCGGCCGCCGAGACCTGATCGTCTACAGCGTCGACGACGGCCAGGTCGCCGGGGTGGCCTTCATGGCCCAACCGGACGTCTACTGGGTCACGCTCCCGCTGGACGAGCGGGTCGTCTACACCGGCAACGACGTGGCCGAGGCGATCCGCTGGCTTACCCTTGAAGACCGGATGTAGGAGGTCGGGATGCACGGCACGCTGACATCGCAGGTCCAGGAGTATCTCCGGCCGTTCGGCATGTTCCAGCTCCCGCAGGCCCCGGGACAGGCCATCACCACCAAGCGGGGCGGCACGATCTACCTCGACGAGACCGACCGGGAGTTCACCGTCCGCATCGTGCGGCGCGACGGCTCCACCGTCGAGGAGGTACGGCCCATCGCCGACCCCGGCGAGCTGGCCATCGCGATCCGCTCCATGGTCTTCAAAGCCCGCGCCTGACCAGCACCTTCGTCCCCATCCTTCAGCCAGCCTTTCCGCTGGCGGAAACGCTGGCCTTTTCGACAGCGCTGTAGCTGTCGCGGTGTGCAGAGCTGTTTGCTTTACCTAGTAGATCCCTTATGTCTCTACCGGATCGTAGCCCGGGTGGCCGGAATCGGCCACGGCCGCGGAGACCTCGGTGATCCCGTTTACCGTGACGCCATGAGCCAGGGGAACGGACCTGAACCCGAGCAGCTGAGCATGGCCAAGTGCGCCAGATTGCTGAACGTGCCGTGGCGGCACGTACGGCGCATGATCAAACAAGGAGTCTTCGCGCAACCGGCCGGACACGACTCCACCGGCCAGCCGTACTGGCACCGCCGTAGTCTCTACGCCTGGGCGGCGGCCGACCGTGACCTGCTCGGCCGTGTCCCCCTCCACCACTGGCGGCCCCCCACGGTCCAATCCCGCTACCTGGGCGCCGAGACGATCGATAACAGGGCCACGGCCTTGGGCTGGCACACCAGCGCCGGACCGGTCTGGATGCTGTGGCACTGGGACTTCGACGCCTCCACCTACGAGCGCGACCTGACCGAACTGGCCAAGCACCTGCCCGACGCCGCCGCGATCACCATGGTCGGCGGCGACTACGGCATCGACGGCCCAGCGCTGTTCGGTGTACTGCCCGCCGCCCCGGCCCAGCCCGTCTACGAGATGCCCTGGCCGGCCCTGTCGAACGTGATCGGCATACCGGCGCCGTTCTGGCCGTCGCGCCTGCGCATCCCCGACCTGATGAACACCTGGCGCCCTGGCGACGCACCAGTGGTGGCCGCAGCCATTCCCGACTCGGACCCCACACCGATACTGCGCCTGGCCGTGATCGTCGATGAAGGCAGCCCCGCCCGGCAGACACTGGTGAACCTGGTCCAGACCTGGCAACACCGCGCCACCGAGACGGCCACAGACGACTTGAAAATCCTGGAGGAACACACCACCGCGGCGACGGTGACAGTCGCCGCCACACCGCTTGCCGTACCGGCCGCCAAGAAGGACGACCTGGCCCCAGACATCCGGCGTGCGGGATGGCTGGAGATCCTGGCTCGCGCCGATGACCTGGCCGTCGCCTGCGTCCGCGAAGCGTTGCAGTGGGACGGAGGAGAGGACTTCCCATGGAACATGATCGAAGTCATTGACCCGGACACCCCGCTGGGCGCTGAGTGGGCCGGGCGGCTAGTGCCGGCCAATCGGACCGCTGCGTTTGAACTGCTGGATCAGCGGGATCAGGAAGGCGAGCCGCTGCGGGACCCACAGACTGACGCACCCGTGCTCCGCCAGGAAGAACGAGGACAGATCAAGTACCGCACCGCTGTTCCCTACCGGTTGCCCACGACCGCACCGTTGGCCGAACTGATCCTGGAAGGCCCTGTCTGGGTACGCACCGAAGACGGCACCCTCTACCCCGCCCCCCAAGCCCACCCATACGGGCCGACATGGGGGTATCGGGGATCAGGCCCCTCGATCCTCGCAATGCTGGCCGACCGGCTCCTGGATGACATCACCGCTCCGGCTCCCGACGGTTACACCCCTCAACCCCCGAAGGGGCTGACGGAACTTACGCAGCAGTCATGGCCCAAGGGCACGGTCCTGACCCGCGCACAGCTGGGAGCAGCCCGGAAAGGCCGCCCTTTCCCGGAAACCAGCTGACCAGTGCAGTCCGTCCGTTAGCGCCTCTCGCCAGCCTTTCCGCAGGCGGAAAAGCCAGCTTTTTCGCCTGCGGAAAGGCTGGCCGCGAACACCAGGCGGGTCAGCCGATGGTCCGGCTCGGCTCGTGCAGCCACACCTGCTGCCCGTTGGGAGAAACGGTCATGCCGAACCGACTGCGTCCCGGCTGCCTTCTGCGCCGATGAGGAGAGCGAGCGCTGTCACGTCGACCGGCCGCGTGGTGTTGACGCGGTGCACCGTCCCCAGGGCGAGCGGTTCGGCGTCTTGCGCCCACCGCCGCCAGGCCCCGTCGGAGGTGCCGTTGCTTTCAGCGTGGACGGTGTGCCGATCGGCCAGGCGGGCGGTGAAGCGGTCTCGCGCGACCTGCACCGGCACCTCGCACCACACCTCACGCACATCGGCCACCTTCACCCCCGCGCGGTGAAGGCCCGCGGCCACGACGGGACGTAGCGGGGCCAGCCAGGGGCTTTCCAGCACCGCGTGGCCGCGGGCGTCGGCGAGCAGCGTCCACAGCGTCTCTGCGGCGGCCCGGCCGAGAAGGCTGCTCCACTGCCCAGGAGGACAGTCGCCGGGCCAGGCCGCGCCGAGGTTCTCCGCCAGCGTCTCCTTGATGGCGTCCTTGCTGAACAGAGGAAGCCCCAGCTCGATGGCCAGGGCCTTGGCGAGTGTCGTCTTGCCTGAGCCGGGCAGTCCGTTGACCAGTACGGCGACCACGACCTGACCCTAACTCTCGCCCTTGCTGAGCACCGAGCGTAGAAACCCCGGCGATCAGCGCGGCGCTTCAGCGCACGACCACGGTCTGCGGCACGAGCACCGACGGCTCCCCCAGCCACACCTGCTGGCGGCCGGCGGCGGTGACGGTCAGCCCGAACCCCTCGTGCCCCGGCCGTCCCTGCTCGCTCCACCACCGGTGGGCAGCCTCGACCTCGTCCCAACCGCATCGTCCCTGCGCCGGTGAGCAAGCTCGGCGCCCTGTTCGCGCCTCTCGGCGAAGCCACGCCCCGTCCCGCTCGCCGACCGCGGCAAGTTGAAGCTTCTTCCAGCCTGAGCATGAGTCGCTGGAGCACGCCCTGTGGCCATGTTCCGGCGCGTCTGCTACGAGTGTGCGCTCACGCTGGAAGGCCCGGGTCATCGGCCCCGTGGTCGTCGCTGGCGTGATCGTTGGTGTCCTGCATGGTTTGCGACGGTGCGGTCCGATTGTGGTCACCGCCTCGGGCACGCGAGCGGGCACCAAGTGCCAGGACGAGGCCGCCGTACAGGCCAACGCCCGCCGTGGTCAGCTCCACCAGGCCCCTCAGGAGATCGAGGCTGGCCAGGAGGTCATGGGTTTGCATGGGCTGTTCTTTCGACTCGGAGCGAACGCGCTGGTCGCGCTCGCGGCGTCTGCTGCTACGCCTTCAGCACAGCCGAGTCCAGTCCTGTCCAACCAGACAGTGGGCCGATCGCAGGCCAATTACGAGCCAGCGCGGCCCGGACGGAGACAGCCTCCCGCCTGCGTCCCACACTCGTGAGCCAATCTGGGCCAGCTGCTCTAGGGTGAGCCGTGGGATTCAGTCGTACGGCTCGAAGGGCAGGACATGTCGCTACTACCCGACAGCACCGCGAACGCCGCCGCTGCTCCCGCTCTCCTCGATGTGGCGGCCATCGCCACCGTGCCCGATCTGGCCGCAGCCCTGAAGCTGTTGTGGATCCGAGCCGGCCAGCCGTCCCATCGTCTGCTGCAAGAGCAGACCAGGCACCACAAGCTGCCGCTGAGCCGCAGCACGATCTCGCGGGCACTGCGGGGAGAGAGGCTGCCAGGCAAGAGCTTCACCCTGGCTCTGGTCCACGAGCTCGGCGCTACGGGCGCCGAGCTCGCCCAGTGGGAGGTGGCCTGGGAAGCGGTCGCGTTGGCCGAATCCCGAGCGCCAGCCCCCCGGCCCAGCGAGGTGGCCGAGCTGCGTGAATCCATCACCCAACTGCAACAGGCCCTGGCGACACAGGCCGCCGAACTGGCCGCGCTGCGCGAAGAACTCAACCGCAGGCCTTCGGTGTCGTCGCCAACACCGAGGCAGTCCGCCGTGGTCGGCCAGCCGCTGCCGAGCATGGTGGCCGTGCGGCTTCAGCAGCAGATGGAGGGCCACGTCGCGCAGGTGGTCCGCGAGCGTGTCCGCGAGCTGGCCGACCAGATCGTCGCCAACGATCCGCTTCTGACGGCCAGGATGCTGCGGGAAATGGAAGGGCATGTCGCGATGACCGGCGCAGAGGCGGTCAAGCAGCTGGCCGACCGGATCGTGGCCAAGGACCCGACCATCTTCGGGCGGTTGATGCGCACCATGGAAGCGCAGGTGGAGCTGACCGGCCGGGGAGCGGTCCAGGACCTGGCCCGACGTATCACCTGATCCGGCTCCAGCCCTTGTGCCCGTGGCAGGAAGACTCTTTCTCCCGCCAGCGGGCCAGGGGCAGACCAGCTGGGGGTAGAAGCTGGCCGACGAGACGGATGACTCGCTTCAGCGTGATGGGCGCGCTGGAGGGCGTAACAACGGGCTGTTTGGCAGGAGAACATAGGGGGCATGTCGGAACCTGCTGCTGTCGTGTTGCCGCCACTTCTCATGCCAACCGGCCCGGGCCAAAGCGATCTTCTCATCCACTTTTGCGGCCGCAGGGCGTTCTCAAAGGCGACCCCGGGGGTCCCCGCCGAGATCAGGACCATGACGCCGCAGCAGCGACTGGACATGATCCTCTCCACGCGGACGCTCCGCGGATTCGTCCCGTTTCGCGCCAGCACCCCGGCGGTGTGCCTGTCGGAAAGTCCCGGCCCGCACCTGCTGCACATGCTGACCGACCGGGGGATGGCGCCCTGGGGCGTGCTGTTCCGGCGCGCCGATGTGATCGCGGCCGGAGGCGGCGGTATCGCCTACCCACCCGAAGCAGTCCACGAGACCTGGCCTCCCGAGGTGAGGGTCTGGGGCAACCCGATCCGCAACGACGGGCAGCGGCTGATGGACTTCAGTTGGGAACGCGAATGGCGCATTCCCACTCCCGGCGGTGTGCTCGTCTTCCAGCCGCAAAACATAGCCGCAGTCCTCATCGGCGACCCCACCTGGACTCCCACCCCCCTCACCACCAGTTGGGTCAATGGCGCCAGCGGGGAACCTCTCCCTGGCCCCTCCGTCCCCGAAGCCGTTCCACTGCCGAACTATCCACCAGCCTGGACAAACGCCCTCCACCTGTACTGGGACGGCACCACCCTGCGGGCTGTGCTGTAACGCACGGGCTCAGGCAAGGGACAATCCCGCCGCGCCGCGCCTGCTCACACCGCGTTCTTCTCGCCGTCGTTTCCGCTGGCTAAAAGGCTGGCTTTCCCGCCAACTCCTCTGCTGGCGTACGTTCCGACCTGGCCGAACCTCGGACGGGATCGGCCTGCGGCGGCCGGAAGCTGCGCTAAGCCGTCGTTTTCGGTAAGCATCGGCCCCATGAGCAACGCGCTGCCCGATCGAGCCACCATGACCGTCACCGAGGCCGCCGAAGTCCTCGGGGTCCACCGCGACGCCGCCTACGACGCCGTGCACCGCGGCGACATCCCGTCCTTCCGCGTCGGCCGAGCGATCCGGATCCCCACGGCCAAGCTCGCCGCCCTGCTCGGCCTCGCCCCGCCGCCCCACCCCTGACCGAGGTACAAGCATGGTGGCCCCCGTACCTTCTCCGCACAGGGCCAGATGTTCCAGACCGCCGTCCCCTCGAATGTTCGTCGTCTCAGAATGCAAACTTTTTCCGGAGCCACCCCAGGAGGCCCAGCCCGGCCGTGAGCGCCTCGGCGCGGCCGCCGCCAAGCTGCCCCCTTCCCGGGCTCGTGCAGCCGAGGGAAGGTCAGCGCCGCCGTGGTGGCTCAGAACAGGCTGGTTACCGGCCCTGCGTGGAAGCGCAGGCAGCACAGAGCAGCCGCACCCGGTGGCCGAACCGCACCACCGCGGCCGGAGCCCGGCACGTGGCAGTGGGCTGACCGTCACCATCGACTGCGGTCGGCCTCTGGCAGAAGCCGAGGTCGTCCTTCTCGATGTCACCGGCGTCGATCACGATGGGCTTCCCCTCGACAACTCGGTAGTTCGTATCACCGGGCTGGTTGTTGGTCTGCGCACGCATGAGCGCCATCGCCTCGGGGTCGGGGGCGCTGCCGTCGTTGACGAAGTACGGCATGGCCATGACGTACTCCTTGCGGCCGTTGCTGTCCTCCAGCTCAAACAGCGCGGACGGCGGCGCCCACGGCATCCCGGCGCGGCGGGCCCTTTGCAGGATCTGATGGTCGTGCACGTTCTCCGGCGGCCACCCATCCATCTTGTAGACAATTCCGCCGACCAGGTAGGCGGTGCGGTTTTGACCGCGCCCGATCTTCTGCACGACGGCGGTGTCCTGCTCGGCCTCGTGATAGGCGTGGTAGGCGCGGACGGCGTCATCGCAGTTGGCCCGAGACAAGAACGCGGCCTCATCCACGTGGCACCATCCCTCGACGTGACCCGCCCCCGGCTGCCGCCCTACCTGATGGGGACCCGTACAGACTTGAGCGTGGGACCTGGCGTCGTTGCTCATAGGGTTTCTCCGGGGCGCTCGTCGCTCAGCGGGCGGGAACGGCCTGCGGCACGAGCGCGGACGGTTCGCCCAGCCATACCTGCTGACGGCCGTCGGCGGTGATGGTCAGCCCGAACTCCTCATGCCCTGGTCGGCCGTGCTCGCTCCACCAGCGGTGGGCGGCTTCGACCTCGTCCCACAGGCTACGCGGCCCGCCCTGGTAGACCCGCGAGGCGGCGGGGTCGTCCTCGTCGAAGTAGGCCGCGGCCCAGGACCGGTCGCCCAGGCCGTACAGCCACATCGTCATGGTGCCGCGCGGGCTGCGGCCGTAGGTGTAGACGCACTCGGGCAGCAGCAGGCCGAACACGAACTCCACCGCCGCGTAGGAGTCGTCGGAAAGGACCTCGTCCTGAGTGAGCGCGGTGGTCGAGCGGCGGGTGCCCTCGGGCCAGCCTCCGCCGGGCAGGTAGTCGCGGTGGCGGGGCCAGGTGCCGCGCTGGGAGCGCACGTGCATGAACCGGGTGGCGCCACTGAAGCGCCCGCTCGCGGTGCCGTCGTCGGCCACGACCAGGCGCACGACGGCGTTCTGCCCGCTGTAGCGGGTGCCCCAGGGCAGCACGATCACCCCGCCGGGCCGGGTCTGCTCGATCCAGGTGTGAGGAACCTCCCGAACCCCGGCAGTCACCAGCACCCGGTCGTACGGCGCCCGGTCCGGCCAGCCGAGCAGGCCGTCACCGACGACGACCTGCGGATGCCACCCGGCATCCGCCAGTGCCTTGCGCGCGACCTCGGCCACCGCCTGGTCGACCTCGACGGAGACGACGTTCGACTCGCCAAGGCGGGCCGACAGCAAGGCAGCGCACCAGCCGGTCCCCGTGCCCACTTCCAGCACCTTCGCGCCGTCGGCCACCGACAGGGCGGCGAGCATCGTGAACACGACGCTGGGCGCGGAGCTGGAGCTGCTGGCCAGCGTGCCGGGGGCGGTGCCGGTGTGGTGGCCGTCGTCCCACTGGGTGGCGATGGGAACGTTCGTGTAAGCCCACCGCCGCCACTCCTCGGGATCGTCAGTCTTGGAGACGGTGACCGTGCGGCCGTCGTCGGGCCAGATCACCTCGGGCAGGAACAGCTCCCGAGCAACCGCCTCGTAGGCCGCCACCCAGTCGTCAGACAGCGCCCCCGTCTCCAGCAGGAGATCACGAAGTTCTTGCTGCCCTGCCCGCACGACGGTCACTTCGCCGGTTTCTCGTGCTGGCCAGGCGGTGCATCGCCGTCCAGCTGCGCCGGCGTCAGCTCGGCAGGGGCGAACTCCTCATCTTCCGAGGGCTTGCCTTCGTGGGTCCCCATGCGCGCCGTCCTTCCCAGGCCGGGCTCCTGACGCGGAGCATTCACCGGTAAGCGTAACGTCGCACCCGGTGACCACAGGGAGACACTTCACGCGCCTGCCGGGCGTCGGCCTGGCGTCGGCCAGTGGTTCGGGAAGCTGAATTGTTGCTCTGGTCGTAATCCGCGCTTCACGGGCCGCGAGGACGTGCTGTGCCTTCTTTTTTCGTCGTGACGGGGTATCGGTGCAGCTCAGGGCTTATGTCGGCAGGCGGGGCCGGGGAATCGCCGAATCTCTCATTATGTAACCCTTCAGTCACGAAGGGTGAGCTGTCGCGGAGTGTGCGGAATCGGTTGCGCAGCCTGACCCGTGACTGTTGAGTGTGATCGAACAACTCCGGAAGTGGGACCGGGCCTGCGTGCTGCGCTGCCTTGTGCCGTTTTCCGGACGCGTTGCCCAGGCTCGCCATGGTCCTCCACGTGTGGAAACAGGACCCGGCGGGCCTTTCGCCGTATATACGGCGAAAAGTTCATATTCAACGATTACAGCGAAAGGAACTCGATGAGCACCACCTCACCCGCCCCTCCCGACCCGGAGGAGGCGCCGCCCCCTGCGCGGGAGCGCCTGCCCGAGCCGGAGGTCCCCTCCTGGATCGGGGAGATCGCGCGGACGGTCCGGGAGTGTGTCGACAGCACACCCCGGACCATCCGCCTGTGCGTTGTCATCGCGGTTGCCGCCGCGTGCCTGGCCTTCTTCAGATAGCCGCTGGATGACAGTCCAGGCGTGACGCACGGGTAGTGCAAGGCCCCAGGCTAGGCCGCCTTGTGGCGCCAGATGCCCGCTTTATCGAGATCGCAGGCACCCTGACACCAAAGGAGGAGGTTTGGCCTGGGGCCTTTGCGCGCCGATCACCCTTCCCCGCCGTCTTGTTGCTCAACCCTCCCGGGGGGCGGGGGCCGCGCATGAGCGCACAGCCTAAAGGCCGCCCCGCCCGCCTCGGCGCCCGGTATGGAGTTCAACCGGCGGCCGCCGACGCGCCCCGGCGAGCAGGGCAACCCTGCGAAAGGCTGCGGAAACCCTTACATCCCGCGAGCCCTCGCACCGTTGGTGAGCGCCAACACATGAGGGATGACAACACCGCTCGGTCGTAGGAGGCGCAAACCCCGCGCCGCGCGGGGATCGCCGCGGCGAGCGCCGGACATTTCGCTGACCACACTGGCACGGCCTGCCCGGCACGGTCGCCACGGCGGTATGGCGTCGCGTGTCGGCGCGGGCCGGTCGACGCCGGGGCGTGTCGGTTCCCTCCGTCTCCAATCTGGGTTGCGATAATATGCCTTATCGCAACCCAGAATCCATGATCACCCCGACCTGCGGAGGACCGGTGCTCATCCCCCTCACCCCTGAACCGGCCCCCGGGCCGGATCTGCTCACGGGGAGCGTGCTGCCCGCCCGGCCCTCCGGCGGGTATGGCCCGCCCGTCCCGGACGAGCGCCCCGAAGGCGACGCCGACCGGGCGCTGTCGGCGGCCGCGCGCGCCCGGGTCGCCGACGGGTTCGCCACCACCACCGGCCGCGCCTACGCCCGCGACTGGAGTGCGTTCACCACCTGGTGCGCCACCCACGGCCGTACGCCGCTGCCGGCCACCGCCGAGACGCTGGCCGAGTACGTCACCCACCTGGCCGCCACCCCCACCCGCACCGGCAGGTTGCCCGCGCCGTCGACCGTGGAGCGGGCGCTGGCGTGCATCCAGTCCCGGCACAAGCTCGCCGGAACCACCGCGGACGCCCGGCCGGCCCGGCTGGCGCTGCGTGCCTACCGCCGCCAGCAGGCCGACGCCGGGAAGCGCGCCCGCAAGGCACCCCCGGCCGAACTCGACGCGTTGCGCCGGATGCTGGACGCCACCGCGCCCGACACCCTGGCGGGCCTGCGCGACCGGGCCGCGCTGGTGCTGGGGTTCGCGTTGATGGGTCGTCGCTCGGAGCTGGCCGCGCTCGACATCGGTGACGTCGCTCTCACGGCGGACGGGCTGGAGGTGTTCATCGGCCGGTCCAAGACCGACCAGGACGCGCTCGGCGAGACCGTGCCGCTGCCCTACGGCTCGCACTCCGAGACCTGCCCGGTCCGGGTGGTGCAGGCCTGGATCGCCGCCCTGGCCGAGTACGGCGTCACGAGCGGGCCGCTGCTGCGCGGCGTCGACCGGCACGGCCGCCTCACCGGCACCACCGGGGCCGCAGGCAAGGCCGTGACGCGGATGAGCGGGCACGGGCTGAACCTGCTGGTGCGCCGCGCCGCCGTACGGGCCGGGCTGCCCAACGCCGAGACGTTCAGTGCGCACTCGCTGCGCGCCGGCGGCGCCACCGCCGCGGCCAAGGCCGGGGCGCCGGTCTCGGCGATCGCCCGGCACGGCCGGTGGTCGGAGAAATCCCCGGTGGTGCACGGCTACATCCGCACCGCCGACAAATGGCGCGACAACCCGATGCGCGGAGTGGGCCTGTGACCGCGTCGGAGACGCCGGAGGTGTATGCGGCGCTCGCTGTGATCGCCGCTGCGGCGCGCTCCGCCTACGCTGACGGCTCCAACCTTCGGGTCCGGTCGTCGGGCATCGTTCACGAGGTGGCCATGACTCGCTGGTTCGCCGAGGAACGGATGCCCGGCCCCGCGTGCCAAGTGGGTGTCAGCGGGTGGGATCCGGGTGCGGCCCATCCGGACCGCGGGCCGGTGACGTGCCGCCGGTGCCTGAAGCTCACCGGGCACGAGCCGCCCGGCGAGCAGCTGGAGCTGTTCCCCACCACGGAGCAGGACGCGCCTGCGGACGGCGGAGACGGCCCCGCGAACACCACGGCCTGACTCCGCTCCCGGGGAGAGTTTCGCGAGTTTCGCGAGGCATTCGCGCGCACACGCGCGTGAGGAACACGGTGGTGGGTTCCGCCAGTTTCGCCAGGATCCCTACGCGCGCACGCGATGCCCGCCGACCGCGTTGCTCGGATGGGCGGGCGGCGGACTTTCACGACTTTCACGACACCCCTACGCGCGCGTGCGAGGCCTTGCGGAAGAAGGGCCGGGCAGTGAGGGTGAAGGAGTGACCGCCGACGAGCCTGCTCCGCCGGTTCGCCTGTGCCCGATCTGCGAGGCGACCGGCGGCTATGACGACCTTGGGAAGAGCCTGGCCTCCATCCTCATATGGAACGACAACGGCGTGCTCGTCCAAACAGCGCACACCGCCGAGTGCGCCTACTACGGGGTTGAGGAACCTGAGAACAGCCGTTGGCGCCGAGAACGATCTTGTGGTGTTGTCCCTGCTCGGAGGGCAGACCAAGTAAGCCGGAAAGGGGCAATGGCCGATGCAACACGGTCTGTTGTGCCGTTCGGAGAGGGCAGGTTTCGGCGCTCTGCTGCCGAGCGGTCCACGAGACCGAATCAGCGGGGGAACCAGTACGGAGCGTTGGGCTGGGATGACGCCGCCGCGTGACCGGACAGAGTCGTAGTTCTGTCCGGTATGCCCACCGAACCGAGATTCATGATCCTTCTCAGCGCCAACGGCTGTCCCCAGGTTCCTCAACCCCGTACTACCGAGACTTCAAGACCCGCACTGAGGACCTTCGCCGGAGCGCTGCGCCCCGGCCGGGCCAGGAAGCGTAGCCGTCGCTTGCCCGCCCGCAAGTCCCCCGCGGCCACCGACCCGGGCAACCGCCGTAGGGGACTTGCCCGCGGGCGGCGCTGACGGCTTGATCTGGCCCCAGGCCGGGGCGAGCGAGGGCAGAAGAGCTAGGGGTTTTCGGAGTGCCTTACGCGCATGCGCGAGGCCTTCGCCGCTCCTTCAGGCATCAGTCCAGAGTGACGGTCGCCGCCGACTTTCCATGATCATCCCGGAGCAAGTTAGTAGATAAAGCGGAGTTAACGCTCTACGGGCAGCTCACGAGGGGTGCGGCCGCGGCCGGGCCATGCGCCGGGATGGGACACGACACCGGGATTTTCGGAGTTTTCGGAGCGCCCTACGCGCACGCGCGAGGCCTTCGGCGGGACCGGCAAGAGCAAGGATCGCGGCGCCGGTGCGAGGGGCGGAGACTGGTTCGCGTCCGACTGGCCAGCTCGCCACCACCCGCCTCGGCGGCGGGGCACTGGACGGGTTTTGAGCGTTTCGGGGCCGCCTTACGTGTGCGTGCGCGCGAGGCCGAACCGGTGACGGGCAACGCTCCTTGACCGGGGATCGGCACCTTTACCGTGGCCGCCCGGCACGGCCGCGCCTGCTCGCAGGGGCACGTACACCCGTACAAAAAAGACCGGCGCCGTACGGGCCCAAGACACGGCGGGCGACTGCGGGCCCGGCCCGCGCCGGGGTGCCGCGCTGAGCCGTACCGGTATGCGCCGAGCCGCCGTCGTGGTGGCCGACCACCACGGTGGTCGCCGCAGCGAACGAGCCCAGCAGGATGCGCCACCCCTGGTGCGGGCGTCCTCGAGCGGGCGGTGCTCCTGGCCGCTGCAGAAGCTCTGGGCGCCGCCGCCTGGTCGACGTCGCGCGCCTCGACGACGACGGCCAGGAGCACGCCGTGGTGTGCGGGTGCGACATCGTTTCGGGAGTTTCGGGAGCCACTTACGCGCGGGTGCGCGGGGAGGGTTTTGTCATTTTTGGCAGGGGTCTACGCGCGGGCGCACGTGAGAGTCGGCGGCGCTGTTGGGCAGGAGTCCGGCGGTGCCGTCTGGCAGGCTGCCGCGCATGGAACCCCCCGAGATCCGGATCAGCCGGTATGAGCACTCCATCGCGATCAGGTGGGACGGCGATGAGAACTGGTACCGCATCGAGCCCGAGGACATGGCGTACGGCCCGCTCGGCAAGAAGTGCCGCGTCGGCACGGGAGACGACCTGTTCGGTCCCGACGAGGAGTGGCTCGACCCGTTCGCCGATCCCCGCCCCGACATCCGCCGGTGGACCGAGCCGATGCGCCGGCAGCTGCGGGAGGCCTTGAGGATGCTGGAGCACGCCGAGCAGCATCCCTGGTCCGGCTGACGGCCGCCTGGCCGACGTCGACGGTCAAGAACCGCGGCACCGGGGTGAACCACACGGCCGCGCCCCGTCCCGTTCGATGGATGCGCCGTGCCGACGTCGGCCCAGAGCACGTGCAGGCCGGAGGGTCGTAGTTTCCGCATGCCTTTATGCGCGGGCGCGCGATGGGACGAGGGCTGGCGGCGGCCGACTGGTCGGCGCACAATGGCCTTTTCGTCCCGGCCTCCCCGGGCCGTCTGCGAGGTGATCCCCCGGTGTCCGATCAGGTGCGTCACGAAGTCCAAACGGTGCTGTGTCCTACGTGCCAGGCTGGAGGCGGGGGCGGCAACACCTTGCTCATCATCCCGACCACACCAGGGGTGACCCAGACCTGGCACACGCCCGACTGCGCTGACCATCTGCAGTGGATGCAGCAGGTGCAGGAGAGCGCCGAGGAGGTCCGCCGGGAAGAGGAGTGGGCGCGGGAGGCCTTCCCCGCCGCCTACGCCCGG
This sequence comes from Streptosporangium sp. NPDC051022, assembly GCF_040683035.1. Classification (NCBI taxonomy): domain Bacteria; kingdom Bacillati; phylum Actinomycetota; class Actinomycetes; order Streptosporangiales; family Streptosporangiaceae; genus Streptosporangium; species Streptosporangium sp. NPDC051022. Next base: position 6,384 of record NZ_JBFBCF010000030.1, on the reverse strand, counting down.
CTGCAGCAGGCGTTGAACGCGCTGCCCGTCGACCAGCGCGCCACCCCGTTCGTCGCCGCGCTCGCCGAACTGGCCGAGCTCCAGGCCACGCGGCGGGCCGCCGGCGGGGGCTTCGTGGTGCTGCCCGAATGGGCGCAGATCCTGGAGCGGCACTTCCCCGCACAGGAGTCGTAGCCGTCTTTCCCGGGCTTTCCGGACACTCCTACGCGCACGCGCACGGGGCCCACAGACGGAATTTCTGCAGTTTTTGCAGGGGTCTACGCGCGTGCGCGCGAGGAGAGCCGGTAGAGACGGTTCGCCCCAGCTGCGGGCCCACCCCGCTACCTGCCGCCCGGCCGCCCGTAGTAGTCCACGCAGATCACCACGGCGACAACGAGCGCGGCCAGCCCCACGACCGCAGTCCAGACAAACCATCCCTCGTGCCAGGAGAGCGTCGCGTTGACCGCCAGCCCGGTGAACAGCCACCACATGGTGGTCGTCTGCTTCTGCTTTTCGCTGCGGCCGCGATAACGCTCCCACCAGGTCCGCAGATCGTCACCGGTTCCCATGCAGACCTCCTGTGTCGCCGAGGCCACGAGGTCGCGCTGCGCCACACCGGAGACGACGGTTCACACCGCTCAGCCAGGCGCACCCGCTGCCGGCACGCGACGGCGGCCCTATCGCTGAGGCCCACCGTCGCATGACCACCCGCTGCGGCGAAATAGCACAATCAGCTGAATTCGTTCATGAAACAGCCGGTGCGGGCGCAGGCCCGGGACGCCGACGGCCAGGACGCCCCGGGGAGGGCGAACACGGTGAGCGGGCCATGTCGGCCGCGGGATACCCTCCGGAAACCTGCCGAAAGTCTGACCAGACGACCCCGCTTCCTTCACCGCCCGGCAGCGTGCCAGCGGCCGACGGCGAGGCGGATCGCGCGGCGCTCAGCTTCCTCTCGGGCGAGGGTTTGGCGATGGATCTCAGGGTCGCGATGCGCCCAGATGGCCTCGCGCACGATGGCGGCCAGGACGTCGGGCGGCAGAGCCTCGGCCTGCGTGGTGGCCGTGCCGGAAAACGACCTGCGGTCACTGGCCTTGGGCGGCGCGGTCGGCAGACGGTAGGTCGCGACCTGCTCGGCGGTGACGGCCACGCGCTCGAATTCCACCTCAACGTCGGCGGCCGCGGCGAATGCGGCCACGTCCTGGGCCAGCGCCGCGAACACGTGCTCCCCGCTGGGATCTCGGTCGCCGACATGGAGGACCCGGGTTCTGGTGCCCCCGGCCGCGGCTCGGACGGCCGCGTCGTGCTTGCCGGCCAGGCCGTCGAACCCGCCGCCGGAAAAGCGGGAGATGCCGAACTGCTCGCCGATCCGGGCCAGCTGCGGGACCATACCCGCGGTTTCGCACCACAACTCCAGCCGGACCGGCTGGCCGGACTGCCGATCGACGCGGTAGTCGTCGGCGGCCGAGGCGACGGCCGCCCAGAAGCCGGCCGGGCCGGTGAAGCAGGGCGGGGCGTCCACGGCGATCTGGGTGTCGTCGCGGATCGCCTCCCAGGCGATACGGCCCGAGCGGCGGGCCATGCCGACGTACTCGCACATCCGCTTATATGAGCGCTCCGACTTGTCCAGCACACCGTCGCCCAGGAGCACGTAGAAGACCTGGCGCAGCGAGACGGGCAGGTGATCGTGGTAGCGCTCCAGAACGGCCTCGACCGCCGTCAGCACCCGCAGGGTCTCCCGGCGGGGCCGCCAGTGCGGTTGCGGCCCGCGAGGGCGCTTGTCCGGCGTCGCGACCTCCTTCCCCCTGATCACTGCGGTCAAGTCCGCCATGGCGTCCTTTCCTGCGTCCCATACCCACCGCTCGGGCAGGGGTGAGCCAACGACGCCCGGGTGGATTCAAAGATCGCGTGAGGTGATCATCAGGACCGGGTCTTCCTGGTCGAGGTTCGGTCTGCAGAACCCTCCCTGCGCGTCTGAGACCACCCCTGTATGTCGATCTTGCTTATCTGGGTCCCTTCTCCTCTCTAACCCAGAATCGCGCGTTAGAGAGCTGTACAGCCTCACAGAGAATCTGATCATGAAATCTAGATCACATAGTTTCGACTTATCAAAACTAAGAATCACTTTCAACTTACATTAAAACGAAAGCTTGCTAGAGTGAGGGTGTGACGGAGAACACCGAGGAAGAGCAGACCGAGCAGCCCGGCCGGGCCTGCGGCTACAGCCAGTGCGAGCGGCGCATCAACTACACCGGGTCTGGTCGCCCCAGGGAGTACTGCGGGCCGCCGGATCGGGTGTGGGAGGACGGCAAGACCTGCAAGCAGAAGGCCGCCGAGGAGCGGCGCGCCACCACCGCCGCGGGAGTCGACGGGGTGCTGGCCGCCTACGGTGCGGCCGGCGCGCCGGTGCTGGCCGCCACCGCCGCCCTGAGTCAGGACCTGGCCGTGCTGCACGAGGCGCTGACCGCACACACCGACCGCATCGAGGAGGTGCGTACCGCTGCGGTGGCCCGCATCGAGGCCGCCGAGAGTGCGGCCGCCGAGGCGCTGCGGCGGGCCGCGGTCGCCGAGGCCGACCGCGACCGTGCCGCACGGCAGGCCCAGGCCGCCGTCGCCGACAAGGAGCAGGCCGAACAGGCCCGCAAGGTCGCCGAGCGCCTGGCCCGCGACGCCGAGGCCGAACGCGAGCGGCAGGTCACCGCCGTCTGGCGGGAGACCTTCGAGCACGAGGGGCGGCGCGCCGCCGCCGAGCAGCGCGCCACCGACCAGACCGCCGCCGCCACCCACGCCCTGGCCCTGCAGCAAAAGGAGTTCGAGCGGGCCGAGGCGCTGGCCAAGACCAACCGGGAGCTGGACAAGACCAACCGAGCCCTGGAGCGGGACCTGGCCGCCGCGCGCGAGCAGGCCGAGGCCGCTCGGCAGGCTCAGCAAAGCGCCCAGCAGGCCCAGGCCGAACAGGCCGCCCTGGTCGAGCAGATCCGCGTCGACGCCGCGGCGATGGTCGCCGCTGCCGATGCCCGTGTCGAGGCCGCCTGCGCACAACACGCCACCGAGGTGCGCCAGGTGCGCCAGGAGCTGACCGGCCAGGTCGAGACGTTGCGCACCGAACTCGCCGGTGCCCGCCAGGCCCACGCCGTCGAACTGGCCGAAGCTCGGCAGGCCCACGCCGTCGAGCAGTCCCAGACCGAACAGGCCCGCGCCGAGTCCGCCCGGGTACGGCAGGAACTGACAGAGCAGGCCGGCGACCTGCGCGCACAACTCGATGCCGTGCGCGCCGAGCTGGCTCAAGCCCAGCAGGCCCACGCCGTCGAGGTGGCCACCGCCCGCGCCGAGACCGGTGCGGCCCAGCAGGCACTGGCCCACGAGCGGACCCAGCGGGCCGCCGCCGAGGCCGCGCTACGCGCCACGGGGAAGAAGTAGAAGCATGACGGGCGAACAGGCCGATCAGGACAGCGCGGGGACGTTCACCGCCGAGCAGGTACACGCGATGGTCACCCACATCGAGCGGTGCCCGTTGTGCGGCGCGGGCGACGCCGAGCTCCTCGCGAGCCTGTACGACGAGAGCCTCCCACCCGACGAGCTCGCCGTCTTCATCGCCACCGGCCACGATCCGGCGTGGCTGCGCCACCTGCTTGGCCGGGCCGCCTGACCATGCCCGCCTGAAGTCAACGAGTCGTTGACTTCAGGCGGGCGGGATCCCGGTTCTCCGAGACCACCTTCATACTTCATGTCAACATGGCGTTGACACCGCTTCTTCGCTGATCAGGCCGCTGGAGGGCCCCGTGAGCCGCTCGACGCAGATCCACCGCCTGGCCCGCGACCTGTCCCGGGTCTCGGGGGTGCCCGTCGAGGCCGTCTACGACGACCGCAACCAGTGGAGCCTGAACTGGAACAACGGACCCGCGACAGGCCGGATGAAGACCTACCTCGTCCCGCTCGCCCAGCGAGCCGGGCTGGAGACGGACCTGCTCCGCCTGCGCCGGACCGTCCAGGACGACGCCCTGGCCGTGCAGGCGGTGCGCCACCTGCGCACCACCCGGCCCGGCGAGGACCGCTACGCCTACGAGGCCGCCGTGGCCTGGCAGATCGACCAGGCCGTCGACGCGACCGACCACCCCGACCGGCCGCTCGACGAACGCGAAGCCGCCCTCGCCGCCCGGTTGCTGACTGCCGAGGGCGGCTACACCCACTCGCGGAGCCTGGCCGAACGGCTGCTGCGCCGCGGAGGCGGGGGCCTGGCCGCCTTCCTCGAAGACGACCTTGAGGAGGCCCGGCCCGGGGATCGCACCTGGGCGGCCGAGTACCTGACCGCCCGCTACGCCACCGGCGAGCACCGCGCCGCCTGGGAGCGGCACCTGCAGCCGATGCCCGCCCAGGAAGCGCTCGCCGCGGCGGCCGCCGACCCCGACCCCGGTCTGGCTGTGCACCAAGCCGCGCTCACCCTGGCGCCGGTGGTGCGGGCCGAACTGGAGGCCGCGCTGGCCGACCTGGACGGCGTCGAGCTGGCGCTGATCAGCGGGCTGCGTGAGCAGGAGGTGGCGTGGGCGCGGATCGGCCAGGCTTTGGGCACCACCCGCCAGGGCGCGGCCCAGCGCGCTGAGCGGCTCGCCGCCCGCACTACACCCACCGTGTCAACGCAGCGTTGACATCTCACTCCGGAAGAGGACCCGTGCCCTCCTTGCGCATCGTCGCCACCGCCGCCGAGCTGGCCGCCGCCGTCCAGGAAGCACCGTCGGACGCCCCGGTCTACGTGGGCCACGACGAGATCGAACCCGGCTCGGCCCCGGACGCCGAGTGGGCGGTCGTGGTCGAGCACACCCACCTGCCCGCAGGGGAACACGGCGGGGTGGCCAGGCCCGGCGAACGCATCGCCACCGGCCCCGCAGCTGACGACGGCGGCCGCCCGCTGCTGGCCATCCCCGTGGTGACGATCTGCAGCCGCCGCCTGGCCACCCCCGGGCGCACCGGCCCGCAGGCCCGCCCGGCCGATCCATGCCTGCGCCGCCCGGACACCTACGACGACGCCGGAAGAACCGGCGACCTGACGCTGTACCTGATGGAGCTGTTGGAGGCTGTCGCCCGCCTGCAACAGGAGGTTCAGGCCGGGGTCGACGACGACCACATGATGCATCCGGCCGCCCGGCACCGTCTGGCCCACGCCGCCGTCGCACTACAGGCCGCCCAGCAGGCGATCGACGACGCCACCCGCTACGGCGCGGCGTGCGATCTGGTGCGAGGCTGGCCCCCGATCCTCGACGACGCCGAAGAGATCCCGTGTGACGCGACGCATCTGGATGACGCCCAGGTGGAGCTGCCCCACCTGGGATATGCCGAGGTCGGATGCCCGGCTCACGCCGCCGCAGCGGTACGGCTGATTCCCGGCGCGCACCTCCTGCCGCCCCGCCCGGCCTGAAAGGGGCTCTCACCGTCCCGCTCCTGGAGCGTGGCGAGGCGGGCTTGTGCGCGTGGAGCGGGCGGCGCGGGGCACGTCAGCCGATGGCGTCCTGGTACTGGCTGAGATAGGCCGTGACGGATGCTTCGGGGATGCGAAACCCGCGTCCGACCCGCATCGCCGCCAGGTCCCCGGCGTGCACGAGTCGGTAAATGGTCATCTTCGACACCCGCAGGATCAGCGCGACCTCGGCCACGGTCAGGTACCGAGGCGCCCCTTGGCTGTGCTCGCTCACCAGCAGATCCATGTCCTCTTCGCGGATCGCCGGGCGAGTGCGGGCAAGCTGGACGATCGCCTTGGACGCCGCCAGCGCTTCGAAGATGGGGGACGTCTCGCCCTCACGTGGTGGAGGACAGGCACGGGCGATCAAGACCGCCGCCAGGTGCGCGTGTCTCAGCTTGTCCACTTTGCCGCCCATCTCGAGGCCGTCACGTACACCACGGGCATCGTCCCCACCGCTTGGCGGTGTACCAGAGTGTTCCCATCGCGAGCTTTTCGGCCCGTTGTGTCGCCTGGGGCGCCGACAGCTTCTCCATCTCCTTGGTGTCGAGGAACTCCACCACCGTACGTTCCCAGTGGTCTCCCGCGGTATCCCACTGCCCTCCGTGGACCTCCCGGACGAAGATCTCGAAGAACCGTGTCTCGTCCTTGTCTCCGTCGTAAAGCCTCGCCAAGGCTCTCACCGGCGCCCTCCGCGCGGACGGCGTTGCGGGCGGGCCCGCTGACGTAGTTCTTCGGCCACATCCACCTCCGAGCGTGTACGGCGAGCGTCGATCTGACGGGTCAGCAGGTAGCCGGCCGTTCCTCCCACGAACGCGGGAATCATCAGCCAGCCCACAAGCGAGACCGCCCAGCTCACCCACGGCGCCCCGACGTCCGCGGGCGAGGTGATGCCGATCATCACCTCGTACGCGGTCGACCAGCCGATCAGCAGCCCGTCCGCGGCGAAGAGCGCG
>NZ_JBFBCF010000029.1:2286-120638 GCF_040683035.1 Streptosporangium sp. NPDC051022 | reverse complement strand
AAACTATCCCCAACCACCACTTTCACAATACAAACGCCCCCCCCCGGCGCGCCCCGCCCCCCCCCCCCCCGCTCACCCCCCACCAGCCTCGGGGGCGGGGGGGGGGGCGGCCCCCCCCCCCCCCCCCGCCCGCGCGGATTTCACGACAAGACGCTTCCCCTCCCGTCCCGTGAGGCGCGGAGGGCTTCTTCAGCGGGGAGAGCTGTGATCGGCCTGCCGGATTTTCCATGGGATCGGCTCACGCCGCTCAAGACGCTGGCGCAGGCGCATCCCGACGGGATCGTCGACCTGTCGGTCGGCACGCCCGTCGACCCGGTGCCCGCCGTGGTACGGCAGGCGCTCGCCGACGCCTCCGACAGCCCTGGATACCCGCTGACCTACGGCACCGAGCGGCTCCGCTCGGCGGCCGCCGGATGGCTGCGCCGCAGGCACGGCGTGGTCCTGGACCAGGCGAACGTGCTGCCGCTGATCGGGTCGAAGGAGTTCGTCGCCTGGCTGCCGACGCTGCTCGGCGTCGGACGCGGGCAGCGGGTGGTCTTCCCCGAGCTGGCCTACCCCACCTACGACGTCGGGGCGCGGCTCGCGGGTGCCGAGCCGTACGCCACGGACGGACTGTTCGCCCTCGGGCCCGAGCAGGTGCCCCTGGTCTGGGTGAACTCCCCCTCCAACCCCTCCGGCAAAGTGCTGCCCGCCGAGCACCTGCGCAAGGTGGTCTCGTGGGCGCGCGAGCACGGCGCGGTCGTGGCCTCGGACGAGTGCTACATCGAGCTGGGCTGGGAGGAGCAGCCGGTCTCGATCCTGCACCCCGATGTCTGCGGCGGCTCTCACGAGGGCCTGCTCGCGGTGCACTCGCTGTCCAAGCGCTCCAACATGGCGGGTTACCGGGCCGGGTTCGTCGCGGGCGACCCGGCGCTGATCCAGCGGCTGCTGGAGGTCCGCAAGCACGCGGGCATGCTCATGCCGGGTCCCGTCCAGGCGGCCATGGCCGTGGCGCTGGACGACGACGAGCACGCCGAGGAGCAGCGGGCCCGCTACGCCGCCCGTCGCGAGGTGCTCCGCCCCGCCCTGGAGGCGGCGGGCTGGCGGATCGAGCACTCGACGGCCGGCCTGTACCTGTGGGCCTCCGACGGCACGGACTGCTGGAAGCAGGTGCGAACTCTGGCGGAGAAGGGCATCCTGGTCGCCCCCGGTGACTTCTACGGAAAAGCAGGAAGCGCACATGTCCGGATTGCCGTTACCGCGAGTGACGAACGCATCAGCGCCGCGGTGCGCCGCCTCCAGTAGGACCGCGCGGCCATGACCCCCGAGGTCGCCGCGATACTGGGACTGAGCGCGGTCACGATCGCCCTGTTGCTGGGCGCGTTTCTCGCGACCACGCGCCAGGGCAGGAAACCGCGCACGTCCGGGACCCCCGGAGAGTCCCCCCTCCAACCGGCCGAGGGCGCCCAGCCGCCCCGGCCCAGTGCGGGTCATGTCGGCATCGACTACCCCGACCCGCGCACGATCAAGGTGGGCGACACGATCGACTGCCAGGGGACGCGGACCCGCGTCCTGGGCGCCCTCTACCTGTCGTCACAGGGAACCGAGTGGACCGAATACCTCCTGGACGACGGCAACCGCCGCTACCAGTGGCTGTCGATCGAGACGCGTTCCGGCCCGAACCCGGGCGACCCGCCGCACCTTGAGGTGCTGCTGTGGACGTCCGTGCCCACGCAGGGCATGATCCCCGCCAAGACCACGCTGAGCCTGGAGGGAGTGGAGTTCTTCCCGGTCGACCGGGGCACCGCGGCCTTCCGCTCCGAGGGCGTCACCTCGATGCCCGAGCGCGGCCTGCTCGACTTCGCCGACTACCGCGCGGCCGACGGCCGTCTGCTCTGCTTCGACCGGCTCCAGGGCCAGCCCTGGAACTCCGCCTACGCCCAGCCGCTGCCTCCCGGCTCGATCACCATCGAGAAGAAGGGCTGAACACCGCCGTCCGGGCGCCGGTACGGCGCGCGGTGAGGCGGGGGAGGTCGGTTCCGATGAGCGTGCCGATGAGCGGTGCCCAACCCGGTGAGCGTCTCCCTAGGAGATCTCGACCCGGTTCGCGGGGGCTCCGGCGTCGGGCTTCCAGCCCTCCTCGCCGCTGGCCGACGTCCACGCCTGGCCGCCGTAGCGGATCCGTTGCAGCCCGAACTTCTTGGCGTGCGCGACCGACCAGCTGGCCATCAGCCAGCCGTGCTTCTCGGAGGTCGTGCTGAAGGTGGCATTGGGGCCGAGCACGCGGGCGAGGCCGCGCCTGGCCCGATCTGGGGCGGGCAGTGGTGCCTTGGTGGCCCCGGTGGTCTTCGGGGAGGCGGTGGGGGCGGGGAACCAGCAGTGCACGGCCTTGGGCACCCGGCCGGTGAACGCCGCGGCCAGGATCTTCCCCTCGTCCTCGTGCTGGGCGTAGGCCGATCCGTCGGCCGAGCGCTGCACCTCCTGGGCCGCCTCGTGGACCGGGAGCTTGCGGTAGTTCTTCACCTTCACCAGCGCGGAGAAGAACTTTCCCGCGGCGTAGACCGGATCGGCCAGCTGCGCGGGCTTGCCCCAGCCCTGTGAGGGCCGCTGCTGGAACACCCCGATCGAGTCGCGGTCGCCGTCGGGCAGGTTCACCAGTTTGGACTCCTGGATGGCGGTGGCGTAGGCGATGACGACCGCCCGCTCGGGCAGCTTTTTGCGGGCGGCGACCGCCGCGATGATCGCCGCGACCTGGGCCTGTTCGATCTCCAGGTCCAGCGAGCCCTCCGGTGTGACGATCTTGCAGCCCTCGGTCGCCTCGGCTAAGCGCGTCACCCTGTTGAGGAGATTGATGACGCCCACGGTGATGGCCACCGCCAGCACGGTCACGATCGCGATGATCGCGATGATCCCTTTGGAGAAGCGCCGTCGCACGCTGAAAAACCTACCGATCTCGAACCGCCGGGGAACGGCGACGAATCTCGCCGAAACCTCGAAGTCGGAATCTCGAAGGGGAGCCGTCGCGCTCTGTTATCGTTTCACAGGTTTTGCGGGCAGAGCCTTGCCCGTCGCGATGCCCCTGCGGCTCGGCGAGAGGCCGCTTTCGTCCGGGAGCGGAGGAGCCACGAGTCAGCCCCATGCCAGCCCGCTTCCGGCGGCCGTCGACGAGCTGTGGAAACGCAGGGCCCTGCTGGACCGCGGTGACGCGCAGGCACACAGCGTCGTTGTGAGCGCCGTCGACATGCTCGACACCGGTGACGCCCGGGTCGCCGCCGTCTCCGGGGACGGCGAGGTGGTCGTCGACGAACGGGCCAGACGGGCCGTGGCACTGGCCTTCCAGGTGCTCGGCATGGCCAGGTCCCAGGTGGGTGACTTTCACCACAACGATCGGATCCCGCTGAAGACGTCCTTCGACGGTGTCCACGTGGTCCCCGGGGCGATCGCCCGATGGGGCGCCCATCTGGCGCCCGGCGTCGTGCTGATGCCCTCGTTCGTGGACATCGGCGCCCGCGTGGACGCCGGGGCCAGGGTGGACACCTGGGTCTCGGTCGGCTCGTGCGCCCAGATCGGCCGCGACGTCCACCTGCGCTGCGGGGCCGGGATCGGCGGGACGGAGGAGTCCGGCCTGGGCGACGGCGCCGGCGAGGTCGCCGGGTTCTCCCGGACGGACGGAAACGACGGGCTCTCCGGGGCCGACGGGCTCTCCGGGGTCGGCGGGATCGGCGGGGGCACGGTGCCGCCGGGTGCCGCCCGGGACGTCCCGGCTGTCCCGGCCGTCCCCGCCGTCGTCGAGGACGGCGCGCTGGTCGGCAGCCGTGCGCTGGTCGCCGAGGGGGCCAGGGTCGGCCGGGGGGCGGTGATCGGCGCGGGCACGATCCTGACCGCCCGCACACCGGTCGTCGACGCACGGACCGGCGAGGAACTGGGACGCGGGCACGTCCCCGACCGCTGCGTGGCGGTCGGCGGCACCAGGAGCGCCGGGTTCGCCGGGGGCGTCTTCGGGCTGCCCTGCGTCCTGGTGGTCGGGCGCCTGCGACGGGATCCCCGGCACGACAGGGCCGAGCTTGACGAGATCCTGCGCGAGCACGGGTTCGGCGTGTGACCCGCCGGTGACCGGGGCCGCCGCCGTACGGCCCGCCCCGGGAGGTCGCGGCCCGGGGGAGGACGCGACCGGGGACGCCGGGGATAGGGTCGCGAGCATGAGTACGCGTCTGGATCTCACACAGGACGTCGGGGCGCTCACCGCGCGGATCGTGGACATCGAGTCGGTCAGCGGTCACGAGAAGGTCCTGGCGGACGTCGTGGAGGAGTCGCTGCGGGCGCTGCCGCACCTGCGCGTCGACCGCGACGGCGAGTCGATCGTGGCCCGCACCGAGCTGGGCCGGGGTGAGCGGGTGGTGATCGCGGGCCACCTCGACACGGTCCCGGTCGCGGGCAACCTGCCCAGCCGGGTCGAGGACGGCCTGCTGTACGGCTGCGGCACCTCCGACATGAAGGCGGGCGTCGCGGTCGCCCTGAAGCTGGCCGCCGCGCTCACCGGGCCGAGCCGGGACGTGACCTACGTCTTCTACGACTGCGAGGAGATCGAGGCCGAGCGCAACGGCCTGCGCAGGCTCAGCCGCGACCACCCCGACTGGCTCGCCGGGGACTTCGCCGTTCTCATGGAGCCGACCGACGGCGAGATCGAGGGCGGCTGCCAGGGCACGCTCAGGGCCGAGATCACCACCAGGGGCAAGCGGGCGCACAGCGCCAGGTCCTGGCTGGGGGTCAACGCCGTGCACGGGGCCCTGCCGATCCTGCGGGCCCTGAGCGACTACCGGGCGAGGACGCCGGTCGTGGACGGGCTGGAGTACCACGAGGGCCTGAACGCGGTGGCGATCCGCGGCGGCGTCGCGGGCAACGTGATCCCCGACGAGTGCGTGGTGACCGTCAACTACCGCTTCGCCCCCGACCTGTCCCTGGAGGCCGCCCAGGCGCACGTGCGCGAGGTCTTCGACGGGTTCGAGATCCGGTTCACCGACGGGGCCCCCGCCGCACGCCCCGGCCTGACCCATCCGGTCGCCGCCGCCTTTGTCACGGCCGTCGGCGGCACGCCGCGGGCCAAGCTCGGCTGGACCGATGTTTCGCTGTTCTCCGGACTCGGGGTTCCCGCCGTGAACTACGGGCCCGGCGATCCCAATCTGGCCCATCAGCGCGGAGAGTTCGTCTCGCTGGAGAAGATCGCCGACTGCGAGCGGAGAATGCTCGGCTGGCTGGGGTGACACCCGGCTGAGCTGGGCGTCGGCCGGGAGAGGGCGGCCGGAGGGCCGGAAGGCGGCGCCGGTCACCGTGCCGGCACGGGCCGGGCACAAATGAAAGTGGCTTTCCTCGCCGGCCATTTGGCGGGGAAAGCCACTTTCAGTCCCGAGCAGCACCCTCGGCTGTTAGACGCGACCCCCCGGAAATCCGGTTCCCAGTTTTCCGGGAGATTTTTCAAGATTTTTCTGGTAGCGGCGCTAGCGTGTTCGGCATGAAGAAGACACGTCCGGAACGCCGTCAGGGCGCCGCCGTCGTCCGCGGCGACCTCGTCTCCGACTCCACCCATGACCAGCGGCTTCTCGACCGCAGGGGCCCCGCCGACTGGCTGCACATGGACCCGTGGCGGGTCATGCGCATCCAGGCGGAGTTCGTGGAGGGGTTCGGCCAGCTCGCCGAGCTGCCCGAGGCGGTGACCGTCTTCGGATCCGCGCGCACCCCCGAGAACTCCCCCGACTACGAGCTGGGCGTCAAGCTGGGCCGCAGGCTGTCCGAGGCGGGCTACGCCGTGATCACCGGGGGCGGCCCCGGTTGCATGGAGGCGGCCAACCGGGGGGCCAGGGAGGCGGGCGGGGTCTCCGTGGGCCTGGGCATCGAGCTGCCCTTCGAACAGCACATGAACGAGTACGTGGACCTGGGCATCGAGTTCCGCTACTTCTTCGTCCGCAAGACCATGTTCGTGAAGTACTCCTGCGGCTTCGTCGCGCTGCCCGGCGGCTTCGGCACGCTGGACGAGCTGTTCGAGGCGCTGACCCTGGTCCAGACCCGCAAGGTCACCTCCTTCCCCGTCGTGCTGATGGGCACGGAATTCTGGGGCGGCCTGGTCGACTGGATCAAGACGACCCTCGTGGACTCCGGCAAGATCTCCCGGGACGACCTGGACCTCGTCCAGGTGACCGACGACGCGGACGAGGCCATACAGATCATCGTCGACGCCGACCGGGAGCGGAATCGGCTCAGGACGGAGCAGCGGGCGGCCAGGCACACGATCGGCGACGCCGAATAGGGTCTTCCCGTGTTCATATGCGTATTCCTGGCGTCGAGCCAGAAGATCGACCCGAAGTACCTGACGTTGGCGGAGGAGGTCGGGGCCGAGCTGGCCCGGCGCGGACACACCCTGGTCAGCGGGGGCGCCAAGGTCTCCTGCATGGGTGCGGTCACCAGGGCGGCCCGCGCGGGCGGCGCCCGTACGGTGGGGGTGATCCCGCAGGCCCTGGTGGACATCGAGGTCGCGGACGAGGACTCGGACGAGCTGATCGTCACCACCGACATGCGTGAGCGCAAGGGCGTCATGGACGCCCGCTCGGACGCCTTCCTGGTGCTGCCCGGCGGCATCGGGACGCTGGAGGAGTTGTTCGAGGTCTGGACCGCGCGCACGATCGGCCTGCACGACAAGCCGCTGGTCGTCCTGGACCCGTGGGGCGTCTACCGGCCGCTGCGGGACCTGGTCGACGGCATGCACGAGCAGGGCTTCACCCGGCCCAACGTCTTCGACGCGATCTCCTGGACCACCACGGTCGAGGAGGCCTTCGAACTCCTGGAGAAGCGCACCACGCATCTGGTGCCCAGCCCCGAGGAGCTAGGCGAGGCCACGGCGGGTTAGCGCGGGCGGTCGCCGCCCGGCCAGCGACTCGGTCATCTCGACCGCGAGACGCACCTGGTCGGGGCGGGCGGTACGGAAGATCCGGGCACCCGCCCAGGCGCAGAGCGAGGCCGCGGCGAGCTCGGCGGCCTCGCCGGGATCCTCCGGATCCCCGGAGACCCCGCTCCGCCCGCCCTCCCGGGCGAGCTCGGCGGGCGTGACGACGACGGTGCGTCCCGCGCGGACGAGCTCCTCGACCTCGGCGATCGAGTGCGCCTCGGCCCAGGAGGGGTCCCCCCGGTCGCCGGGGGCCAGCACCCTGAGAGCGGTCATAAGGCGATCCTAGATCAGAGGAGTTGTGGCACGATTCGTATGTGCTGGTCGTACTCGCCCTCGCTGCCCTAGTCGTTCTCGCCGGTGTGGTGGTGGTCGCCATGGGCCAGGGAGGTGAGCTGGCCGGATTCGCCCCCGACATTCCTCCACTGGACCTGCCGGAGGCGGCCCGGCTCGGCGCCGCCGACTTCATGGCCCTGCAACTGCCGGTGAGCCTGGTGGGCTACCACACGCAGAGCGTGGACGAGGCGCTGAACCGGGTCGTGAACGCGCTGAGCGAGCGCGACACCAGGATCGCGGTGCTGGAGCAGCGGGTGGCGGAGCTGCTCGCCGGCAGGCTCCAGGCGCGTCAGGAGCTCCACGCGGCCCCGTTGAGCGCGCCGCGCACCGAGCACGAGCCCGCGGAGCCCAGGGGGCCCGAGGGACCCGCCGAGCTTTCCGAGGTGTCAGAGCCTTCTTCGGTGTCTCCCGGTGACGGGGACGAGCCCGACGAGCCCGACGAGTCCGCGGCGCTGGAGGCGCCGGAGGGGCCGGAGGGGCTCGCGGAGCTCTCCGAAGAGCCGCGGCCTTCCTCGGAGTCCTCCGACGAGAGGGACGAGCCCGCGGAGCCGGAAGGACCCGTGCGGCCGGAGGGATCCGTGGATCGGCCCTCCGGGCTCGTGGAGCCGGAGGGGCCCGTGGATCGGCCCTCCGAGCTGCCGGGGTCTCCCTCGGTATCCTCCGGTGAGAGGGAGGGGTCCGAGGAGCTCGCCGAGGTGCCACGTTCTTCCTCGGCGTCCTCCGGAGAGGAGAGCGACGACTCCTCTCCGACGACCGACGCGAAGGAATCCCTGTGGCCGGACGCCAAGAAGCAGCCGTGACCGAAGCCGTGACCGAACCGGTGCGGTGCGGGTGGGTGAGCTCGGCCCCCGAGTACATCGCCTACCACGACGAGGAGTGGGGCCGTCCGGTCACCGGCGACGACCGGGTGTTCGAGAGGCTCAGCCTGGAGGCCTTCCAGTCCGGCCTCTCGTGGATCACGATCCTGCGCAAGCGGGAGAACTTCAGGGCGGCCTTCGCCGGGTTCTCCATCCCCGCGGTGGCCGCGTTCGGCGAGGCCGACGTCGAGCGCCTGCTCGCCGACACGGGCATCGTCCGCAACCGGGCCAAGATCGAGGCCTCCGTCGCCAACGCGCGGGCCGCGCTCGACGTCGGCCTCTCCGAGCTGATCTGGCGGCACGCCGACCCCGACGCCCCCGTTCCGAAGGCCCTCGCGGACGTGCCCGCCCAGACTCCCGGCTCCAAGGCGCTGGCCAAGGAGCTCAAGTCTCGGGGGTTCCGGTTCGTCGGCCCGACCACCGCGTACGCGCTGATGCAGGCCATCGGCCTGGTCAACGACCACCTGGCCGACTGCTGGGTGCGCGGCACCTACTGAGGGGCCGCCAAGAGTCACTGATGGGCCGCTGATGGGCCACTGAGGGTCGCCGAGAGTCACCGAGGGGCGCTGATGGGGCGCTGATGGGGCGCTGAGGGGATCACCGCGGGATCCCGCGAGGCCGCCGCGGAGCCCGGGGAACCCGGGAGCCGCGCGAGGCCGCCGGCCGGGAGGTCCGCCCGGCGGCTCTTCGCTCAGCGGCCCTCGAAGACCGGGCGCTTCTTGTCGAGGAAGGCGTGGGTCGCGTTCAGGTGGTCGGCGGTCTTCGCACACGTGTCCTGGAGGTCGGCCTCCAGCACCAGGGCGTCGGCCAGGGAACTGCTCGCCGCGAACTCCAGGGCGTGCTTCGTCGCCGCGTAGGCGCTCGTCGGGCCCTGCGCCAGCCGTACGGCCAGCGCCCGGGCCTCGGCGGCCAGCTCGCTGGCGGGGACGACCTTGGAGACGATCCCGAGCTCCAGGGCGCGGGCCGCGTCGAAGGGCTCGCCGAGCAGCAGGAGATCGGTCGCGCGGGCCCGGCCGACCAGGCGCTGCAGCGTCCAGGACGCGCCGGAGTCGGGGGCCAGGCCGATGCCGGAGAAGGCCATCGCGAACTTCGCCCTGTCGGAGGCGATCCGCAGGTCGCAGGCGAAGGCCAGGGCGGCGCCCGCGCCCGCGGCGACGCCGTTGACCGCGGCGACGACCGGCTTTCCCATCTCGGCGATCGCCATGACGATCGGGTTGTAGTGCGTGCGGACGGTGCCGTTGAGCCCCAGGCCCGCCTCCAGGTTGGCGGCGTGCTCGTTGAGGTCCTGGCCGGCGCAGAACGCCCGATCCGTCCCCGTCAGCAGTACCGCCCGCACCGCGTAGGCCTGTGAGGCCATGGTCAGCGCCTCGAGCAGTTCGGCCTTCATCCGGGTCGTCAGCGCGTTCATCGCCTCAGGGCGGTCCAGGGTGATGGTGGCGACGGCGTCGTCGACGGAGTAGCGGACGTCGTTCAACGGAAGACTCCTTCTGGGGCTGCTGTGGTCGCCCGGACCTGTCCGGGTTCCGCTCCGAAAGATCTGTTCGTGTGAGGCTGTGACTTCCCACGGTAGATCCGTGGTCTTCCGCGGTCCCGCCGGGTCCCGCGGACCGGTCCAGATGATCGTCTCGACTCGGTAAATTCTCCGTGCCCTCCCGCCGGGGCGGCGCACAGGCTGGGAAACCGCCTCGTAGCGGGCTTCCCGGCGGCCGGGCCGGGGCGGGCAGGACCGGTTGTACGGCTCGCGAGGACAAGTTTGGCCGTCCGAGGGGGCTCGGACAACGGTCTTGATTGCCCGATGAGTCGATGCTGAGGCTGATCGTTCCCATTCCGAGCGCGGAGACGGGATAATAGGACATCACAGAAGACGTGAATGCGTCGGCCACCCTCGGGTCAGTCGGAGATCCGGAGCCCGAAGCAGGAAGGGATACACGCATGGCGGCTATGAAGCCGAGGACCGGTGATGGTCCGCTGGAGGTCGTCAAGGAAGGCAGGGGCATCGTCATGCGGGTTCCCTTGGAGGGTGGCGGCCGGCTCGTCGTCGAGCTCTCGGCGGACGAGGCCAGCGCCCTTGGTGAGGAATTGAAGAAGGTCGTCGTCTGACCTCGATCCGCGACCAGCGGTGAAGCCGGGCCCTGATTCGCTCCGCTCACGGAGCACGACATCCGCCGTGGCCCGCGCGGTTCCGATCGACGAACACGGCCCTGGCCGCAGGACCGCCCGCACGCGGCTCGCGCCAGGGCCGCGGTGTGCCACCCGGCCGATGACTGGAGTTCACATGCCCATCTCCCCGTACGTGCTGCTGCCCCGCGCCTCCTCCGTCCAGGAGACGCCCGCTTCCGAAAAGGGGGGCGGCGGCGCGCCGGCCCCGCTCCTCGGGGACGCCGGTCTGCTCGCGGTGCCCTTCTCCCCGGACCTGGAACCCGAAGTCGGCCTGCCGGTGCCCGTGGCCGCGCTGCTGGCGCACTACGAGGCCGAGGGGGCGGCGGGAGAGATCGTCGAGGTTCCGGTCGCCCACGGCGACGCCGTCGGCCGGGTGCTGCTCTACGGGATCGGCGACGGCTCCGCGAGCGCCCTGCGCAAGGCGGGCGCGGCGGTCGCCCGGCGGGGCAAGGGCAGAGACGCGATCAGGATCCTCCTGCCCGAGGGGCCGGTGGCCGCGCTCGTCGAGGGCGCGCTGCTGGCGACCTACAACTTCCGGATCGGCGAGGCCAAGTCGGCCCCGGTGGCCATCGTCGAGTTCGTCGGAGACGACGTCGAGGCGGAGGTCACCAGGGGCGGGACGATCGCCGAGGCCGTCTCGTTCGCCAGGGACCTGACCAACACCCCCTCCTCGATCAAGACGCCGGCCTGGTTGGCCGAGCGCGCCGTCGAGCACGTCGTCGGCACCCCGGAGGGCGGGGAGAAGGACGGCGGCGACGGCGTCCGGCTCGCCGCGAAGGTGTGGGACGAGGCGGCGCTGCTGGCGGAGCGGTTCGGCGGCCTCCTCGCCGTCGGCCAGGGCTCGGTGAGCCCGCCGCGGCTGGTCGAGCTGTCCTACCGTCCCGAGGGCGCGACCCGCCACGTGGTCCTGGTCGGCAAGGGCATCACGTACGACACCGGCGGCCTGTCCCTCAAGCCGACGGACAACATGAAGTTCATGAAGACCGACATGGCGGGCGGCGCCGTCGTCGCCGCGGTCATCGGCGCGCTGGCCTCCCTCGGCACGCGGATCCGGGTCACCGGCCTGATCGCCGCCGCGGAGAACTCCTTCTCCGGTACGGCCCAGCGCCCCTCCGACGTGATCACGCAGTACGGCGGGCGGACCGTCGAGGTGCTCAACACCGACGCCGAGGGCCGTCTGGTGCTGGCCGACGCGCTGGCCTACGCCGACGCGGAGCTGGAGCCGGACGCCGTGGTGGACATCGCCACCCTGACCGGTGCGATCGGCATCGCCCTCGGCAAGGACCTGGGCGCCGTCTTCGCCACCGACGACGGCCTGGCCGCCGAGCTGACCGAGGCGGCCGAGAGCAGCGGGGAGGGCCTCTGGCGGATGCCGCTGATCGAGGACTACGTCCCGGCCCTGGAGTCGAGCGTGGCCGACCTGGCCAACATCGAGTCCGGGACGACCTTCGGCGCGACCTACGGCGCGGGCTCCATCACCGCGGCGCTGTTCCTGCGCGAGTTCACCGGCGGGCGGCCGTGGGCGCACCTGGACATCGCCGGGGTCGGCCGCAGCGGTGCGGACGAGGGCATCTTCAGCAAGGGCGCGACCGGGTACGGCGTGCGCCTGCTGCTGGAGTGGCTGTGTTGATCCGCGACGCCTGACGGCGTCGCGGACCTGGGCGCTCCCGGGGCGGTGGAACCCCTAGCCGCTGATCTTGATGGCGGCCAGGACACCCTCGCCGAGGGGGATCATCAGGGGCCGTAGCCGTTCGTCGTCGCGGACCAGCTTGCCCAGCTCCCGGATGGCGACGGTGTCCGGGTCGCGCTGCGTGAGGTCGGCGACCCGGTGCTGCCACAGCGCGCCGTCGAAGACCACGATGCCGCCGACGCGCAGCAGGCGGATGGACTCGGCCAGATAGTCGGCGTACTCGTGCTTGGCGCCGTCACAGAAGACCAGGTCGTAGCCGCCGTCCGACAGGCGGGGAAGGACGTCGAGGGCCCGCCCGGCGATCAGGCGGGTCCTGCCGCCGGAGAAGCCGGCCTGGGTGAAGCCCTGCCTGGCCAGGCGCTGGTACTCGGGCTCGGCGTCCACGCTGGTGAGCGTGCCGTCCTGGCGCATGCCCCGCAGCAGCCACAGCCCCGACACGCCACAGCCCGTACCGATCTCCACGACGGCGCGGGCGTTGATGGCCGTGGCGAGGAAGCAGAGCGCGGCGCCGGTGCCGGGCTGGACCGCGTGAGCTCCGACCTCCGAGGCGCGCTGACGCGCGGTCCACAGGATCTCGTCCTCCGTGTGGAATTCCTCGGCATAGGCCAGAGTGGCCTCCAACGGACTTGTCGGCGTCTCGGCCATCGGCCTCTCCTCCCGCTTTCTCCGTACAGAGTCATATAGGGACTGGGTGGCAGCCTAAGGGAGGCAGGCCCGATCGGGAACTCATGTAACGCCCGGTGCGTTGCACGGTTTAAGCGGCCTTTGCCGGTCCTGAAGGTAGTGAGTGCGCACGAAGGGACGAAACCAGGCACTATGGCGATAGCGGTGGTCCCGGAGAGAGGAGTGCTGGTGGACGACTTCGACCACCAGACGGATGCTCCCGTGTCTGACTGGACACCTCCCACATGGGAGGAGGTGGTCCGGACGCACGGTGCGCGTGTCTATCGGCTGGCCTACCGGCTGACCGGCAATGTTCACGATGCCGAAGACCTCACCCAGGAGGTCTTCGTCCGGGTTTTCAGGTCTCTGTCGAACTACACGCCGGGCACTTTCGAGGGCTGGCTGCACCGCATCACCACCAACCTGTTCCTCGACATGGCGCGGCGCAAGCAGCGCATCAGGTTCGAGGGGCTCGCTGACGACGCCGCGGAGCGGCTGCGCGGGCGCGAGCCTTCTCCCGCTCAGGTGTACGACGACACCCATCTGGAGCCGGACATCCAGGCGGCACTCGACGCGCTCGCGCCGGAGTTCCGCGCGGCCGTCGTTCTATGTGACATCGAGGGGCTGTCCTACGAGGAGATCGCCGCGACGCTCGGCGTGAAGCTCGGCACGGTCCGCAGCCGCATCCATCGCGGCCGGGCACAGCTGCGTGACGCGCTGGAGCACCGCGCGCCCCGTGGAGACCAACTCCCCCCGACCATCACCCGCGGGGAGGAATTCGCATGAGAAACCACAGTCATGACACATGTCACGACGAGCCGCTCGGCAAGGAGTGATCATGAGTCATCTCGGAGAACGCGTTTCCGCACTGGTAGACGGTGAACTGAACCATCACGAGCGTGACCGAGCGCTGTCCCACCTCGCCTTCTGCGCCTCCTGCCGGGCCGAGGTCGACGCCGTGCGGGCGCTGAAGAACCGGCTGAGGTCCCTCGACGGGCCGGCCATGCCCGCCGACCTGACCATGGCCCTGCTGCGGATGGCCGACCCCGGCG
This sequence comes from Streptosporangium sp. NPDC051022, assembly GCF_040683035.1. Lineage (NCBI taxonomy): Bacteria > Bacillati > Actinomycetota > Actinomycetes > Streptosporangiales > Streptosporangiaceae > Streptosporangium > Streptosporangium sp. NPDC051022. The sequence goes on along the minus strand of NZ_JBFBCF010000029.1, from coordinate 106,967 downwards.
ACCCTTTACCGCCGCGTGACCGGCCCCTCCCGAGCGGGCGGACGTTCGGCGGGGCGCCGATTCCGGGCATGCACAGCGTCGCGCCGCCGGACAACCGGCCGCGGGGCCGCGCCTCGGGGCCGCGCCGCGCGCGCAGGGTCGGCTACGTCGCGGTCGGCGTCGCCTCGGCGGCCGTCGCGCTCGGCACGCTGTTCGTCGTGGGCGGGCCCGACCCCAACCCGCGGGTTCCCCCGGTCGACATGTTCGCCAACCAGCACCGCAACACCGCGCCCTACGGAGGGTCGGCGACGCCGACCTTCTCGCCCACTCCGTGATCCGGCTGCCCGCCTCCCTCATCCTCGCGGTCGTCATGCTGCTGGGGCTGGTGGCGGGCAGTCCGGCGCACGCCGCGCCCCCGGACGACGCCGAGAGCGAGGACCCGGGGCTGCACCTGCTGCGTGAGGCGGCGATCGCCAGCCGGACCCGCGGGTACGCGGGCACGCAGTACGTCACCACCTGGGGCCGCTCCGGCTCCTTCTCCTCCGTGACGGAGGTCCGCAACATCCCCGGGCAGGGGCTGACGGTGCACGCCCAGCCCTCCGGGGTGACCACGAAGGTCGATCCCGGCACTCCCGCGGGGAGCATGGCCGCTCCGTCCGAGACCATGCTGGAGGTGCTGGCCCGCAACTACCGGGTGGTCGTCGCGGGCGTGGGACAGGCCTGCGGCCGTCCCGCGAGCCTCGTGCACGTCCTGCGCGCCGACGGCACGCTCGCCGCCCGCTACTGGCTGGACCGGGCCGCCGGGCTCGCGCTGCGCCGCGAGCTGTTCGACGGCCGCGGCCAGATCGTCCACGTCGGCGCCTTCGTCGATCTGAGCCTCGACCCGGCCAGGAAGATCGCGGGCGGCGCGCTGGCCGCCGGTGGCCTCGACCTGGGGGAGACGCCGCGCCTGCTCGCTCAGGGCTGGCGGTTTCCCGCCGCGCTGCCGGGCCGTCTCGAACTGTTCGCCGCGCACGCCGCTACTACCGGATACTTGTATCTGGGATATTCAGATGGTTTGTCAGTCGTGTCGGTTTTCGTGGAGCCTGGGGTGCTTGATGAGGATCGGCTCCGCGGATGGCATGCCCAGCGGCGCGACGGGCATACGATCTGGATGCGAAACTCAGCCGAGCAGGAGACGATCTGGGCGAGTGGGGGTCATGTCTACACCGTCTTCGCGGACGCTCCGGCCGACACGGTCGACGCCGCAGTGGCGGCACTGCCCCATGAACCCGTACCCAGCCTGTGGAGTCGGCTCGGCCGGGGCGCGCACCGCTTGCTGTCCTGGGTTAACCCTTTCGGGTAAAGCGCGCTTTACGTCTCTCGTATGCCGTTCAGGGGAAAATTACTGGGTTATTCCGGTGAGCGGCCTCGTACGAGGCAAGGAGTGGTGAACATTCGATGACCGACGAGATCCGTCCCCAACAGGCGAACGACGCCGAGGGGCGCGCGCCGTCGGACCTCACCGACGACAGAGGACCGGCCAGGGAGATGTCCCGGCCGGACTTCCTGCCCGCGGGCGAGACGGCTCCCCCCAGCGCCACACAGCCTCGTAACGACGGCTGGAGCCAGCTCGGAGAGCCTCCGCGCTCCGGTGCCTGGGGCCGGCCGGTGGCCCCGGAAGGGGCCGGACAGCCCGGACAGCCCGTACAGCCCGGATACGACGACTGGACCGGCCGTCAGGATCGGCCCGGCCCGGGAGGCGGATCCGGTGGCGCCGGCTGGGGAGATCCGTCGGGCAGGCCCCGGCAGGACACGGCGGTCTTCGCCGTCCCCGGAGGCCCGCAGCCCCAGTTCCCGCCGCCTCCGCCGTCCCAGCCGTTCGGGCTGGGGCCGGGCTGGGCGCCGCCCCCGGCGGTCCCCGGCGTCCCGCAGGGGCCGTACGGCGGCTTCGGGGGAGTCGCGGCACCCGCCCGGCGCGGACCGCGCACCGGCACGTTGGTCATCCTCGCCGTGATGATCGCGTTGCTCGCCTCGATGCTGGGAAGCGTCGGCACCTACCTGCTCACCCGTCCGGCGAGCTCGGGCCTCGATCCCTCCTACCGGCTGGGAACGGCGCCGAGCGGCTCGACCGCACGGGCCCCCGAGTCGATCGCGGGCGTCGCCTCGAAGGTCCTGCCCAGCGTGGTCTCGATCTCGGTCGACGCCGGGACCGGCTCCAGTACCGGCTCCGGCTTCCTGATCAAGGGCGGCTACGTGGTGACCAACAACCACGTGGTCGCCGCCGCCGAGCCCAACAGCGACCAGATCCGGATCCAGTTCAGCAACCGAAAGTCCACCACGGGCCGGATCGTCGGCCGTGACCCCGAGTCCGACCTGGCCGTGGTCAAGCCGGGTGAGACCTTCGGCGCGCCGGAGATCGCCCTCGGCAACTCGGACAACGTGGTCGTGGGAGACCCGGTCGTCGCCATCGGCTCTCCGCTGGGCCTGAGCGGTACCGTCACCTCCGGCATCGTCAGCGCGCTCAACCGCCCGGTCCAGGCCGGGGAGGAGAACAGCACCGACACCACCTGGCTCAGCGCCATCCAGACCGACGCCGCCATCAACCCCGGCAACTCCGGCGGCCCGCTGGTCAACTCCAGCGGCGAGGTCATCGGCGTCAACTCGGCGATCGCCACGCTCGGCAGGTCGGTCGGCGGCCAGAGCGGCAGCATCGGCCTCGGCTTCGCCATCCCGGTGAACCACGCCCGCCGGGTCGCCGAGGAACTGGTGACCACGGGTTCGGCCAAGAAGTCGCGGATCGGCATCACCATCGACTCGACCTACCAGGGCACCGGGGTACGCATCGAGACCGAGGCCAAGCAGGGCAGGCAGCCCGTCGAGCCCAACGGTCCCGCGGACAAGGCCGGCCTCAAGCCCGGAGACGTCATCCTCGAGGTGAACGGCACCGTGCTGCAGGACGGCAACGAGCTGATCGCGCTGATCCGGAACAAGGCCCCCGGCGAGAAGCTGGCGGTCAAGTTTCAGCGCGGCGGCCAGGAGAAGACCGCCACCGTGATCATCGGTGCCGAGCCCACGCAGCCCACGCCCAGTCCATCCTGACCGGTTATGCAACTGGTGCGTGCTATAGCGTGTGGGCGTTAGTCTGGAAACTCTCCGGGCGTGTGTCCGGAGAGCCGCCCTGTCGTTGTCCCGGTAGGAGATCACCGTGTTCGGACTCGGCTGGCCTGAGATCATAGCGCTGGTGGTCATCGCTCTTCTCGTCTTCGGCCCGGAGAAACTTCCCCAGGCCGCCGCCCAGGCGGGTAAGACGTTGCGCAACCTGCGGCAGATGGCCAACAACGCCAAACAGGATCTGCAGACCGGGCTCGGGCCCGAGTTCGCCAACTTCGACCCGTCCGACCTCAATCCCAAGAACTTCGTCCGCAAGCACCTCACCGGTGACATCGAGGACGAGTGGAACGGCGCCAAGAGCGCCGCGGCGTTCAGCACCGCCTCCGCCTACAGCGGCTCCTCCGACACCGCTGTGGATCCGGAGCACGAGCTGGGATACGGCGAGATCCCGCCCTACGACTCCGAGGCCACCTGAGGAGGCCACCTGAGCCTCCGGCCCGTGGGCCGAACACGGCGAGGCCCGGAGGTCGGCGATCGGCCTCCGGGCCTCGGTGATCCGCGGGACGCGGACCGGGTCTAGCGGCCCCGGGTCGGGGAGATGCCGAGCTGCATGCCCTTGAGGCTGCTTGACCTCTTGCCCAGGCTCGCGGCGATGCGGATCAGCTCGGCGGCGGCCGGGGCGTCCGGGTCGGTGAGCACGAGGGGCTTGCCCTCGTCGCCGCCCTCGCGCAGCCGCATGTCGATAGGCACCTGACCCAGGAGCGGCACGCGGGCGCCGAGGGTGCGGGTGAGCGCGTCGGCGACGGTCTGGCCGCCGCCCTCGCCGAAGACCGGGATCCGCTCGTCGCAGTGCGGGCAGGGCATCCAGGCCATGTTCTCGATGACGCCCGCGATCTGCTGGTGGGTCTGGACGGCGATCGTCCCGGCGCGCTCGGCGACCTCGGCGGCGGCCTGCTGCGGGGTGGTCACCACGAGGAGCTCGGCGGACGGCATCCGCTGCGCGACCGAGATCGCGATGTCGCCGGTGCCCGGGGGCAGGTCCATCAGCAGGACGTCGAGGTCGCCCCAGTAGACGTCGGCGAGGAACTGGTGCAGCGCCCGGTCCAGCATCGGGCCGCGCCACACGACCGGGGTGTTGCCGTCGGGCTTGAACATGCCGACCGAGATGACCTTGATGTCATGCGCGACCGGCGGCATGATCATGTCTTCGACCTTGGTGGGGCGCTCGGACACGCCGAGCATGCGCGGCACGCTGTGGCCGTAGATGTCGGCGTCCACGACGCCGACCTTCAGGCCGTTCGCGGCCATCGCGGCGGCCAGGTTGACGGTCACGGAGGACTTGCCGACGCCGCCCTTGCCCGAGGCGACCGCGAACACGCGGGTCAGGGAGCCCGCCTGGGCGAAGGGGATCTCCTTCTCCGGGCCCCGGTTGCCGCGCAGCTTGGTCTGGAGCGTCTTGCGCTGCTCGGTGCTCATGACGTCCATCTCGACCTGGACGCCGGTCACTCCGTCGACCTTGGCGACCGCCGCGGTGACGTCACGGGTGATGGTGTCCCGCATGGGACAGCCCGAGACCGTGAGGTAGATCCCGACGCGCACCGCCCCTTCGGGGGAGATGTCGACGCTCTTGACCATGTCCAGCTCGGTGATCGGCCGACGGATCTCAGGGTCGTTGACGGTCGCCAGCGCGGCCGTCACCAGTTCCGGGGTAGGTGCCATCGAAGTGTCGGCAACAGGCCGTCACCCTTGGGCGACGCGGGCTGCCGTCCCTCCTTGTCTTTTTGTCGTCCAGGCTTTCATCTACGGGGACGTCCGTCGCGACGCCGTACGGCTTGGCGAGGGACCGCTCCCGGCTGGGAGCGGAGGTCACGGCCCCAATGGTATGAACCCGGGGGTGGTACGCGGAATTCCGGATCCCGTTGTCATTTCGGATCCGGACAATTCACTATGTAGATGCACGTGCAACGTTCTAAGGTTACTGCGTGACCGTGACGGCGAGCGAGCCGGTGGAAGCCGTCGGTTCCGGCGAGCCGGTGCTCCGGCTGCCGCTGCGGCGTGTCCGGGCACGCGTCACCACCCGGGGGCGCCTGGGGGGCACCTGGGGGCGCGGAGGGAGACGGCCGCCGGCTAGAGGGTCGGCTGGGGGGCGCCGGGCTGGGATGCCGGCTCCTCGCCCGGTCGCTGCAGGTCCTCCTGCAGGCGCTGGAGCTCCGAGCGAAGGTAGTCGCGGGTGGCCACCTCGCCGAGCGCGATGCGCAGGGCGGCGATCTCCCGGGTCAGATACTCCAGGTCGGCCTGGTTGCGCTCGGCCGCCGCGCGGTCGAGCTCGTTCTGGATCCGGTCGCGATCGTCCTGCCGGTTCTGGGCGAGCAGGATCAGCGGCGCGGCGTACGAGGCCTGGAGCGAGAGCATCAGCGTGAGGAAGATGAACGGATAGGGGTCGAATCTCCCGACTTCCAGCGCGAAGACATTCCATAGCACCCAGAACGTCACGAAGACGGTCATGTACACCAGGAACCTGGCGGTGCCGAGGAAGCGCGCGATCCGCTCCGACAGCTGTCCGAAGGCCTCGGGGTCGTAGTGCGGGCGCAGGCGCAGGCCCTGCTCCCTGGGCTGGTCGAGCCGGTCAGCCATGCTCAGCTCCCGCTTCCTCCTGGTCCCGCTCCCGCCAGTCTTCGGGCAGCAGGTGATCGAGCACGTCGTCCACGGTGACGGCGCCGACCAGACGACCGAGCTCGTCCACCACGGGTACCGCCATCAGGTTGTAGGTGGCCAGGTAGGAGGCCACCTCGTTCAGGGTGAACTCGGGCCTGATCGGGTCGAGCGAGCTGTCCATGACGCCGCCGAGCAGGGTGGAGGGGCGCTCGCGCAGCAGCCGCTGGAAGTGGGCCAGCCCGAGGAAGCGGCCGGTCGGGGTCTCCACGGGCGGCCGGACCACGTAGACCTGGGCTGCGACCGAGGGGGTCACCTTCTGCTGGCGGATGTGGGCCAGCGCCTCGGCGACGGTGGCGTTGGGCGGGAGTATCACCGGCTCGCTCGTCATCATGCCGCCGGCGGTGTTCTCCGGGTAGACCAGCAGCCGCCTGATCGGCGCGGCCTCCTCGGGCTCCATCAACGCCATCAGCGCCTCGGCCTGGTCGGGCGGGAGGTCCTGCAACAGGTCGGCCGCGTCGTCGGGGGACATCTCCTCCAGCACGTCCGCGGCCCGCTCGGGGGTGAGCCTGCTCAGCACGCCGATCTGGTCGCGTTCGGGGAGCTCCTCCAGGACGTCGGCCAGCCGTCCGTCGTCGAGGGCGGCGGCCACCTCGGCGCGCCGCTTGTCCGGCAGCTCGTGCAGGGCGCTGGCCAGGTCGGCGGCGCGCATCGTCTCGAAGGCGACCAGCAGACCGGCCGCGCCCTGGTCCTTCTGCACCGCGCCGAAACCGCTGACCTCGGCCCATTCCACGATCTTGGTCGGGCCGCGCCGCCGCAGTCCCAGTCCCGATCCGCCCCTGACCACGGCGACCTTGGTGATGCTCCACTCCGCGCGCCTGGTCTGCTCCATGGCCAGGTCCAGGACCGTCACGCGCTCGCCGCCGACCTCGACCTCCAGGTCGAGCATCTCGCCGATGGCGAGGGTCTCGGTGGTCCGCTGTTCGAAGCGCCGTACGTTGATCCGGCCGCTGAAGACGACCGATCCGGCCTCGATGCCGCGCACCCGGGTGATCGGCAGGAAGACCCGCCGCCGGGGCTGCACCTCGACGACCAGACCGTGCACGCGTGGCGGCGTGGTTCCGGCGATCGCCACGACCACGTCCCTCACCCGCCCGATCTGGTCGCCGGCCGGGTCGAAGACCGGGGTGCCGGCGAGCCGCGCGACAAAGATCTTCACATTTGCAGCGTAGGTCGCGTTCCGGGGTGGATGGTTCAAGGCGCGCTCACATTTCGGACGCCCCTTGCCGTGCCCCGGCCTGGCATGACAGCATCAAAGCACAGGAACGGTAGTTACATGGAGGATGGCTCGTGAGACGTGACGGTCTGCTGATCGCCTTCGCGTCGTCGTGGTGTTTCGCGTTCTCCGGGCCGATGGCCAAATATCTCGGCGCCGCCGGGCTGAGCCCGCTGGAGGCGGTCTGGGTGCGGATGGCCGGCGCCGGGCTGCTGCTCGTCGGGGTCCTCGTGGCCGTCAGGCCCGGCGCCCTGCGCATCCCACGGTCGCGGCTGCCGTTCTTCCTGGCCTACGCGGTCGTCGCGGTCGCGGGGGTGCAGGCGCTGTACTTCGCGGCGATCACCAGGCTGCCGGTCGGCGTCACCCTGCTCATCGAGTTCACCTCGCCGGTGCTGGTCGTGCTCTGGGTGCGGTTCGTCCGCCGGGTACGGCTGCCGCGCGCCGCGTTCGTCGGCGCGGTGGTCGCGGTGGTCGGCCTCGGCATCGTGGTCGAGGTCTGGACGGGGCTGGCGCTGGACCCCGTCGGCCTGCTGCTCGCGTTCGGGGCCGCGGCGTGCTGCACCGGATACTTCCTGCTCAGCGACGGCTTCGGCGACGACGTCGACCCGCTCGGCCTGATCGCCTGGGGCCTGGTGGGCGCCGCCGTCGCGCTCGCCCCCCTCTCCCAGCCGTGGAACATCCAGTGGGCGGCGTTCGGCCGGACCGTGGCGCCGGGGGACGGGGTCGCCCTGCCCGCGCTGGCGGCGGCGCTCTGGATGATCGTTATCGCCACGGTCACCGCCTACATCCTCGGCGTCACCGCGGTCCGCCGCCTGTCGGCCGCCGTCGGCTCGACCGTCGCCTCACTGGAGGTCATCGCCGGGGCGGTGGTCGCCTGGGTCCTGGTCGGGGAGGCGCTCGGCCCCTTCCAGATCGTCGGCGGCCTCATCGTGCTGGTCGGCGCCTATCTGGCCCAGCGGGCCACCGCGGCGCTGCCCGATCCCGTCGTGGAGGTCAGGGAGCCGGCTCACGTGGCGTGAGCCGTACCACCTGGGAACGCGCGGCCCAGCGCTCCGTCAGGCCCGCGCCGTCGACGGCGTTGAGCCGCTCCTTGGCGAGCGCGGCCACCACCTCCGGGGCCCCCGCCTGGTCGACGACCTCGACGGAGGCCTCGAAGGTGATCAGCCGCACGCCGTTGTCCTTGCTCCTGAGCGTCACCTGCACCCGGTCCGACTCGGTCAGGCGCGGCAACTCCTGCTCACCACCCCCGGTGACCAGGTAGATCGCGCCGTCGTGCCACACGTGCCAGGCCAGCCGGGGCCGGTCCAGTGACAGCCACAGGACCCCCGACTTCCTGGCGCCCTCCTCGATCACACCCATATGACGAATGTACGGCCTGCGCCCTCCCCGGGACCGAGCGCATGGGCCGTGTATGGCCGCCATAGAACGACCCTGTCTGCCGCGTCCGCCCGGATGACCGCTAGCGTGAGGCCATGCGCTCGCGACGTTCGTGCCTGGCGGTACCCGGCAGCAACCCCCGCTTCCTGGAGAAGGCCCAGGGGCTGCCCGCCGACGAGGTCTTCCTCGATCTGGAGGACTCCGTGGCGCCGCTCGCCAAGGAGGAGGCGCGCAAGAACGTCGTGGCCGCCCTGCGCGAGGGCGACTGGTCGGGCAAGACCCGGGTGGTGCGCGTCAACGACCTGAGCACGCACTGGACCTACCGGGACGTCATCGAGGTGGTCGAGGGCGCGGGGGAGTTCCTCGACTGCCTGATGCTGCCCAAGGTCGAGGATCCGGGCCAGGTGGCCTGGCTGGACACCCTGCTCACCCAGATCGAGCGGGCCAACGGCCTCCAGGTCGGCCGGATCGGCATCGAGGCCCAGATCGAGAGCGCCAGGGGCCTGGTCAACGTGGACGCCATCGGCGGCGCGTCCCGGCGTCTGGAGACGCTGGTCTTCGGCCCCGCCGACTTCATGGCCTCGATCAACATGCGGACCCTGGTGGTCGGTGAGCAGCCCCCCGGCTACACCGAGGGCGACGCCTACCACTACATCCTGATGCGCATCCTGATGGCCGCCCGCACACACGGCCTGCAGGCCATCGACGGCCCCTATCTGGCGATCAAGGATCTCGACGGCTACCGCCGGGTCGCCGGGCGGTCCGCGGCGCTCGGGTTCGACGGAAAGTGGGTGCTCCACCCGACCCAGGTCGAGACCGCGAACGAGGTGTTCTCGCCGTCCCAGGAGGACTACGACCGCGCCGAGCTGATCCTCGACGCCTACGACTACTACACGACCGTGGAAAGGCGTGGCGCGGTCATGCTCGGTGACGAGATGATCGACGAGGCGTCCCGGAAGATGGCTCTGGTGGTGACGGCGAAGGGCCGGGCGGCGGGTCTGGCCCGCACCACCGCCTTCACCCCTCCCGCCGTGTGACCTCCGGCAGTCGTTCCCCCTTCACCCCTCCCACGGCGTGACCTCCGGCCGCCGTCCCTCCTTTCACCGTCCCCCCTTTGCTGTCTCCTTTTCGCGGTTCCTCACGGGTTCCGCCGTGTCTTCCCGGCACCCTTCTCCCGTGACGCCTCCCTCTTCCCGAGGGGGTCGGCGGTCTGCGATCTCAGAATTAAAGCCCCAAACCGCGATAAAACCGGCGCTTCGCCGATAAATCTGACTAGAGAGGTCTCGTCATCGCGGCTCCAACGTGCTGCTCTGGAGTGGTACGGCTGGAGCCTTCGCCGTCCGCCCGTTGGAGGTGATCATTTCGGCGGAACGGGGTAGTAATAAGGTCTCGTGCGATTCGCCGTCGCCACAGGGCGCGACGGAAGAGTGTCACGGAGACGAATGGAACGGTCCGGAGTGCCGACTTCGGGCTGAACGGGCTTCCCGCAAGGAGGTGCTGAGCGTGGTCCCGGGCCCCCACGACCCGCGCTCGCGAGAGTGGCCGGCGGATGACGGCGTCCACGGCGACGGGACATACGAAGGCAGGTCCCGGCGGCATCAGGACTCCCCGCCGACGATCCAGCACTTCCCGCCCGGCCCCCAGGACGACAGCCCCCGAGGACTCCCGCTGGCGTCCCCCTGGATGCTGCCCCCGTTCGCCGCCCCGACGCCGGACGACGACGAGCCTCCCCGCGCCCGTCCCGAGGGACTGGGCGGTGAGCGCCGTCGTGCCCACACCCAGCCCTACGCGTCCCCCACCGGCCTCCCCCAGACCGATCCCGTCGCGCGTGCCGCCCCCTTCGACCCCTCCGGCCCGGCGCCTGAGGACACCGAGGCCGGGCAGGGACGCCGCAGGAGGACGACCGACCGGCCCGACCTGCTGGTCGCCTCGGGGGCGCCGCGCGGGCCCGAGGACGCCGGTGGCGCGGACCGCCCCGGCGGGTCCCGTGAGCCGGACGACGGGGACTACGGGGATCTCCTCGGCCCGTCGCGCGGGTCCGGCGACGGCCACGCCGACCCTCTCGGCCCGTCGGGTGGCCGAGGTGACTTCTCGGACACCTCCGGCCGATCGGGAGACGGCGGCTACGGAGACCTCCTGTGGCCGCCGTACGGCTCGGAGGAGGCCGGTCGGGGGGATTCTCCCGGTGAGGCGCGTTCGTCCGGTGACGGCGACTACGGAGACCTCCTGGGGGTGACGTACGACTCCGGCACCGACGGTCGTGACGCCGGCGGTGACTCCGGCGGTGGCCATGGCCGTGACGACGGCCGTGACGACGGCCACGGCGCGCCGTACGGGACCGGGGACACCGGCCACGCCGAACCTCCCGGCGCGCCGCCCGAACCCGGCGGACGCAGGCGCCGGAACCGGCCCGACCTGCTGGTCGCCTCGGGGCCGCCGCGCAGGCCCGCGGACCCGGATCCCCTTGACGGGCCCGACACGCCCGTGACCGCCGTGCCGCACGGGGCCGAGGAGCCGTATCCGGCCGAGAACGATGGGCCGTCCGGCACGGCAGGGGACGACCCGCGGGCCGGACAGCCGGTCCCGGAGACGCGGGAACCGGAGAGCGGGGAGCTCGCCGTCCCCGAGGCCGACGACGACTTCGAGCCGGTGCGCCGCGTCGGCCGCCCGCCGGGCGGCAGGCCGGCCAGACCGGACCTGCTGGTCGCGGAGGGCCCGCCCGGCAGGCGCGGGGCCAACGGCGGCAGGCACCACCGCCCGGCGACCGCGCCCTCCGCGCTGCGGCGCTCCAGTCCGACCAGGCGCGGGCGGCGCAGGGGCCTGGTGGTCCCGGCCGTGATGATCGCGGTCCTCGCCGCCGCCGTGGGCGGCGGCGTGGTGCTGTGGGGCTGGACGAACGGCTCGTTCACCACCGGCCTCCAACTGGTCGGAGACGAGGTGGGGTCGGGCGACGCCGACTTCGTCTCGCCGTCCAACGCCGTCGGCAACGGGTCGAGCCAGGTGCTCAACGCCGTCGCCTCGGCGGGCTCCCTCATGGTCGCCGTCGGCAGCGACACCACCAGCCCCGTCCCCAGGCCGCTGTTCCTGATCTCCCCGGACGGCGGCGCGACCTGGCAGCTGGGCAAGGTGACCGGATCGGCGGGTTACGGGAACGGGCCGACCACGGTCGGCCGCGTCGCGGGCGGCGACGGACTCTGGCTGGCGGCGGGCAACGACCTGCTGGGCTCCGGACGCGGTCTGTGGACCAGCGAGGACGGCTACACCTGGGCCGCCGTCGACCCGGGGAAGCTGGGCGCGTTCACGGCCGGTGACAAGATCATGGATCTGGCCAGGACCTCGTCGGGCTTCGTCGCGGTCGGCACGGCCGTCCTGCAGAACGGCGCCGTCGGCGCCGTCGCCTGGGTCTCGCCCGACGGGCAGAGCTGGGACCGGGTGGACAGCGGGAAGATCGGGGCTCCGGACAAGGTGCGGGGCCTGAAGGCGGTCGTCGCCAAGGGCGACGCCGTGGTGGCCCTGGGAGATCCGGCCCAGGGGCAGTCGAGTGCGGTCGTCATGCGCTCGGCCGACGGAGGCAGGACCTGGACGCGGGCGGGCGCGGCACCGGCGGGCGTCATCCCCGAGGCGGGCGCGCTGGCCACGGCCTCCGACGGGTTCGTGCTCGTTCCCACCCAGCAGCGCAACGACAAGGGCGGCGTCGACGTCTACTGCTCACCGGAGGGCGTCGACTGGACCCGGTGCGGCACCATCACCGGCCTGGCCCGTGACGGCTCCGGGGTCAAGCGGCTGGCCTCGTCGGGCGCGGGGGTGGCCGCGGTCGCCGAGTCCGGCTTCGAACGCTACGCCGTCTACACCAGCGAGGACGGCCGCGACTGGCGTAAGACGACCGACCTCGGCGAGGTGCCGGGTTCGCTGCGAGCCCTGGCCATCTCCGACGACGGCACGCTCGTCGTCGGCGGTGACGAGCGCGCCGCCGACGTGGACAACCGCCTGGTCCTCATCACCGCCCCCAGGGGCGGCCAGGCCACCCCCGTCGCCCTGGACCGGATCGACGGGCTGGCCCGGGCCGCCCGCGACACGGCCAGGGTGGCCGCGGCAGGCGGCGGGTTCGTCGCCGTCGGCGCGGTCTCGGGCGACGCGGGCATCTGGACCAGCGCGGACGGCCAGAGCTGGAAGGCCGCCGGTCCGGCGCAGGTCCTGGGCGGCCCGCGGCGGCAGGCCCTCAGCGACGTCGCGCAGGGCAGGCGGGGCTGGCTGGCCGTGGGCGGCACCATGACCGACGCCTCCTCGACCGGTCCCCTGCTCGTCACCTCGGCCGACGGCAGGACCTGGCGCCGGATTCCGGTCACCGGCCCCCTCGCCCCGGCCGCCGAGCACGACTTCCTCGCCCCCCACGCGGTCGCCGCCGGCCCGTCCGGCTACGTCCTGGCCGGTGAGGACCGCGGCCCGTCGACCACCGTTCCCGTCCTGTGGTTCTCCTCCGACCTCAAGCGCTACACGCGGGCGGCGAAACTTCCCGCGGGCGGTGGTGGGGTGCGCCTCTACGACGTCTCGGCGACCTCGTCCGGATACGTCGCGGTGGGCGGCATGGGCACGGCGGAGCGGGAGACCGGCGTCGTCTGGGTCTCGGCCGACGGGGTCAACTGGGTCGCCCGCAAACCCGTCCTGCCCCCGGGGGCGACGTCGGCCGGCCTGCGGCACGTGGTCCAGCACGGCACCACCATCGTCGCGGCCGGCACGGCCACGACCGGTGACGGGCTGCGGGCCTTCGGCGCGGTGTCCGGCGACAACGGGTCGTCGTGGGAGTTCTCCTGGCTTCCGGCCGACCAGGCGGCCGCCGTGTACGACCTGGCCGCGACGGCCGAGGGCGTGGTCGCGGTCGGCTGGCAGGGGACTCCGGGCGAGGGCGACAGCGTGGCGTGGACCTCGGAGGACGGGCTGAAGTGGCAGCCTCACGCCCCGACCCAGGGCAACCTGAGCGGGGACGGCGCCCAGTGGCTCGGGGCGGTCACGGTCTCCGGGGACCGAGTCGTGGCCCTGGGACGGTCGACCACCTACGACAGCGACCACCTCACGCTGTGGCGTTCGACCCTGACGGCCTCCCGATGATCTCCCAGTCGGTGAGGGCGTCCACGAGGCCGGGGGAGAGCGGCAGCCGTACGAGCTCGTCGTCGGCGAACCACCCGGCCTCGGCGGCGTCGTCTCCGGCGCGGAGTGTGCCGTCGCGGGCCTCGGCGAGGTAGTCGCGGATCTCGTAGACGACGCCGCCGGGGCCGGGACGGTCGACCGTGCCCACCAGGCGCCCCGGCGTGACCGTCAGGCCCGTTTCCTCCAGCACCTCGCGGACCAGCGCCTCGGCGTCCGACTCGCCGGTCTCGACCCGGCCGCCGGGGACGGACCACAGGCCCTGACCCGGTGGGCGGCCGCGACGGATGAGGAGCAGCCGCCCGTCGTCGTCACGGATGATCGCTCCAACACAATTTACGCGCACATGGGCAAGATTACGGCTGTATAACGAGGAGTGCCCTTGACGGAGGGGGCGAGGACAAAGCACCGTGGGTAGGCGTGAGAGCCGAGCCCATCTGCCCGCGTTGTTTCGGCCCCTTGCGTCCGCCCAGTGCCTGGTCGAGCGCGTGGCGGTGTGGGCCGCACGGCGACGTCCTGCCGCTGCAACCGCCCAGGCACCCCTCCGGGGCCGCGGTCGAGGCCCTCGGCGTAAGCGCCCAGGTGCCGGTCTGGCTGCCGTGGCCGTTGCCGCAGGGCTGGCTGGTCACCGGGCTGGCCGAGGCCGGCGACGAACGCAGCGGCGTCAGGGCGACCGTGGTCGCCCTCTCCGGTCCCTCACTGACCCACGGCCCCGCGGACATGTTGATCATCGCGGAGGAGACCGGTGTCGGCCTCGGCGCCGGGTTCGCCGGGCTTCCGGGCACCGACCCCGGCGAGGGGTTCGGCGAGGGGCCGCCGCACGCCAAGGTCGAGATCATGGGCCACCCGACCCCGCTGTGGTGGGTGGACGCGGCTCCCGACCGGGCGGTCTACGCGGGCGAGGCGCTGGGCAACTGGCTGTGGGTGGTCATCTGGCCCCCCGAGGCGGGCTACCTGATGACGCTCGGTGAGCTGTCGATGCGCGACCTGCGGGACCGGGACCAGGCCCTCGATCTTCCCTTCGGAGCCTTCTCTCCGCGCCTGGGTGACGACGGCACCTGAGGCGTCCCGCCGGAAACATTGCATATGTGCCCCTAATACCGAAATCACTCCCTGCTACGAAAGACACCTATGACGGGCCTTTTCGCTATGCAATGATTACTCTATGTGATGGAGTGTCTGGTTTACCATGGGCGTACCCCTCACCGATCGTCGGGGGAAGCGCGTGTTCGACGTCCAGTTCTTCGTTGAGGCGTTCGTCACGATGTTCGTCATCATGGACCCGCCCGGGATCATCCCGCTCTTTCTGGCCTACACCGGCGGGCGTACGGAGAGTGAGCGCAGACGCGTCGCCTGGCAGGCCCCCATCGTCGCCTTCTGCCTCGTCGTGCTCTTCGCGGTCTTCGGCCGGGCCATCCTGGGATACCTGCACGTCGAGGTCGCCTCCATGCAGATAGCCGGTGGCCTGCTGCTCCTGCTGGTCGCCCTGCAACTGCTCACCGGGGAGACCGAGCCCCCGGCCAACACCCTGAAGGCCAACGTCAACGTCGCCCTCGTCCCACTGGGCACCCCCCTGCTGGCCGGTCCCGGAGCGATCGTCGCGACGATCGTCTTCGCCCAGCAGGCCGGACGCAAGGACGGCGGCATCCTGGCCCTCGCCCTGGCCATCGCGGCCGTGCACATTCTGCTGTGGGTCTTCATGCGCTTCTCGGTGACCGTCATCCGCCTCATCAAGGAGAACGGCGTGGAACTCGTCACCCGCGTCTCAGGCCTGCTGCTGTCCGCCCTGGCCGTCCAACTCATCATCACCGCGATCCGCACCCTGGTGGGAGCCCCCACCTGATCTCCGCCGGACCGCGACGCCACGGGTGTCGAAACAACACGGCCCGCGACGCCGACAAGCCTCGCAAAGAAACGCAGTAAAGTTCGGAAGCGTGACAGCGCGTATCGAACGAGTGGTGACCGAAGGCGTCGTCGATGTCGACGGCGTCGAGCACAAGGTCGAGAACAACACCTGGATCGTGGGTGACGATGAGGAGGTCATCGTCATCGATCCCGCGCGTGACGCGGAGCGGATCCTTGAGAAGGTCGGTGAGCGGGAGGTGCTGGCGGTCGTCTGCACCCACGGCCTGCCCGACCATGTGGGCGCGGCCATCGAGGTGGCGGCGCGCGACGAGGCGGTGGTGGCCCTGCACCCGAAGGACCGGCCGCTGTGGAGGCTGACCTGGCCGGAGACCTGGCCGGACATCGAGATGGAGGATGAGGGTCTGTTCGGCGTCGCCGACGTCCAGCTGGAGGTGCTGGCGACCCCCGGCGTCTCCCAGGGCGGTGTCTCGCTGTACTGCGAGGCCCTCGACGCGGTCTTCACCGGCAAGTCCCTGCAGGCCGACGGCCCCGGCAAGATCGGCGGGGAGTACCCCGCGCTGGCCGACCAGCTCACCGCGATCGGCGGCAGGCTGTTCACGCTGCCGCACCGCACCCGGGTGCTGCCCGTGCACGGTGAGGAGAGCACCATCGGCGATCTGGAGCCCCAGTTCGACGCCTGGCTCTCCGGCTCGCTGACCCGTGGTGAGGCGGGCGAGGCGGGCGAGGAGGCCCAGGGCCCGCTGACCGACGGGACGAAGGCGGCCGGGATCCGGCTGAACCGCGACGCCAAGTAGTCCTCCATGGACCAGTTGCCTCTGGAGGGCATGCCGCGGCGGCTGTACTCGTGCACGCCGTCGCGGCTCAACACGTGGCTCGACTGCCCCCGGCGTTACCGGTTCACCTACCTGGACCGTCCGGCGCCGAAGAAGGGGCCGCCGTGGGCGCACAACAGCGTGGGCGCCAGCGTGCACAACGCGCTGGCGGGCTGGTGGCGGGAGCCGTACGACCGGCGGACCCCGGCGATGGCGGGCATCCTGCTCGCCAACGGGTGGATCGGCGAGGGGTTCCGCGACGCCGAGCAGTCCACCGCCTGGCGTGACCGGGCCCGCGAGATGGTCATGGGATACGTCGCCGGTCTCGACCCCTCGGACGAGCCGGTCGGCGTCGAGCGCACCGTCGCCACCAGGACCTCCGTGATCGCCGTCTCCGGCCGCGTCGACCGGCTCGACCGGCGTGGCGACGAACTGGTCGTGGTCGACTACAAGACCGGCCGCCGTCCTCTCACCGCCGACGACGCGCGTTCCTCGCTCGCGCTCGCGGTGTACGCCGTCGCCTCGTCCAGGATGCTGCGCCGTACGTGTCACCGGGTGGAGCTCCACCATCTGCCGACCGCGTCGATCGTCGAGTGGGAGCACACCGACGAGTCGCTCGGCCGTCACCTGGGCCGCGCCGAGGAGATCGCGACCGAGGCCGCGGCGGCCGACGACGCCTACCGGGCCTGGTCGGGGCCCGCGCCCAGGGGTTCCCGTACGGCCTCCGCCGCGTCCGCCGAGCGCGTCCCGCCCTCGGTGCCCCCGCAGGTCGACGCGCTCTTCCCGCCCAAGACCGGCCCCCTCTGCTCCTGGTGCGACTTCCGCGGGCACTGCCCCGAGGGACAGGCCGCCGCCGGCGACCGTCTGCCCTGGGGCGGCCTCGCCGACGAGTGAGGCGGTCTCGCCGCGATCGGGCGGGACGGCCTCACATCGGGAGTGTGTCCGAAGGGGGCGCCCGGAGCCGATGTCTGGGGCACGCGTGTCCGGAATTTGGCGCCCAGGGCACGATGACCACGATCACACGTCGCCGCGTGGCCCGAATACATCGGATGAAATATGTATCAAAAGTGGTAGTTTATTATATTTGCGGCCAATAACGCGAAATAGGTCGGACGTAATTGCCTGCAGCCATTGACGAAAGCGGTGATTTCGGGTCATAACGGTTGTGACCCAAACCGCGCGTCATATGGAAGGCGGGTGCACGCTCATGGCGGAGTCCAAGGAGCAGAGCGTCAAGCAACCTCTCCGGACCCACGGCAAGCAGGTGAGGAGCCGAGGCGAGGAGACCACCTGGCACAAGCCGGGCTACCAGGTCGTCGAGGCGTCGATGGAGATGTCGGCGTACTTCCTGGCGACCAGGTAGGCAAGGGGGGACCTCACGCCATGCGATTGCGAATTCTCGGCACCGCGGCCGGCGGTGGCGTCCCCCAGTGGAACTGTGCGTGCCCCGGGTGTGCCGGGGCACGCACACATCCCGGATGGCGGCGCAGCCACGCGTCGCTGGCCGTCGACGACCACATCGTCAACGCCACCCCCGACATCGCCCAGCACATCGAGGCGTGCGAGTGGCTGCGCCCCGCCCCCGCCGCGAACCCCTCAGGTCCCGGTACCGCCCCCGCCTCGAACCCCGGTTCCACCGCGGGCCCCGATCCCGGACCGGGTTCCGCCACCGGCCCCGGTGGCCCCCTGCGGCCCAGGCCCGTCGTGCGGGTGATCCTCACCGACGCCGAACTCGACCACACGCTGGGCCTGCCCCGGCTGCGCGAGGCCGACGGACTGGAGATCATCGCCACGCCCACGGTCCGCGAGGCGCTCACGCGCGGGCTCAGGCTCCAGGAGGTCCTCTCCCCGTACGCCGAGCTCCGCTGGCGCGACCTGCCGCCGGGCGGCACGGTCTCCCTCGCGAGCGGTGTGCGGGTCCAGGCGGTGCCGGTCTCGGGCAAGCGGCCCCGCTACGCCGCCGGGGAGGGGCCGGACTCGGGCTGGGTGGTGGCCCTGCGCCTCACCGACCCGGCCACCGGCGGGACGTGCCTGTACGCCCCCGCCCTCGGCGTCTGGTCCCCCGCGATGGAGGAGGCCATGGCCGAGGCCGACTGCGTGATCGTCGACGGCACCTTCTGGGACGACGAGGAGCCCCGCCGTACCGGGATCTCCTCCCGCACCGCGACCGAGATGGGGCATCTGCCCATCGAGGCGACGGCCGAGCGCCTCGCCGAACTTCCCGGCCGGTGCCTCTACACCCACCTCAACAACACCAACCCCCTCGTCGACCCGGGCGCGCCCCAGCACAAGAAGCTGGCCGAACTGGGCGTCGAGGTGGCCGCCGACGGAATGGTGATCGAGCTTTGAACGCCGAACCCTGGACGCCCGCCGAGTTCGAGGCCCGCCTGCGGGCCGTGCCCGAGTCGCGCTACCACGACCGCCACCCCTTCAACCTGCGCATGCACGCCGGAGAGCTGACGCAGGAGGAGATCCGCAGGTGGATCCTGAACCGCTTCCACTACCAGCGGCACATCCCGATCAAGGACGCGCTCATCCTCGCCAAACTGGAGACGACGGAGCTGCGCCGCATGTGGATCCGCCGCATCCAGGACCACGACGGCAGGCGCGCGGGCGAGGGCGGCATCGAGCGCTGGCTGCGCCTCGGCGAGGCGGCGGGCCTGGACCGCAAGGTCCTGCTGTCCGGGGAGGGCGTCCTGCCCGGCGTACGGCTCGCGGTCGAGGGGTATGTGAACCTGTGCAGGCTCGGCACGCCCCTGGAGGCCGTCGCGGCCTCGCTGACCGAGCTGTTCGCCCCTGATCTGATGCGGACCAGGATCGACGCCTTCGAGCGGCACTACTCGTGGCTCGACGCCGAGGGCCTGCAGTACTTCCGGGGCAGGATCACCCAGGGGCGCCAGGACAGC
This sequence comes from Streptosporangium sp. NPDC051022, assembly GCF_040683035.1. Classification (NCBI taxonomy): domain Bacteria; kingdom Bacillati; phylum Actinomycetota; class Actinomycetes; order Streptosporangiales; family Streptosporangiaceae; genus Streptosporangium; species Streptosporangium sp. NPDC051022. Next base: position 87,864 of record NZ_JBFBCF010000029.1, on the reverse strand, counting down.
GGGGAGGCGCTCGAACTGGTCCTGGAGTGGGCGCGCGACCGCGACGACCAGGAGCGGGCCGTGGCCGCGCTCGCCTACAAGTGCGACGTGCTGTGGGTGCTGCTCGACGCCGTGGACCGGGCGTGACGACCGGCCGGGCGGCGGTGACGGCCGGTGGCCCGGAAACGGTGACCGGCGGCGGCCGGGCGGCGAGGGAACCGACGGCGGGAGAACCGGTGACGGTGACCGCCGGGGCAGGTGATGAGATGGGCGGTGTGACCGGCGAGTGGCGTCCCGCTCTCGCCCCGGCGATCGTCCTGCGGCACGACTCGGTGCGCGGGGCCGACCTGCTGGTGATGCCCGAGCGGATCGTCGTGCTGAACGGCGAGGCGGCGGCCGTGCTCCGCCTGTGCGACGGCGGCAGGACCGTCGCGGAGATCGTCGACGAGCTGCGCGACGCCTTCCCCGGCGCGCCGGTCGCCGACGACGTCCCCGAGTTCCTCGGCCGGGTGCGGACGGAGGGGTGGGTGCGATGAGCGATCCGGTGACCGCGAACCCGTCCGCCGTCCCGGGCGCCCCGGAGACCGCGCGCGAACCCCTCGTCGCGGACGGCCCGGCGGTCGCGGACCGGCCCGCGCCGCCGTGGGCCATGCTGGCCGAACTCACCCACGGCTGCCCGCTGCACTGCCCCTACTGCTCCAACCCGGTCGGCCTCATCCCGCGCTCGCGCGAGCTCGGTACCGCCGACTGGGTACGGGTCCTGGAGGAGGCGGCCGCCCTCGGGGTCATCCACGCCCACCTGTCCGGCGGCGAGCCGCTGCTCCGCGCCGACCTGGTGGAGATCACGGCGGCCGCCGCGGGCGCCGGGATCTACACCCAGCTCGTGACCAGCGGCGTCGGGCTCGACCGGGCGCGGCTGGCGGAGCTGGTCGCGGCGGGGCTGCACAGCGTCCAGCTCTCGGTGCAGGACGCGACGGCCGCGGCCTCCGACCTCATCGCGGGGACCCGCTCCTTCGCGGCCAAGGAGCAGGCCGCGGGGGTGGTGCGCGAGGCGGGACTCCCGCTCGGCCTCAACGTCGTGCTCCACCGGCGCAACCTCGACTCCATCGAGCGGATCGTCGAGCTGGCCGTGGCCTGGGGCGCCGAGCGCGTCGAGCTGGCCAACACCCAGTTCTACGGCTGGGCGCTGCGCAACCGGCGCGCGCTGCTGCCCTCCCGCGACCAGCTCGCCCGCGCGAGGGAGACCGTGGAACGGCTGCGCGAACGCGTCGAGGGCGTCGAGCTGATCTGGGTCGTCCCCGACTACTTCGACGGCGTGCCCAAACCGTGCATGGGCGGCTGGGGGGCGATCTCGCTGACCGTCGGGCCCGACGGCTCCGCGCTTCCCTGCCCCGCCGCCTACGACCTGCCGCTGGAGTTCCCGAACGTCCGCGAGCACTCGCTGGCGTGGATCTGGGAGAGGTCGCAGGCCTTCGAGGCGTACCGGGGCACGGCCTGGATGAGCGACCCGTGCGCGAGCTGCGCGCGCCGTGACCTCGACTTCGGCGGCTGCCGCTGCCAGGCGTTCGCGCTCACCGGCGACGCGAGCCGTACCGACCCGGCGTGCAAGCTCGCCCCCGACCACCACCTGATCACCGAGCTGGTGGAGTCGGCCGGGGACGGGGAGCTGGTCTACCGGCGTCCCGAGCGGGTCACGGGAGCCCGGTCGCACCCGGTGGCCGGCGGCGGGGGACGATCGGCCCCCTGAAACCCTCGCTCACGTCGTGGCCCGCCGCCTCCGGCCGGACGCGGGAGGCGGCCGGCACACTCGGCTCCACGGCCGTGACAGGCTCGGCTCCGCAGCCGTGACAGGCTCAGCTCCGCAGCCGGGACTCCGCCGCGTTCCAGAAGCGGACCAGCGCGGCCGCCGTCGTCTCCGGGGCCTCGACCGCGGGGGAGTGGGCCGCGCCGGGGACGACCACGCACTCGGCGCCCAGCCGGTGGGCCATCTCGGACTGCGTCCGGGGCGGCCAGCCGTCGTCGTGCTCGCCGAACAGGACCAGGGTCGCGACCTCGACCTGGGTGAGCTCGTCGCAGCGGTCGGGGGCCGACAGCACCTCCCTGGTCATGGTGCACATGCCGGTGGGGGAGTTGGCGAACAGGCGCTTGCGCAGGAACGCCATGATCTCGTCCGTCACCCCGGCGGCCAGGGCCTCGGGCTCCATCCGGGTGTACCACAGCTGCTCCAGGCCGGCCTGGGGAAGCTCGCCGAGCATGGCCCGGCCCGCGTGCTCGCGGGGGCCGACGATCGCGGCGGGCCCCGTGCTCATCAGCGTGTAGGAGGCGAACTTGGTGCGGCCGTCGATGACCGCCTCCCGGGTGACCAGCCCGCCGAAGGAGTGTCCCACCAGGTGGACGGGCTCACCTCTGCCGATCAGCTGCGCCAGCACGTCGACGTCGTTGCCGAGCGCCGCGCGGGTGTAGGCGCGGGGATCATCGGGGCCGTCGGTCTCGAACTGCCCCCGCATGTCGATCGCGACGACCTGGCGTCCCGACTGGGCGAGCGTCTGCAGGACCGCGATGAAGTCCTCCTTGCTCCCCGTGAGACCGGGCACGAGCAGAGCGGGCCAGCGCTCGGCGACACCGCTGACCGGCAGCGCCTCCAGTACGGAGAACGGGCCCACGGTCGTGTCGATCCGGCGGGCATGGACGCCTGGAGGCAGGGTCAGAAATCGCGGCGTACTCACGTGGCCCCACGATACCTCTCTTGGAGACATGACTCTGTGCGTCGGAACGTGCGTTCCCAGACGCGAAAAGGGGCGCCACCGTCACGGTCGCGCCCCTTTTCTCATGGTACGACTACCCCTGGCGGCGGGGACCCCGCTGCTGCCCCCTGACCGGCGGGCGACGGCGGTTCTGCGCCCGCTCCGAGGCGGCGGACGGCGCGATCTCGTCGTCGTCGGTCGCGAGGTCCGGCGACTGGAAGATCACCGTGAACGGACTGGCAGGAATGATCTTCTCCGGCTGGGGCCGGGGCGTGGGCGCCTCGTCCGGCTCGTCCTCCCACTGGTCCACGGCCGGTTCGTCCTCCCACCGGGAGACCTCGGCGACCGGCTCACGCCTGCGGCGCTGCCTGACGGTCTCCTCGGTCACCGACTCCTCGCGGGCGTCGGCCCCGGCCTCGCCGGTGAGGCTCACCTCGGGGTTCAGCCCCGCCTTGCGAGGACGGCCGCGGCGCTGCGCGGTCTCGGTCGGCCGGTCGTCACGGATGTCCTTGCGGGCGGTCACATCCACATCCACCTCCAGCTCGGCGAGTTCGACGATCGGGCTCTGGATCTCCGGTGTCCCGGACGGAGCGGCGGTCTCCGCGGAGACACCCGAGACACCCGAGACACCCGAGACGCCCGAGACGCGGCGTGCGCGGCGGCGTCTGGGCTCCTCGGCCCGGTAGGCGGGTTCCTCGGCGGCGGGCGCCGTCTCCACCGTCTCCACCGTCTCCACCGGCTCGACCGGCTGCGCGGACTCGGAGGCCTCCTCCGCCAGCGCGCCGAGCCGGCCGCCGCGGGTGCGGCGCCGTTCCCGGGGAGCGCGGGCGGGGCGCTCGCGGCGCTCCTCCCGCTCCTCGTCACGGCTCCTGCGGGAACCGCGCGAGCGGACCCGGCCGGTCTCGCCGAGATCCTCGACCTCTTCGGCCGCCAGACCCGCCCGGGACCGGTTGGCGTGCGGCAGCACACCCTTGGTGCCCTCGGGAATGCCCAGCTCGGTGAAGATGTGCGGGGAGGTCGAGTAGGTCTCGACCGGCTCGGCGAAGTCGAGCGAGAGCGCGTTGTTGATGACCTTCCAGCGGGTGAGGTCCTCCCACTCGACGAAGGTCACCGCCACGCCGGTCTTGCCCGCCCGGCCCGTACGGCCGATCCGGTGCACGTAGGCCTTCTCGTCCTGCGGGCAGTCGTAGTTGACGACGTGGGTGACGTCGTCGACGTCGATGCCGCGCGCCGCGACGTCCGTCGCGACCAGGACGTCGATCTTGCCGTTCCGGAAGGCGCGCAGGGCCTGCTCGCGCTGGCCCTGACCCAGGTCGCCGTGCACGGCCGCGGCGGCGAAGCCGCGCTCCTTGAGCTGCTCGACGACCATGTCGCAGGCCCGCTTGGTCTCACAGAAGATCATCGTGAGACCGCGGCCCTCGCACTGGAGCAGCCGGCCCACAATCTCGATCTTGTCCATCCGGTGCGCGCGCCAGACGAACTGGGTGGTCTGCGGGGTCGCCTCGGCCTCGGCGTCGTTGTTCTCGGCCCGTACGTGCGTGGGGCGGTTGAGATAACGCCGGGACAGCGCGACGATCTCACCCGGCAGCGTCGCGGAGAAGAGCATCGTCTGCCGCTCGGCCGGGATGAGCTTGATGATGCGCTCGATGTCGGGCAGGAAGCCCAGATCGAGCATGCGGTCGGCCTCGTCGAGGACGAGCGCGCTGATCTGGCCGAGGTCCAGGTGCTTCTGCTTGACCAGGTCGAGCAGACGGCCCGGGGTGCCGACGATCACGTCGACGCCCTGCTTGAGCGCCTCGATCTGGGGCTCGTAGGCGCGGCCGCCGTACACGGTGAGGATCCGCGAGCCGAGCTTGCCCGCGGCGGTGACCAGGTCCTCGGTGACCTGTACGGCCAGTTCGCGGGTCGGCACGACGACCAGCCCGCGGGGCTTCTTGCGGTTCTTCCTGGGCTTGCCGACACGCTGGAGCATCGCCACGCCGAAGGCGTAGGTCTTGCCGGTGCCGGTGCGAGCCTGACCGATGATGTCCTGGCCGTTCAGGGCCAGGGGAAGGGCCATTTCCTGGATGGGAAACGGCGTGGTGATGCCCTCGGTCTCGAGGGCGTCTGCGATCTCTGGTGTGACTCCGAGGTCTCGGAACGTCGTCAGCTTGGCCTGCCTAGTTCTCCGTTGAAGGCAGTCCTGCCGGGACCGCGGGCTGCACAAAAGTTCCCCGTGCCGTGTCCTCGCGGAAGGGCTAGCCCTCTCAATGCCATCAGCGACCGCTGCGGCGTCATGCCGACTTTGGGGGCTTCCAGGGACAGATCCCCCGGATTAACACAGGGCGGTCGCACTTTCACAGAGCAGTGTACTCGATACCACAACGCAGAACCGATTTCTTGGTATTCCAGCTGAATCGGCAGGCGGCTCAACTCATAGGCTGCCTGCATGAGTGATTCCCCTCCCGGCGTCGTCGACCTGCTCGGCGTCCTCGCATACGCCGAGCTGACCGCGTTTCTCAGGCTCGCCGAGGACGCGGCCAGACACGCCCCGACACTGACCGACCGGGCCGCCCTCGGCGACCTGGCCGCGACCGAATATTCTCACTTCCGCCTGCTGCACGACCGGATCGCCTCGCTCGGAGTCGATCCGGAGGAGGCGATGGCGCCCTTCGTCGGCCCGCTGGACGACTGGCACACCCAGACCGCGCCGGCGGACTGGCTGGAGGCCCTGGTCAAGGCCTACGTCGGCACCGGGATCGCGCTCGACTTCTACCGCGAGGCCGCCACCTACGTCGACGCCGGGACGCGTGAGCTCGTCGAGGAGGTGCTCGCCGACGAGGGCCGCTCCCAGTTCGCGGTCGACCGCGTCGGCGCGGCCATCCAGGAGGACCCCAGGCTGGCGGGACGGCTCGCCCTGTGGGCCAGGCGGCTGGTCGGGGAGGCGCTGAGCCAGGGCCAGCACGTGGTCGCCGCCAGGCCGGAGCTCGCCAAGCTGCTGGTCGAGGCGGCGGGGGAGGACATCACCCGGATGTTCGGGCGGCTCACCGAGGCCCACGGCAAGCGGATGGCCGCCCTCGGCCTGACCCCGGGGCCCTAGGAGACGCGTGGGGCTCGGCGGGGTGTCGCAGGTCTCGGATCCGAAGCATCCTGGCGAGACCCACGCGTTGGGGCGTCAAACGGTTGTACCGTGCGAGACATGAGGGCCTCGCGCCGCTACGGCAGTTCCTTGACGAGATGTGGACCGAACCTCTGGACGTCGCGTCCGGTGTTGCGAAGGGGGAGCGCCGACTGTCCGGCCGTCCCCTCGGACGGGCATCATGTCCGCCGGCTTCGCCGTCCCCGCGGCTGCGGCTTCGGGGAACGGGACGAATGTCCCGGAGGGTGCTGAAAACCCTGACGGCCGGTCGGGGACGCGGCCTGCCGGGGAACCGGCCGCCGGTGGTGCGGCCGGTTCACGGACCGCGCCACGGCCGGGGGTGACGACCTGGCGCGAGCCGTACCGGATCCGTCAGAGAGTGCCGCCGAAACCGACGGGGCGCGTCTCCTGTTCGCCGATCTCGACGAAGCCGAGTGCGGCGATGGGGACGAGGACCCTGCGGCCGTTGCTGTCCGCGATGGAGAAGATCCCGCGGTCGGCGGCGAGTGCCTTGCCGAGCTCGTCCTCGACCTGCTCGGCCGTGAGGTCTGTCTCCACCACGAGTTCACGGTGCACTGAACGCACGCCGATCTTGATTTCCATGTTGCTCCCTTTCGACGAGGGCTGCTCGTCCCATGGTCGCCCCAACGGGGACGCGGCGCGCCGGTTGATCGCGTCAAGCGAACAGCCGGGTCAGTGATCGGCGTTGGTCCGGGGAAAGCCCGAGATGCCCCGCCAGGACAGGCGGGCGATGAGCTGGGTGGCGGCGTCCTTGGGGATGGAGCCGGCGCTGCTGATCCAGTAACGCGCGCTGACCTCGGCCATGCCGACCAGGCCGACGCCGAGCAGGCGGGCCTCGTCGCTGGAGCAGCCGGTGTCCTCCTGGATGACCTGGCTGATCATCTCGGCGCTCTCGCGGAGGTTGCGCTCGATGCGCTGGCGGACCGGGGCGACGTTGCGCAGGTCGGACTCGAAGACCAGGCGGAACGCCTCGCCCTGGCCGGAGACGAAGTCGAAGAAGGCGCCGATCGCGGCCTGGACGCGCTGTTTGTTGTCCGTCGTCGAGGCGAGGGCGTCGCGGCAGCGGGCGATCATGTCGTCGACGTGCAGGTCGAGCAGGGCCAGATAGAGCTCCTGCTTGCCGGGGAAGTGCTGGTAGAGGACCGGCTTGCTCACTCCGGCGCGTTCGGCGATCTCGTCCATCGCGGCCGCGTGGTAACCGTTCTCGACGAACACCTCCTGGGCCGCGCTCAGCAACTGACGGCGACGGGCCAGCCGGGGCAGCCGGGTGCCCCGGGGCTTGGCGTCCGGGGTAGTCGTCACGGCGCTCTCCTCGCGAATGCTCTTGCTGTCCTGCCTCATCCTACGCGCGAGTAACGCAGGTCAGCGATAATCGTCCTCGTCGAGATCCACGGCCCGGCTCTGCTCGGCGGCGTCCGCGGGATCGGCCTCCGGCGGGATGTGGTCGGGCCAGCCGGAGCCGTCGTCCCGCAGCGGGCGGTGCTGTTCGGCCGCGTCCGCCTCCGGCGCCCCGAGGTCGATCTCCTCGGCGAGGAGCTCGTCCGGCTCCTCCTCGGACCCTTCACCACGAATATCCATCTCTGACATTCGCCCTCCCCGATCGTTCTCCGCCACTCTCCCGTGAACATCGGACATCGCCCAGCGTACGGCCTCGCTCACCGCCTGCTGAGAAAGGCAGGGCATCGGATCCCCCATGACGGGTACCTGCCCCATTGGTAAGGGTTTGCATCCACGGGTCAATATTTCCGAACACCCGTGCGAAACTTGATGGGAAGTTCCGAGCCGGGGAGACGCCATGCGGAGCATCTGGAACGGCGCGGTCTCGTTCGGGCTGGTGACGATCCCGGTCAGGATGTACGCCGCGACCGAGCAGCGCAACGTCACGTTCAACCTGGTGCACCGGGAGGACGCGGGACGCATCAGGTTCCGCCGGTTCTGCTCGGCCTGCGAGGAGGAGGTCCCCTACGCCGAGGTGGCCAAGGGATACGAGCTGCCGACCGGCGACGTGGTGGTGCTCGACGGCGACGACTTCGAGGGACTGCCGCTGTCCACCGCGCACAGGATCGAGGTGCTGCAGTTCAGCCCGGCCGACCAGATCGATCCGATCCTGCTCGGCAGGTCCTACTACCTGGAGCCCGAGCCCTCCGCCGTCGGGCCGTACGCCCTGCTGCGCGACGCGCTCGAACGTTCGGGACGGGTGGCGATCGTGAAGGTCGCGCTGCGGCAGCGCGAGTCGCTGGCCGCGCTGCGGGTCAGGGAGGGGGTCTTCGTGCTGGAGACCATGCTCTGGCCCGACGAGGTGCGCCCGGCGGACTTCGCCCTCCTGGAGGAGGGCGTCGACGTCAGGCCCCAGGAGCTGGGGATGGCCGAGTCGCTGATCGAGAGCATGGCCGCGGACTTCGACCCCTCGCGATACCGCGACACCTACCGGGAGGCGCTCCAGGAGGTCATCGAGGCCAAGGTCGCCGGCCGGGAGGTCGTCTCCACGGGGCCGCCGCCGGAGCCGGGGCCGACGGCCGACCTGATGGCCGCGTTGCGGGCCAGCGTCGAGGCGGCCAAGAGCAGGCGCCCCGGCGCCTCGGAGGAGACCGGCGCGTCCGCGGAGGGGGGCGTCTCCGGGAGAAGGGAGGGGCGTCCGGCCGGGAGCGGTGAATCCGGTGAATCCGGTGAATCCGGGAGCGGGAAAAGGAGCGGGGGCGGTCCGGGGGCCACGGGGAAAAGCGGATCCGGCGGAGAAAAGGCGCCGGGAAGGGGAAAGGCGAGCCGCCCGGCCTGAGAACGGGGTCACGGGAAACGGTTTTCCGGCGCGGTGCGGGCTCCGGGGACTGTGGAAATCCCCGGAGCCCTTTTCCGGCCGGTCACGGACAACCGAATTCCGTGCCTTCTCGGAAAGCGGAGTCTAGAGTTCGGCTCCCGGGTGCCCGCGTTTCCTGGCGATCATCGTTCCCCGCAGGGACGCGATCGTGGTGAACGCGGGCACCGTACCCCTCCGCCATGGGCCGGGAGCTCTTCGCATCTGTGAATTCAGCCGCGCTCGGTCACATGTCGTGGCCTCGCGCCGCGCTCACCCGAGGCGCGTTCCGCTCAGGCGGCCGGCTGTCCTGGAACTTAACGCTCGTCGCGGTCGCGGTCGCGGTCACGGTCCTCGTTGAAGTTCCGGGCGGCGCCGCCGCCACCGCCACCGCCACCGCCGGCGCCGACGTTGTTGGTGTTGATGATGACGAGCCTGCGGTGGCTACGACGCCAGTTGCTGCCGCCCCAGCCCCAGCCGCGCCGCCTGCCCCAGCCGCAGCCGCAGCTGGTGAAGCCGACGCTGGTCTGGAAGGAAGAGGCGGTGGCCGCGTCGGCGGCGGTCGTCGTGGTGGCCGCGCCCAGGGCGACGACTCCACCCGACAGCGCCGTGCTGACTGCGAGCCCCGTCAGGACACTCTTGAACTTGGGCATTGCGTTTCCCCCTTGATAAGGATCGGTTGCCCCGTAATCGACATTTTCCGAACTAGTTAGAAAATGCCCCGGATGGCCGTTAATGGGTCATCCTTCGCAGTCTTGATTTCCTCGTACGTCCAGCACCAAACGGCGATCGGTCGCTTTTACTCTCTCCTTATCTCTTTATTGACGGCGTTGGACTCTTATTAATTGTTTTGATGCGATAAGTCTTTAATGTCGCTTTTGTGCCCAAGTCGTACGGCGAGGGGCTATCGTCGAAACGGAAGGCGAACAAGGGAGGAAGCGTGGTTGCCGAACCGATTCCGAGCTGGCCGGGAGAGCTGATCGATCTACGGGTCGACCAGGGAAAACAGCGTGTGTACGTGCGGTCGACCCCGCGCGGGCCCGCGGAGACGGCCGTCTACGTGCACGGCCTGGCGGGCTCCGCGACCAACTGGACCGACCTGATGGGCGAGCTGTCCGACGTGGTCGTCGGCCACGCGGTCGACCTGCCCGGCTCCGGGTACTCGCCGGAACCGGCCGACGGCGACTACTCCGTCGCCGCCCACGCCAGGACCGTCGTCGCACTCGTCGAGCACCTGTCCGCCGGTCCCGTGCACCTGTTCGGCAACTCCCTCGGCGGCGCCGTCTCGGTGCGGGTGGCCGCGACCAGGCCCGACCTGGTCCGCTCGCTCATGCTCGTCTCCCCGGCCCTGCCCGACCTGCTTCCCCGGTACGGCCCGACGCGAGTGGCCCTGTCCGCCCTGCCCGGGTTCGGCCGGTGGGTCGCGGACCGGCTGCGGATCGTGCCCGCCGAGCGCAGGCTCAACGCCACGCTCGGCCTGTGCTACGCCGACCTCGCCCGCATCCACCCCCGGCGGCTCGCGGAGGCGGCCGAGGAACTGCGCCGCCGGGACGGCCTGCCGTACTCCACGGGTGCGCTGGTCAACTCGGCGCGGGGCATCGTGTGCGAGTACTTCAGGCGTGGCGAGGACAACCTCTGGAGTCAGGCGGCCCTGGTGACCGCGCCCACGCTGGTCATCCACGGCCGCCGTGACCGGCTCGTCGACCCGCGCATGGCGTTCCGGGCCGGGCGGGCGTTCCGGCACGTCAGGCTGATACTGATGCCCGACGTCGGCCATGTGGCGCAGATGGAGGTACCGGAAAGGGTGGCCCGAGAGGCCCGCCGTCTGATAGGTGAGACTGCCCTTATCCCGATTGGGGAATGACAGGGGCACCGCACTAGGTTGTCAATGGTGCGTGCTGTGCTAGCCGTACCGTCAAGACCCCCTGAAACGGGAGCAGAACTGTGTCGTTGCCACCGCTGGTAGAGCCGGCAGCCGAGCTGACCGTCGACGAAGTGCGTCGCTACTCGCGCCACCTGATCATCCCCGACGTGGGCATGGCAGGACAGAAGCGCCTGAAGAACGCCAAGGTGCTCTGTGTGGGTGCCGGCGGTCTGGGCTCCCCCGCCCTGCTGTATCTCGCGGCCGCGGGTGTGGGCACGCTGGGCGTCATCGACTTCGACGTCGTGGACGAGTCGAACCTGCAGCGTCAGGTCATCCACGGCCAGTCCGACGTGGGCCGCCTGAAGGCGGAGAGCGCCGCGGCCAGCGTCAAGGAGATCAACCCGCTGGTCAACGTGATCGTCCACAACGTGGCGCTCACCACGGACAACGTCATGGAGATCTTCTCCGGCTACGACCTGATCGTGGACGGCACCGACAACTTCGCCACCCGCTACATGGTGAACGACGCGGCCGTCCTGCTCGGCAAGCCCTACGTCTGGGGTTCGATCTACCGCTTCGACGGCCAGGCCAGCGTGTTCTGGGCCGAGCACGGCCCCTGCTACCGCTGCCTCTACCCCGAGCCCCCGCCGCCCGGCATGGTCCCCTCGTGCGCCGAGGGCGGCGTGCTCGGCGTGCTGTGCGCGTCGATCGGCTCCATCCAGGTCAACGAGGCCATCAAGCTTCTCACCGGCATCGGCGAGCCCCTGGTCGGCCGCCTGATGATCTACGACGCCCTGGAGATGAACTACCGCTCGGTCAAGGTCCGCAAGGACCCCGAGTGCGTGCTCTGCGGCAAGAACCCGACCGTCACCCAGCTCCTGGACGACTACGAGGCCTTCTGCGGCGCGGTCTCCCAGGAGGCCCAGGAGGCGGCCTCCGGCTCCACGATCACCGCGGCCGAGCTCAAGTCCTGGCAGGACACGGGCGAGAACATCTACGTGATCGACGTCCGCGAGCCGAACGAGTACGAGATCGTCTCCATCCCCGGCGCCGTGCTCATCCCCAAGGGTGAGTTCCTCAACGGCTCGGCGCTGGAGAGGCTCCCGCAGGACAAGCGCATCGTCCTGCACTGCAAGTCCGGCGCACGCTCCGCCGAGGTCCTGGCGGTCGTCAAGAACGCCGGATTCTCCGACGCGGTCCACGTGGGCGGCGGCGTGCTGAGCTGGGTCAAGACGGTCGACCCGAGCCTGCCGACCTACTGACCGGCCTGCTCCTCACGGCCGGGCCGCCCCGTACGGCCCGCCACCCGCACCACCGGCGCCCCGCCGAGCCACACCGCTCGGCGGGGCGTCCGTTATCCGCGGCTCGGACGGGTGGAACCCCTCTGGCCGCATTAAGGTCGGGGATGTGAACGAAGTCCCAGGTCAGCGGCGACCTGTGTGGCCGGCGCTGATCGTGGTGTCCGCGCTGACGCTGATCTGCGCGGCGGTGGCGGGAGTCGCGCTGAGCACCGCGGCGGCCGAGCTCACGCGCGGTCCCAGCCCGGTGGAGCTCGAACGGGCCGCCGCGGCGGAGATGGCCGGGCGCTGGCTGTTCTGGCCCGCGGAGCGCGTCTTCCCCGAGAGCATCGACTACGCCGCCGAGCAGGGCGGCGAGGAGAAGGCGCACCGCGTGGGCATCTCACCGGAGACGCGGTGCGACAGGGCCGTGGACGCCGGGCTGCGCGATGCGCTGCGGCGGGCGGGCTGCCAGGGGATCCTGCGCGCCACCTATCTCGACGCGCTCCAGGGCGTCGTCGTCACCGTCGGCGTCGTGGCCTTCGCCGGGGAGGAGGGCGCGGCCGCCGCCAAGGCCGCGCTGCCCAGGACGGGACACCCCTCGCCCGGCCTGCGGGCGCTGGCCTTCCGGGGAACGGTCACCGACCGGTTCACCTCGGCGAGCAGGCAGAGCGGCCTGGTGCGGCAGGCCGGGCCGTACGTGGTGATGGCCACGGTCGGCCAGGTCGACGGCAGGCCCGCCCAGGCCGTGGGAGAGCAGCGGCCGACCCTGTTCGCCTTCACCGGCGACATCGCCGACCACATCCTCGCCGACCTGTCGACGCCCGCGCGGCCCGTCTGCGGCTCCGGGCGGTGGCGATGCTGAGGAGAGCCGCCCCGGCCGTCCTGCCCGCCCCGGCCGTCCTGCCCGCCCCGGCCGTCCTGCTCACCCTGGCCGCCCTGGTCGCCCCGGCCGTCCTGCTCGTCCCGGCCGCTCGCGCCGCCCACGCCGACGACGTGCGGGGCAGCCAGCGGGAGGTGATGCGGACCCTGGACCTGCCCGGCGCCTGGCGGATCTCCAAGGGCGGGAACGTCACCGTGGCGGTGCTGGACTCCGGGGTCGACCCCGACCACCGCGACCTGGCGGGCTCGGTCGTCGAGGGCAGGGACTTCACGGCGGGGGCCAACCCGCCAGGCGTGGCCCCGTCGCGGCTGCACGGCACCTACATGGCCTCGCTCATCGCGGGGCACGGGCACGGCCCCGGCGGGACCAGCGGGATGATCGGCGTCGCGCCGATGGCGAAGGTGCTGTCGGTGCGGGTGATCCTGGAGGACGAGGAGCCGGGTTTCCGGGAGTTCAACACCGCCGAGCGGTTCGAGAACGTGGTGGCCAGGGGCATCAGGTACGCCGTCGACCACGGCGCGGACGTGATCAACATGTCGATCTCGAAGGAGCTGGCGACCAGGGAGGAGCGGGCGGCTGTCCGCTACGCGATCTCCAAGGGGGTCGTGCTGGTCGCGGCGGCGGGCAACGAGGGGGCGCGCAAGCCCGGCTCCAGCGGGTACGCCCCCTACTCGTATCCGGCGGCCTTCCCCGGCGTCGTCTCGGTCGCCGCGGCGGACCGACGGCTGCACCGGGCCTCCTTCTCCAACTGGAATCCTTCGGTCCTGGTGGCCGCGCCCGGGGTGGACATCCTCGGCGCCGGTCCCGGCGACGAGTACTGGGTCGGCCGGGGCACCTCCCAGGCGACCGCGCTGGTGTCCGGCGTCGCCGCCCTGATCAAAGCGAGATATCCGAAGATGCCGCCCGCGCTGGTCGCGCAGGCGCTCACCGCGGGGGCGACCAGGCGGCCGCGCGGGGGCTACGACACGGGGATGGGCTTCGGCGTCGTCAACGCCCCGAGGGCGCTCGCCGAGGCGGCCAGGATCTCCCGGCACACCCTCACCGCCAAGGGGGAGGGCACCCACGTCCCCGGCCGCCCGATGGGCGGGGCGCCCGAGCCTCTGCAGGTGATCCGCCGCGACCGCGGAAAGATCGACTTCTACGGGGGAGTGGCCATCGTCGCAGGACTCGGCGCCGCCGCGTCCCTGACGGTGATCGTCGTGTCGGCCGGCCGGACACGCCCGGCTGGCCCGCCAGGCCCTGCCCCGCCGGACTCCGGGGGGCAACGCAACGCGACATCGTAAACACACTCCGGCGATAGGGCGGCGGAGGCTTGCGACGTAGCATCGAACTATGTCGAAGCCCGGGGGGTCCCAGGAGCCTGAGCGGCGGCTGGAATCCTCGGGGCCGCGCACCGGCGGCGGCCGGCCTCCGGCCGGTTCCCGGGCGCCGCGCGTCGGCGGCGGGTTCCCGGCCGGTTCCCGGGTGCCGCGGGCCGGGAGGACGCGAGAGCGGCAGGACGCCGGTTCCGGGACCTCCGCCAGGCGGGTCCGCGCCTGGCCCGCCGCGGGCCGTGACCGCCTGGCCCTGGACCACGCCGAGCGGATGGCCCTGGAGCAGGGGGTCCGCCTGCGCGCGATCTTCCTGATCCTGCTGGGAGTCATCCTGGCGATGGCCGCGAGCGACGTGCTGACCGGCGCGGTCGGGCTGTTCCGCGAGACCAGGGCCCGTCCGCTGACCGCCGCGGAGCAGGACCGCTACATCCGGGACGACATCGCCAGGCGCTGGCACACCTGGTCCGCCGACGTGATCTTCCCCACCGAGCTGCAGTACGTCGGCCTCGGCCGTACGCAACAGTACGCCCGGCGGATCGGGATCGCCCCCGAGACCTCCTGCAGGTCGGGCCTGGATACCCCGGTCGGCTCCGTGCTCACCCAGTACGGCTGCCGCACGCTGCTGCGGGCCACCTACGTGGACCAGACCTCCACGTTCGTCATCACCGTGGGCATCGCCGTGCTGGACGACGAGGAGAAACGGGCCTCGGCCACCGCGCAGCTGGCGGCCGACGACCGGGTGGGGGTACGGCCGGTGGCCTTCCCCGGCACGGCGGCCGCGCTGTTCGGCGCGGCCCAGCGGCAGCGCAACGCCTGGGTGGCCGTCGGCCCGTACGTCGTCTTCTCCACGGCCGGTTACGCCGACGGCCGTACCCGCGAGGCCATTCCCCCCGAGGAGATCCTGCACAGCGAGCTGTGGCCGACCGCCCAGGCGATCACCGGGCGCATCGCCCGCGCCCTGGGAGACGAGCCCAGCGCCGTGCCCCAGTGCACCCAGGGAAACGTGTGTTGAGGCGGCGGCTGCGGGCCGCGGGTGCCCTGGTCGCGGTCTGCCTGGGGGCCTTCGCGCCGGTCGCCGGACCGGTCGGCGCGGCCGGCGCGGCTGGCGCGGCCGATGTGCGCCAGGCCCAGCGCTGGGTGCTGGAGAAGCTGAACATCGAGCAGGCGTGGCGGGTCACCAGGGGAGCGGGGACGACCGTGGCCCTGATCGACAGCGGGGTGGACGCCCAGGTCGCCGAGCTGCGCGGCCGGGTGACCCTCGGGCCCGCCATGGGCCCGGCCGGTCTCGGCGAGGGCGGGCCCGAGGCGGGCTGGCACGGCACCGCGATGGCCTCGCTCATCGCCGGGGCAGGTAAGGGGGAGAGCGGACTGCTGGGGATCGCCCCGGAGGCCCGGATCCTGTCCCTGCCGCTGGTCCTGCGGCAGTCGCCCGAGGAGAGCCCGCCGCCGGGGGAGGATCTGCGGACCCGCGACGACAGCCCGCTGGCCCGCGCGATCCGCTACGCCGCGGAGCACGGCGCCAAGGTCATCAGCATGTCGCTGGGCGCGTACGGCCCGCACAGGGCCGAACGCGAGGCGGTCTCCTACGCGCTGTCGCGGGGGGTGGTGCTGGTCGCGGCCGTCGGCAACGACGGCGGCTCCGCCTACACCGCCGGCAACTCCACGTCCTTCTGGAACTTCCCGGCGGGCTACTCGGGGGTCATCGGCGTCGGCGCGGTCGGCGCGGACGGCAGGCCCGCCGAGTTCAGCAGCGACAACCTGTCGGTCCTGGTCTCGGCGCCCGGCGTCGACGTGCCGGTGGTGATCCCGGGCGGGGAGTACGGCTCCGCGGACGGGACCAGCTCGGCGGCCGCCCTGGTGGCCGGGGTCGCCGCACTCATAAAAACGAAATATCCAGACATATCGCCATACATGGTGTCGCAGGCGCTGACCTCGACCACCACCTCCGCCCCCACCGCCGGATACGACGACCACGTCGGCTTCGGCGTGGTCGACGCGGGCGCCGCGCTCGTCAGGGCCGGGGAGCTCGTGCGCGGTGCGGCCGAGGTGCCGGACGCCGGGAGCAGGCACTTCGGTCAGGGGGTCCCGCTCAGGGAACCCGCCCGTCCGGGACCCGACTCCCTCAGGCTCTGGCTGTTCGGCACCGGCGCGGGCGCCGGGCTGCTCGCGTTCTGCTGGGCCGTGGTGGCCCTCACCCGCCGCGCCGAACGCCCGGGGCGGTCCGCGCGGTTCCCGGAGGAACTCGCCGGGCGTTTCCCGCCGGGGGGCGGGTAGGAGGAGGGCCGACCGGCGCGTACGCCGCCCCCACCCCGGATGTGAGCTCCGAATATGAACCTCGGGCACAAGTCTCGGATACGAACAAGGTTTAATGCGATTCGAACGCGTTTTGGACACTGTTCGGACGCGGTCGGCCCGATGTCGGCGTTCATGGTCCGACAACCTTCGAACATTCGCTAAGGTCCCGCATCATGGGGTACGAGTTGCGCGTGGAGCGCCCGGCGCCTCTCGGCTTCGCGGAACTCGCGACTGTGCTGGGGCAGGCGGGGTTCGAGTTCCGTGGTTCGCAGGAAAAGGGCGAGGTGCTGGCCCGTCACGGTGACGGTGTCCACGCCATCGCGATCTGGGACGGTGCCCTGTCGGGCACGCCGGAGTCCGACTGGCAGGTGGCGCAGCTGGCGCGGGCCTCGGCCCTGCTGGGCGCGCGCCTGGTCGGCGAGGACGGCGAGTCCTACGCCATCCGCGACGGCCTTGTCGAACAGCTGAACGGTTCGGCGGCCTACGAGTTCGGCAAACTCAACGAGATCCTCGCGGCCGGTCCCACCGTGTGGAGGCAGTAGGCCACCTATGGAAGCGGCAGGCCACCCGACCCCGTACGCCGAGCGGGTGCTCGACCTGGTCGAGCGCATCCCGCGCGGCATGGTGATGTCCTACGGCGACATCGCCGAATACCTCGGAGAGGGAGGCCCGCGGCAGGTCGGGAGGGTCATGTCGACCTGGGGCGGCGGTGTGCCCTGGTGGCGGGTCGTGCACGCCGACGGAACCCCTCCCCCCGGTCACGAGGCGCGGTGTCTGGCCGGCTGGCGCGAGGAGGGGACGCCACTGAGGGGCGAACGCGCCGACATGCGGACGGCCAGGTGGGACGGATCACCGGAAATCACAACGTAACCGGCTTCTGTGCGGCCCACTACCATTGCCTAGGACAGCGCTCTGTCCGAAAGGCGGTGCCTCCCCCATGGCCACCGGCGTCACGCCCGCCCGTGCAGGCGGCGATCCCGTCGTCGATCGTCTCCGGGCTGTTCAGGATCTCTGTGACCGGGGAGAACCACTCGAATCGATCGTCTCGGCGGTGCTGGCCGAGGGGCTGACGCCCGCGCAGCGCCGCCGCTTCGACGCGGGGGTGCTCGCCGGTCCGCTCGGCTCCCGCCTGGATCTGGCGGTCAAGCGCGGCGCGGACCGCCGCCGCGAGTTCGTCACGCTCTTCAAGCCCTATCTCACCGGGGTGGACGCGCGGGTCAAGCGGGACCTGCCGGTCGCCCGCAGGATCGTCTTCCACCTGGTCGAGCACCGCGACGTGGACGACCTCGCCGAGGGCGACACGCTGCAGAGGCTCACCACCGCCGCCGCCGAGCCCTCGAAGCGGGTTCGCAGGCGCATGCGTTGGTACGCCGACCTGCCGCTCCAGGACGAGCTTCCCGAGGCCATGTACCGGCTGCGCGCCACCGACCTGATCCCGGTGACACAGGTCGAGGACGTCTCCTGGTCGGACGGGCGGCTGCGGATCAGCGGCCACGCCTACCTGGCGGGCCTGTCGGTCCGCGGCCCCCGCCTCAACCGGGCCACCGTCGTGCTGCGCGGCCCCCGCTGGCTCCCCCCGGTACGGCTGCGCACCCGCCGGGTCTTCCATCCCGAGGCCACCCACGGGGCCAGTGAGCCGGGCTGCAACTACGACTGGTCCGGATTCCTCGCCGAGTCGAGTCCCTGGCCGCTGCGCTGGCGCGGAGGGGTGCGCTCCTTCGTGCACGGGGTCAGGAGGATGCTCCGCCACCGGGCCACCGTCCCCGACGCCACCACCTGGCGCGCCGAGATCGTGATCTGGAGCCGGGGCGCCCGCGCGACCGGCCTGCTCCGCGGCCCCTCCATCGGGCGCACCGAGCGTCCGGCCGGGCTTGAGCTGGGGGGAGGCTGGTGGATACGTCCGGTCTGGACCTCTGACCGCGCCCTCCAGGTCGTGCTCCAGCCGACCAGGGCCGAGCTGACCGGGGTGAGCCTGAACGGCGAGCGCCTCGAACTGACGATGTTCCTGCCGGGTAAGGGCGAGGGGAGAGGACAGGCACGCCTCGACGGCCACCGGATGTCCGCCGACTTCACCAAGGTCGAGGGGGGCACGCAGGTCGTCGTGCCGCTCGCGGTGTCCTCGCTGCTGCAGGAGCGCGACGGCGGCAGGCTCTGGATCGAGCCCAAGGGCGACCCCGCGGCTCCCGTCATGATCGGCACCGCCACGGAGAGCCGCACGATCGTCGGCGACCGGGAGATCACCGTGCTGGGCGACCGGCGGGACCGCGTGATCGTCTCCGCGCACCGCATCCGCCCCGTCATCTCCTCGGCGGTCTGGGACGCCCAGGGCACGCTCACCCTTGAGGGCTCCTACCCGGGCTCGGGGTCGGCCGAGCTGACTCTCAGGCATCGCGGCGGGGTGACCCATGCCGTGGAGATGGAGCGTGCCGACGGGCGCTTCTCCGTGCGGTTCACGCCCTCAGCCATGCCCCGCTTCGGAGAGACCGTGTCGCTGGGCAGCGGGAGCTGGAGCATGTCCACCCGCGCCCCCTCGGGGGAGGTGGTGCCCTTCCGGGTCGATCACGCCATCCTCGCCTCGCTCGACGAGGATCCGAAGATCCGCGAGGGCCGGTCGTACCGCCTGCTCTCCACCCGGTTCGACGTGCCGGTGCTGTCCGTCGCCGAGGAGCGCCCTGACGACGAGAAGGGCGCGGGTGGCCTGTACGCCCTGCAACGCTCGTTCTACCCGGCCGAGCGGGCCCGCGAGCTGACCGAGGCGACGGTCTACGTCGCCTACGACGGCCGCCAGTACGAAGGCAACGTCCGGGCGATCTACGAGGAGCGGGTGCGGCGCGGCGACGACCGTGAGCACATCTGGGTGGTCAAGGACGGCGCGTTCACACCGCCGGGCTCCGCCGAGCTCGGGTTCGGCTCCGACATCAGGCCGAGGGTGGTCAGGGCGGGCAGCCGCGAGCACTACGCCGCGCTCGCGCGCTCGCGGTACGTGGTGACCAACAGCTTCCTGCCGCAGTGGTTCAAGGCCCGCGACGACCAGAGGGTCGTGCAGACCTGGAACGGCAGCCCGCTCAAGCGTCTGGGCAACGACCTGCCGCACATGTCCCGCGACCCGAAGCCGCCGGCCTGGCACCGGCAGGCCGCGGAGGTGCGCGGCTGGGACCTGCTGCTGTCCCAGAGCCCGTGGGCGACCCCGATCCTGCGCAAGGCGTTCGGTTACCAGGGCGAGGTCCTGGAGTCCGGCTTTCCGCGCAACGACGTGCTTTCCGCTCCCGACAGGGACGAGCTGGCGGTACGGGTGCGCCGCAGGCTCGGCGTCGCCGAGGATGCCAGGCTGGTCCTGTACGCGCCGACCTTCCGCGACTACGACCGGAAGAACTCCACGGTCAAGCTGGACCTGAAGCGGGCGCGTCAGGCGCTCGGCCCGGGGCACGAGTTCCTCATCAGGGCGCACTCCATGCAGGCGGTGCCCAACGTCCTCAAGGGACTCGGGCACGATGTCACGGCCTATCCGGAGATAACGGATCTGCTGCTGGTCGCCGACGTGCTGATCACGGACTATTCCTCCGTCATGTTCGACTTCGCCGCCACGGGCCGCCCCATCCTCCTGTTCACCCATGACATGCAGCGTTACTCGGGCAAGCGCGGCCTCTACCTCGACCTGGCCGCCGAGGCCCCGAGCCCGCTGCTGACCACGAGCGCCGACGTCATCGAGGCCCTCCGGACGATCGACGACGTGGCCGCCGCCCACAAGGAACGGTACGACCGCTTCCGGCGCCTGTACGCCCCCCGCGACGACGGCAAGGCGGCGGCCAGGGTGGTCGACCATGTCTTCGGCTCCTGAGGGGCGGGTCAGGTAGAGCGGGCCGAGTAGGGCCGAAAGGGGCGACGAGCTGGTCGGAGCCCCGATCGGTCGCCCTTCCTCAACTGCCGGGAAGACGACTTCCCGCACGTCACCGGCCTGACCGGCCGCGAGAAACCGTCGCGAGCCGAGGACGGGTTCGGTGAATTTCGCGACTGCTACGGGAGGGGACCCCGGCCGGTTAGGATACGACTGTATCCATTCCGAGGGGATGAGGTTCACCGTGCGCGCACCCGACCGGCCGTCGGCCTTCACCGGCGACTCCGCCCGTGACAAGTACCTCGCCGCCTATGACCGAGCGCTCGGCGAGCTGTGGCCGGTGCCGGTGGATGCCATCGACGTCGAGACCCGCGCCGGCAGCGTGCGGATCCACCGGGCCGGGCCCGCCCAGGGGGATCCGGTGATCCTCCTGGCCGGTGCCGGTGGAAACGCGGCGGCCTGGTACCGCTACATCGAGCCGCTGGCACGCACGCGCCCGGTCTACGCCGTCGACCCGCTCGGCGAGCCCGGCCGCTCGGTTCAGAGGCGACCGCTCGCGACCGGCGCCGAGGTCGGTGGCTGGCTCACCGAGGTCCTGGCCGCGGCCGGTGCCGAGCGCGCACATGTGGTGGGGTCCTCCTACGGCGGCTGGACCGCGGTGGAACAGCAGCTTGGCGGGGGCGGCCGGGTCGCGGCGCTGACGCTGGTGGATCCTGTCGGTTTCGCGCCGTTGACCGGGCGGTTCTACCGGTGGCTCATCGTCGGTGGTATGGCCGCCCTGCTTCCCCGCGCGCTGCGACACCGTGTCGCCGGCGCGGTGGGCAACGGGGCGCTGCGCGAGGACGCGCTGATGGAGCTGATGCTGGCCGGACGGTCATTCCGCCGGCGGCTGCCCATCCCGCCCGCCTACACCGACCAGCAGGTGCGTGAGCTGTCCGTGCCCGTACAGGTGCTGCTGGGCGCCCGCAGCGCGGTGCACGACGCGCGGGCGGTGGCCGCGCGGCTGGCCGAGATCGCGCCGTCGTGGCGGGTGGAGATCGTGCCCGACACCGGACACGCGCTGCCCGTCGAGGCCCCGGACCTGGTCACAGAGCGGATCCTCACCTTCCCCGGCCGAGCCCAGGCCGGGATCGCAATGCCGGAGCACGGCACGGACCGCGGCTAGGAAACCGAAATGCCCAAACAGGTGGACCACGACGAGCGGCGACGCCTGCTGACCGAGGCGCTGCTGCGCATCGCCGGCACCCGCGGCCTGCAGGCGGTGTCGATGCGTGAGATCGCCGCCGAGGCCGGAGTCTCGCTGCGCGTCGTCCAGTACTACTTCACCGACAAACAGGCCCTGCTCGACTCCGGCCTCACCGAGCTGACCGCCCGCCTGGACCGCCGGGTCCGGCGGCGGGCCGCCGCCGCCACGGGTGGGCTGTCCACGCGAGGTGTCTTCGAAGCCGTTCTCGGCGCGATCCTGCCTTCCGACGAACAGAGCCAGCTGGACTCGCTGGCCTGGACCGCCTACTACACCGCCGCCCTCACCGACCCGGCGCTCGCCGCGGCCGCGCTCACCCGGCCCGACGCGCTGGAGGACTTCCTCACCACCCGGCTCACCACCGCGCAGCAGGCCGGGGACCTCGCCTCCGATCGCGACCCGCGCACCGAGGTCGCCGCACTTCTGGCTCTCGCCAACGGCCTGACAGCCAGTGTCCTGGGCCGGCAGCGCAGCCACGAGGCCGCCATCGCGATCATCGACTACCAGCTCGACCGTTTCTTCGGACCGGCGGCCACACCACGGCCGCCCCCGGACTGAGCCGCACCGCCGTAGGCTCCTCGTCCGCACCCCGGCCTGCTCTCGACCGTTTGACACGGAGAGGTGCTACATCAATGCGGATCGGTGGCGGGTTCGTACCGCCTGCCGGCGGGAGCCGTCCGGTGCTGCGGTACCGGCGGCGCGGCGGCCGTGGGAACGGGGAGTGTCACCTCCACCGTGGTGCCCTCCCCGGGCCCGCCGCTGACGAGGCAGAGCCCGCCCAGTTCCGCGGTGCGCTCGCGCATGGAGGTCAGGCCGACGCCCGCGCGGCGCTCCGGCGACAAGCCCACGCCGTCGTCGGCGATCAGCAGGCGCAGCGCCTCGGGCTCGCGGCGCAGCTCGACACGGACGCGCGTGGCGCGCGCGTGCCGCCGGACGTTGGTCAGCGCCTCCTGCGCGATCCGGTAGACGGCCACCTCGACGGCGGCGGGCAGGTCGGTCAGGTCACCCTCGACGCTCACCTCCGTGGCGGGGCCCTCGGGGGCGGCCGGTCCGGCCAGCGCCCGTACGGCGGCGGCCAGGCCCAGATCGTCCAAGACGGGCGGGCGCAGGCCGTGGACGAGCTGCCGGATGTCGCCCGTGACCGCGTCCATGCCGGAACGCAACTCGCGCAGCAGCCCGTCCGCCGTCTCCGGGGAGGACTTCAGGGTGAGGCGGGCCATGTTGATGGTCATGGCCATCCCGCTGAGCGTCTGCCCCAGGCCGTCGTGCAGGTCGCGGCGCAGCCGCCGCCGCTCCTCCTCCCGGGTGGTCAGGATGCGCTCCCGGGAGCGCTGCAGGTCGGCCGCCATCCGCAGCGCGTGCGCCACGTCGGCCGCGTACGGGACCAACGTGGCCAGCACCCGCTCGTCGTGCGCGGCGGGGAAGCGGCGCGGGGCGGGCGGGCCGACCAGCAGCCGCCCCACCCGCTCGCCGTGCCAGACCAGCGGCACCTCGCGCGGGGAGTCGCCGACCTGCCCGCTGGCCGTGCTCACCAGGCTGACCTGCTGCCCCGGCTCGCCGCCGGTCACCTCCACCGTGACCCCCTGTACCGCCAGGCCCTCGCGCAGCACACCGATCACCGACGCCAGCGCCTGCGCCGGATCTCCCCGGCGCAACTCCTGGACCAGCCGCTCGGCGAGCACGCGTGGATCGCCGACCGGGCCGTAGAGCAGACGGTCGATGGCACGCTGCAGTATCCGGCGCAACGGCTGGAAGAAGGCGCCGGTGACCAGGGCGGCGGCCAGTCCGGCGATCTGGCCGAGCCCGGACACCAGCAGGCTCGACAGCGCGGCCACGCCGAAGTAGACCCCGGCGACCACGCCGAGCAGCCCCGCGGCGACGAAGGCCCGGCTGATGATGGTGTCGATGCCGTACAGCCGGTAGCGCATCACCGAGAACACCATCGCGATGGGGATGAGCGTCGCCCAGAGGATCGACAGCCATTCCAGCTCCAGTGAGACGACGCTCACGAGCATGAACACGATGTAGCCGGCGAACGCCATCAGCGGCCAGCCGATCTGCCGCCTGCCCACCGGGTCCGCCCGGCGAAAACGCAGCAGCATGGACAGTGCCGCCAGCGGCAGCGTCGCCAGGATCGCCGTCCAGGTCAGTATCCCCAGCGTCGAGTAGTACGGCGCCAGGGCGGGGACCTGCAGCGGGTTGTGGATGACGGCGGGCAACGGGTAACCCACGAGCGGCGGATCCGGCCGCATGAACTGGCGCGCGGTCTCGGCACCGATGGAGACCACACCCAGCAGCACCACCGCCCGCCAGCGCGGCGAGGGCAGTCTGCCGTCCGGGGAGTACAGCGGCAGCAGCATCTCCAGTGCGAGCCCGCTCACCGCCCAGCCCACCTGCGCCGGGAACCTCAGGAACCCCGCCAGCGCGAGATCCCCGCGCGCCGCGGACGCCAGCATCATCGCCTGGCAGAAGTCGTGGACGGCACCGCCGAGCCCGCCCGCGCACATCAGCCACGCCAGCTTGAGCCGAGGCCGATGCGCGATGAGGAACGCGCCGACCGCGGGAAAGATCACCCCCGCCGCCGTCAGCGGCGTGGCCGTCTCCGGCAGCCGCCACTCCTTCGGAAGCCACGCGAAGGTCACCATGGCCGCGACCACGAGCACCGGAGACACCACGGCCAGGACGGCGGCGACCGCCCGGGCTGCCCACGCCATCCCGCCCCCGCCTCCCGTTTTCGCCTGACCTTTAGCGTGCCCGTGGACCGTCACAAATGCCGTGATTCACCGCCATCGTGGCAGGGTCGTTACCGGCACTCCCGGAATCCGGGCAGCCGCCCATCGTCACGTCGAATCTCAGGGATTTTCCTTTGCCGCCGTTCATCGTCTTCAGGAGGAACGCGGACTGCGTCGGACACTGTTCGTTCGCCGGGTGCGGGGTCTGTGCTCGGGGTGATGACGTCATGGTCTCGGCGGTGGTGACGGCCTGATCCGGTTCGCGACGCTCGGCCAGGACGAGCATGAGGCCAGGCCGACAGTGGTCGCAGAGTATGGCGCACCGGGGGCCTTGTGGCAAGACCCGGGGCGTGCTGCAGAATCTCCGACTGAAGCCAGAACCTGCGGAAATCAGGGATTCACGAAGTACATGTGCTTTTGGCGACGTATGGGTCTCGCGGAAGAAAAGGCGGAGTCGATCGGGCAGTCCCGTTCACGCGGTCTGCTGGAGCGTCTGAACAAGTAACCCGTACGCGGCACCCGCCGAAGGCGGGAGCCCGCCGCCCGTGTGACCGTTGCGCGGGCCGGGCAGACCAACTCGTCTGTTCCGTGCACTCCGAAGGAACTGGTGCGGAAAGCCGGGCCAACGGCCTCCCTAGGCGCCGGCCGGACTTGTATCAGATCTGATCAAACCACACTGATAATCAGCATGTTTAGCTGGAAGGCGAACCAGAATGAGGAGAGTCATGATCTCGGTTGAGGAACCGTATCGGAAGCGTCGTATTGAGATAGACGGGCTTGAAATGGCATACGTCGAGGAGGGAGAAGGTGATCCGATCGTCTTTCTTCACGGCAACCCGACTTCGTCGTACGTATGGCGAAATGTAATCCCGTATCTGACGGGCAAGGGGCGCTGCATCGCCCCGGACCTGATCGGGATGGGCGATTCCGCGAAACTCCCGGCCAGCGGGCCGGGCTCATACCGCTTCGTCGAACACCGCCGCTATCTCGACGCGTTCCTTCAGGCCCTCGGCGTACATGAGCGAGTGGTCATGGTACTGCAGGACTGGGGCTCGGCTCTGGGTTTCGATTGGGCGTACCGCCACCCTTCCGCACTCCGGGGTATCGCCTACATGGAGGCGTTCGTGGCCCCGATCCCCTCGTGGAGCGACTGGCCGGAGCCTGCGATCCGGCTCTTTCAAGCGATCCGCTCCGCCGCAGGTGAAGAGATGGTTCTCGACCGGAACTTCTTCGTCGACGACGTCTTGCCCGCAGAGGTGCTGCGAGGGCTGTCGGAGGCGGAGATGGCCGTCTACCGCCGTCCCTACACGGAACCTGGCGAGTCACGCAGGCCGACGTTGACCTGGCCGCGCGAGGTGCCCGTCGCGGGCGAACCACGCGATGTCCACGACGCCATCACGCGTTATGCGGCATGGCTCGCGAAGTCTCCGGTTCCCAAACTGTTCATCGAGGCCGTTCCAGGAACGATGTTCGAAACACACCGGGCCGTCGCCCGGTCGTGGCCGAATCAAGCACACATCACGATTACGGGTGGCCACATGGTTCAGGAAGACGCTCCCGATCAAATCGGAGCGGCCATCGCCTCCTGGCTACGAGATCTCTCCTGAAAACGATGCAATGAGCCCTTCTTCGTGACCTGGCCGTGCCAGGTGAGAATGTTGCGCCCCCGCCCTCCCCTTTTACTCGTTGGAGATATCACCCCTTGCCCTGATACGCAGGTGCATCCCCGGGTTTTATCCTCTACCGGGGCGCGCCGGCAGTCATGGCCTCACCGCGCGTAGACCGTCATGGATCACGCTGCTTAAGGTGGACAAACAATTCGGTCGTCGACCCCAGTGTACGGCGAGTATGTTTTTGGGCAGCTCGTCGCCATTGCGAGTGGAGATGAGCACCGAAAAAATCGCATCACTCCGGCCGGGAACATCGCTTCTCCCCGGGCTGGTCCAGGGCCAGGAGCGGATAGCCCCTTCCTGCGTCACCGGTCACATTGCGTTGGCGGGCACCAACGTCAAGTCGGCGCGTACCAGCTGCTCTACGACGCGGCCCGCAAGGCCCTGTGCGCCGTACTGGAGAACCAGGGACTTCGGGCCAGTAGCCGGGGTGGGCACATCGCCGTGTACGAGGCGGTCAGCGCGCAACTTGATCCACCGCTGGGTCAGAGTTTGCGGCCTTTCGACCGGATGCGTCGGCGGCGAAACGAAATCGCCGATCGTGTTCATCGGCCGTGCCGAGCATCGGTCAAGATCGATCGCTACCCACGCGCGGGGTCACGAGGATCTCGCCCGTCGGCAAAGACAGTGAGTAGCTGGTCGAACTGTCAGCGCTGGGGCAGGCGTTCCGGCGGATCCTCCACGTCCGCGACCCCCTCGTATACCCGGACCGCCAGCTGTACGGCAAGGCGTTCGTCGGCAGCGTCCAGGTCGACGGGCAGCAACCGGCGGATCCGGCCCATCCGGTGCACCACGGTGTTGCGGTGCACGCCGAGCACCGCCGCGGTGGTCGTGGTCGAGGACTCGTGGTCGAGGAAGCAGCGCAGGGTGCGCAGGAGCACGCCGGAGGGGTCCTCCTTCCTGACGGGCTCGATCAGAGACAGCGCGGTGTCGCGCATCGGTCCCGCCTGGTACCAGCCGAGCAGCAGCCGGTTGACCGACATGGAGTCGGTGAGCTCGACGGCGGCGGCCACATCGCGCGTGCGGGCCAACATGAGTGCCTGCTGTGCCTCGTGCAGCGAGGTGCCGATACCGGAGATGCCGGAGTGCGTGCCACCGACACCCGCGCGTACGTCGATCCCGGGGAAAGCCCGGCCGACCGCGATCAGCACTCGCCTGGTCACGGCGGCGATCTCCGCGATGTCCGCCGGGCTGGCCGGGCGGTCCCTGGTGATCCAGAACGCGGAACCGACCGGCCGGGCGACCAGGCCGACGTCGATGCCCGCGCGCCGCAGTTCCTCCTCGACGAAGGCGTTGAGCTCGCCCGGCAGTCGTTGCCCGCCTGCGTGGACACCGATCTGGATCGCGTTGTGCCAGCCGAACAACCGCCAGCCGAGGGCGGTGGCCCGTTCGATGCTGCGGGCGCGTGCGTTGTCTCCGTGTTCGAGGATTTCCGCCAGCAGCAGCGCGCGCTGTCGTTCCTCCCGCTCCACCCTCATGCCCTGGTCGGCCACGTAGACGGAGAACGCCAGGGCGGCCACGGACAGCACCGTGCGGACCGTGTCGGCCATCGCCGCCCCTACCGGCGACAGCAATGCCACCAACCAGAGGTTGGACGGCGCCCCTGGCTGGAGCGTGGCTGGAGAGATCACGGCCACGCCCCCGCCATCCAGGTCGACGATGCGAGAGCGCGTGCCGACCTCCTCCAAGCCGGCCGTCAGGGCAACGAGCGTGACCGGTTCGGCTTCTCCGCCGGCCTGTAGGACGCGACCGCTCCCGTCGATGAGTGCGACAGGTGTGCGCAGCAAGTCGGCCAGGCGCTGGACGAGGTCGCGCTGGTCGCGCGGGAGTCGCAGCATGCGCTCGACCGCCGTGCGCAACGTGTTCGCGGCAGCCAGGGCGGGCGCGCGCACCAACGGGTCGAGCGTGCCGGCAAGCGCGGCCGGGTCAACGTGCGGCAACAGGATGACGGGAAAGGCGAACTTCTCCGCGAGCCGGCGGGTGACCACGGGAACGCCGCTGCGTGGCGTCTCGGCAATCAGCCCGGCGAGGCCCGCGGTCACGGCGCGGCGAATGGCAATGTCGGCCGGTGGTTCCTCCATGGCCAGTTGAGCGCGGGAGAAGACGGCCAGCGCACCGGCCGGCAACCTGCCGACCTCGGAGAGAGATGACCCAGTGGTCACGAGATGCGCCGTCCGGTCGAGGGCGCTCTCACCGCCCAGCACCTCATATTCGCCAACCGTGCCCACGAGCCGCCGGATTGTCACACCATCTGTCCGCATTGTCATACTTTATCGATGATTGTGCACATCGCACAGCTCCACCTCCGATCTTGGGCACTTTGGTCAATGACGGCCTTTCGCGCCACGGGTCTACTGGTCGCAATCACGCAGAGGAGTCGTCTTGCGTCTCGTTCGGGAGTCAGACATCGAGGATCTCGCACTGGGTGCGGTGGTTCTCGGTACTGGCGGCGGCGGTGACCCGCTCATCGCCAAGATCATGCTGCGGCAGGCCATCGAACGCCATGGCCCCGTGCGTGTGATCTCCGCCGGTGAGATCGACCCCGACGGGTTGGTGCTACCGATCGGCATGATCGGAGCTCCGACCGTGATCGTGGAGAAGTTCCCCAGCGGCGACGAGGCACGTACCGTGCTGCACGCCATGGAGGCCCGGCTGGGCCGTACGGGCGTGGCGATCATGCCGATGGAGATCGGCGGCATGAACTCGCTGTTCCCGCTGGCCGTCGCCGCCGAGTTGGGGCTGCCGGTGGTCGACGCCGACTTCATGCGCAGGGCGTTCCCGCAGCTGGAGATGACGCTGCTGACGCTCGCAGAAGTGCCGGCCTCGCCCGCGGCGTTGTGCGATACCAAGGGTAACAGCGTGCTGTTCGAGGCCGTGGACAACCGGATGAGCGAACGGCTGCTGCGCGCCAGCGTGGCCGAGATGGGGATGATCGCCGTCTTCAGCGCCTACCCGATGACCGCGTCCCAGGTGGAGCGGCACGCCGCCACCGGCTCGCTGACCCTGTGTCATGAGATCGGGCGCTCCCTCACCGCCATCCAGGCCAGCGCACCCGGTGCTTACGAGCGGTTCCTTGCCGTGAGCGACGCTGTGATCCTCTTCTCCGGCAAGGTCCTCGACATCGAGCGCCGGACCACCGCCGGCTGGGCCCGCGGCACGGTGGCCCTGGAGCACCTCGATCAGCCCGACCGCGTCATGCGGGTCGAGATCCAGAACGAGAACCTGATCGCCCTGGAGGACGGCGAGCCCGTCGCCACCGTTCCCGACCTGATCTCGCTGATCGACATCGAGACCGGCATCCCGATGACCACCGAAGCTCTTCGGTACGGCCAGCGTCTGCACGTCATCGGCATGCCGGCCGAGCACCGCTGGCACACCCCCGAGGGCATCGCCCTGGCCGGCCCGCGCGCCTTCGGCTACGACCTCGACTACTTCCCGATCAGGCGTGACCGATGAGGCGCCTACGCATCGGCGTCGACGTCGGCGGAACCAGCACCGACGCCGCGGTGGTGGACGGTGCCGGTCAGGTCGTCGCCACTCACAAAGCCGCCACCACACCCGACGTGCTGGAAGGCATTCGCACCGCGCTGGCCGCGGTCCTGCGCCCGTTCGCTCCCGGCGACGTCGAGCAGGTCATGCTCGGGACCACTCACCCGGTGAACGCGATCATCGGACGCAGCGGGCTGGCCCGGGTGGGCATCCTGCGCATCGCGGCGCCCGCCACGCTGTCAATCGAGCCGCTGGCCGGCTGGCCGAAGGACCTGGCCGCGATCGTCGGCGGGCACCGGGAGATCATCAGGGGCGGTCACGAGTTCGACGGGACCGAGATCGTCCCGCTGGACGAGGGCGCCGTGAGCGCCTTCGCCCGTGCCTGCCGGAATCGTGTCGACGCCATCGCGATCACCGGCGCCACCTCGCCCTCCAACCCGGACCACGAGATCCGCGCCGCACAGATCGTCCGCGACGTCCTCGGTCCCGGCACCCCCGTCACACTCGGGCACGAGGTGGGCGGCCTCGGCCTGCTGGAGCGCGAGAACTCCGCCACCCTCAACGCGGCGCTCACCTTCATCGGCCGCGGCGTGGTCGCCGCGCTGGAGACCGCCTTGCTCCACCACAACCTCAACGCCGACATCTACCTGACCCAGAACGACGGCACGCTGCTGTCGGCGGTCGAGGCGAACCTGCGTCCGATCCTGACCATCGGCTCGGGCCCGACCAACTCCATGCGCGGCGCGGCCTTCCTGACCGGACTGACGGACGCCGTCGTGATGGACGTCGGTGGCACCTCGACCGACGTCGGGCTGCTGGTCGACGGATTCCCTCGCACCTCCGCGATGGCCGTGGAGATCGGCGGCGTGCGCACCAACTACCGCGTCCCGGACCTCATCTCGATCGGCATGGGTGGCGGCACGATCGTCCGTCCCGGCGCCGATCCCCTGGTCGGCCCCGACAGTGTCGGCTATCGCCTTCACGAGGAGGCCCTGGTGTTCGGCGGGGACACGCTGACCCTGAGCGACGTCTCCGTGCTGGCCGGTCGCGCCACCTTCGGCGACCCTGCTCGCGCGGAGGGTACGAACCCCGCCCTCGCGCGCCGGGCGCTGGCCTGGGTGGACGAACGGGTGCAGCAGCTCGCCGAGCGGATCAAGGCGGCCCGAGCCGAGCTACCGCTGATCGCGGTGGGCGGCGGAGCGCATCTGATCCCCGGGGGCGTCCCCGGTATCAGCGAGGTCGTCAGGCACGAGCACGCCGCTGTCGCCAACGCGATCGGCGCCGCGATCGCCGAGGCCTCGGGCTCCGTCGACCGCATGTTCCAGTACGACAAGTCCAGTCGGCAGGCCTGTCTGGCGGCGGCCAAGGAGCTGGCGACCGAGGCCGCCATCCGCGCCGGAGCCGACCCCGCACTGGTGCGGGTCACCACGGTGGACGAGATCCCCATGTCCTACATGCCGGGCAACTGCGCGCGGCTGGTCGTGCGCGCCGCCGGCCCCCTGCTCAGCCGCCCCTGAATCCCCCCGAAAGGTAGCCCCATGCCGAACAGAGTTCTCCCCGCCGTCGCCGCGCTCGCGGTGGCCTGCCTGGCCACCGCCTGCGGGGGCTCCACCGCTGCCACCGAATCGGCTGGCTCGTCCTCGTCCGCCTCGGGCAAGACGATCTGGTACGCCGATGTCATCGAGGCCAACCCGGTCTCGCAGGCCATCACCCAGGCCGTCAACACGCCGCTCACGTCCGCGGGCGTCACCATGACCCGCTCGTTCTCGGTCAACAACACGACCGGCTCGATCGACCCCGCGGTGCAGGCCGAGGCACTGACCCGCGCGATCGGCACGCAGCCCGCCGCCATCGCCTACTTCGTGCTCGACTCCAAGTCGATGAAGCCGCAGGTGCAGCGGGCCCGCGACAAAGGCATCCCGGTCTTCGCCGCGCTGGGCAAGCCGGAAGGCTTCGACGTCAACGGCTACATCACCAACCCCGACGAGGAGCAGGGCTACCAGGCGGCCAAGTACCTGGCCGATCATCTGCCGAAGGGCGCCAAGATCGCACTCATCGGCGGGCCCGTGACGCCGAACGTCACCGCCGAGCTGGCCGGCGCCCAGCGCGCGCTGGAGGAAGCGGGCGCCACCATCGTCGGCAACCTCGACCAGCAGCGCAACCTGCAGGACAACGCGGCAGGTGGCCAGACGGTCATGCAGGGCATCCTGCAGCGCGAGCCGGACGTCCAGGGCGTCTTCGTCTACAACGACGACAGCGCGCTCGGGGCCATCGCCGCCGCCAAGCAATCGGGCAAGAAGATCGTGTTCACCAGCCGGAACGGCACGGCCGACGCGGTCGCCGCGATCAAGGCCGGAGACCTGCTGGCCACCTGCGACCTGAAGCCGGTCGAGGTCGGCAAGGCGCTCGGCCAGGCCATGGTCGACCACCTCAGCGGCGTCAAGTCCTACGACAACAACGCGCAGATCCCCGGGCCGCCGGCCGACCAGTGCATGGTCGACAAGGACAACGTCGCGAACTGGAAGCCCGCCGAGGAACTGATCAAGTTCCAGACCATCAAGACGGGCTGAGACCGGATGCGCCCGCTGATCGGCCTCGACCAGGTGTCGGTGGCCTTCCCGGGAACGCTCGCGCTCGACCGGGTCTCGTTGCAGGTGTTTCCCGGTGACGTGCTCGCCGTGATCGGGGCCAACGGCTCCGGCAAGACCACGCTGCTCACCACGCTCACGGGACTGCGCGCACCAACCGGCGGCACCGTGGTCGACGCCGACGGCCCGGTACGGCTGCGCGGCCCGGCGGACGCTCTCGCCCGGGGCGTGGCGCTGGTGCCGCAGGAGCCGCAGCTCGCCACCTCGCTGCCGGTCTGGGAGAACCTGCTCATCGGGCACGGCGGTCTGCGCGGCGCCGCTCCCGGGCGTGCGGCTCGGGCCAGAGCGCGCGCTCTCGTAGCTGAGGCGCTTCCGTACGTCGACCCCGGGACGCCTGCTGGGCAACTACGCAAGGCCGACCGGGCGATCGTGGCGTTGCTGCGCGCGCAGTCGTCGCAGCCGAAGGTGCTCGCTCTGGACGAGCCCACCGCTGTGCTCGGC
The DNA here is from genome assembly GCF_040683035.1 of Streptosporangium sp. NPDC051022. Taxonomy (NCBI): domain Bacteria; kingdom Bacillati; phylum Actinomycetota; class Actinomycetes; order Streptosporangiales; family Streptosporangiaceae; genus Streptosporangium; species Streptosporangium sp. NPDC051022. The sequence continues at coordinate 55,521 of NZ_JBFBCF010000029.1, read as the reverse complement.
GACCGCGGCGTGGAGATCGTCGCGGAGGCCACCTCCAGACTTCATGCCGAGGGTGGGGCGGTGGTGCTGGTCAGTCACCGGTTGCGGGACATCGTCCGGCTGGCTACCCGGGTGGCTGTGCTGGTGGACGGCCGGCTCGTGCACGACGCCCCCATCGGCGAGGTGTCCGTCGAGGAGCTGGTGGAGACCATGGCCGCGGGCCGTCCTGCTCCGGCGCAGGTCACCGCCCGCGTCACCGGTGAGCGCCCCAGCGGCGGCTCCGCCGTACCCAGAGCACGTGAACACAGGCTGCCGGTCGAAGTACTGGCCGTACGCGGGCTTCGTGAGCACGGCCTCTCCGTGGACGAGCTGAACGTGCGGGCGGGCGAGATCGTCGGGCTGGCCGGGCTGGCAGGCAGCGGACGGTCGCGGTTGTGCCGGCTCGTCGCCGGAGCGTCGGGCGGGTCGGCGTCGGTGACGTTCCTCGATGGACCGCTCCCGAGCGACACCCGGGCCTCGCGCCGCGCAGGCATCGCCTACCTGCCCGAGGATCGGGCGAACGAGTCGGTGTTCGCCAGCCTGACCGTCGCCCGCAACCTGGAGATCGCCGACGTGGTGCCGTCCGGGCTGGGCGCCCTGTTCGGCCCGAGGCCCGACCGGAGCCGCACAGCCCGGACGATCTCCGAATTCGGGATCAAGACAGCCTCCCCCCAGACCGAGATCACCGCGCTGAGCGGCGGAAACCAGCAGCGGGCCGTACTCGCGCGAGTTCTCGCCCACCAGCCCAGGCTCCTGGTCGCCGACGAGCCCACCCAGGGTGTGGACCGGACCGGCCGCGCGGCCATTCACACGATGATCCGGCGGTTCGCCGAGTCCGGCGGCGCCGTACTGGTGGTCAGCTCCGAGTTCGAGGAGCTGCAGGAACTCGCCGACAGCCTGCACGTCATCAGTGACGGCCGGGTCGTCGCGCGGCGACCGCCTGACTGCGAGTACCGCGAGCTGGTGGCTCTGGCCACCGGAGCCCGCGACGAGAAGGAAGCAGAGCAATGACCGTCGACCAGGCCGTGACCACCTCCAGCCGCCCGAGGTTCCGCGCCTCGGTCGAGCTCGCCTTCCCCGCGGCGCTGCTGGTGCTGCTGGTAGGAGCGGTGATCGCCTTCCCCTCGTTCCGGGTGGTCGGCACCTACCTGGACATCCTGTCCTTCTCCTCCGTGCTCTTCATCATCGCGATCGGCCAGACGCTGGTGGTCATCGGCCGCGGCGTCGACCTGTCGGTCGGGTCGATGGCGGGCCTGGCCGGCGCGGTGTTCGCCACACTGACCATGAGCGGCTGGCCGTCGGCTGCGGCTGCCGGAGTCGCGCTGCTGCTCGGGCTGGTCGTCGGCGCGATCGCGCACGGCCTGCTGATCACCAAGCTGGGCATCTCCTTCATGATCGTGACGCTCGGTACCTACTCCCTGCTGCGCAGCCAGGCCCAGGTGGTCCTGGAGGGCAAGAGCATCACGATCGACGTGGGCTGGCTGGACGCGCTGTCGAACGGCCGCGTGCTCGGCATCCCCTCGGTGGTGCTCCTCGCCGCCGGCCTCTACCTGGTCGCCGTGCTGATCCTGCGCTGCACCGGCTTCGGCCGGGCCCTGTACGCCACCGGCTCCAACCCGCTGGCCGCCAGGCTCGCCGGGCTGCCGATCGACCGGGTCACCATCATCGCCTTCGCGGTCAGCGGCCTGTTCGCCGCGCTGGCCGGGCTGCTCACCGTGGGCCAACTCGGATCGGCCCAGCCCGGCGGCGGCGCCGGGCTGGAGCTCACCGCGATCGCCGCGGTGCTGCTCGGCGGCACCCGCTTCTCCGGCGGGTTCGGCAGCGTCACCAGGACCCTGGTCGGCGTCCTGTTCCTGGCCGTGCTCAACAACGTCCTGTACGCCGCCGGGGTCTCCTCCTTCTGGCAGGGGACCGCCTCCGGCGCCGTGCTGATCGCTGCCGTCGCCATCGACCGCAGCCGCAAGGAATAAGCCCCCTCAAGGAGTCTGTCAGTGAAACTCGGAATCGATGTCGGTGGCACGAACACCGACGCGGTCCTGCTCGACGGGCATGCCGTGCTCTCCTCGGCCAAGGCGCCCACCAGCCCCGACGTCACACGCGGCATCGTTGAGGCCATCCAGGCCGCGGCGGGCGAGCGCGACCTGTCGCGGATCGAGGCGGTGCTGATCGGCACCACCCACTTCATCAACGCGATCACGCAGGCCAGGGGCTTGACCGAGGTCGCCGCGATCCGCATCGCCACGCCCCCGCAGACGCTCCCGCCCATGGTGGACTGGCCCGCGGACCTGGCCCGGGCGCTCGGCCGGCACGTGTTCGTGGTGCGCGGAGGCTCTCAGTTCGACGGCCGTCTGCTCAACCCGCTCGACGAGGACGGCCTGCGCGAGATCGCCACCGAGATCCGCGGGCTCGGCCTGACCCAGGTCGCGCTCAGCTCGGTCTTCTCTCCCGTGAACGGCGAGGCGGAGGAGCGCGCGGCGGTGATCCTGCTGGAGGAACTGCCGGGCGTCTCGGTCACCTCCTCGGCGGAGCTCGGCCGGATCGGCATCCTCGAACGCGAGAACGCGGCCATCCTCAACGCCGCGCTGCGCCCCCTGGCCGAAGAGGTCGTCGGCGGCTTCGAGCGGGTGCTTCAGGATCTCGGCATCGCCGCGCCCATCTACCTGTCGCAGAATGACGGCACCCTCATGAGCCTGGACGAGGCGCGCCGCTACCCGATCAGGACCATCGCCTCCGGCCCGACCAACTCGATGCGCGGCGCGGCCTTCCTGTCCGGCGTCGAGGACACGCTGGTCGTGGACATCGGCGGCACCACGGCCGACATCGGCGTGCTGCGCGGCGGGTTCCCCCGCGAGTCCACCGTCGCGGTCAGCCTGGGCGGCGTCAGGAGCAACTTCCGCATGCCCGATGTGCTGTCGCTCGGCATCGGCGGCGGCAGCGTCGTGCACGACGATGGGCGCAGGGTCGGCCCGGACAGCGTCGGCTACCGCCTCACCTCGGAGGCGCTCGTCTTCGGCGGCGACACGCTGACGCTCACCGACATCGCGGTGGCGGCCGGCCTGGCCGACATCGGCGATGCCTCCCGCGTCGCCGACGTTCCCGAGTCCGTGGTCCAAGCCGCTCTCGCCGACGTGCGGACCCGGATCGGCCTGGCGATCGACCAGGCGAAGCTGGCCGCCGCCGACCTGCCGGTGGTCGTCGTGGGCGGCGGCGGGGTGGTCATCGACGAACTGCCCGGCGTCACCACGCTGCTTCGTCCTGCTCACTCCGGGGTGGCCAACGCCGTGGGCGCCGCGTTCGCCCAGGTCGGCGGCGAGGTGGACAAGATCTACACACTGGCGGAGATGACCCGGGCGCAGGTCGTGTCCGACGCGCGCGAGGAGGCGGTACGGCGGGCGGTCAAGGCCGGCGCCGTACCCGAGACGGTCCGGATCGTGGACACCGAGGACGTACCGCTCACCCACATGGCGGGCGGCACGGCGCTCCGGGTCAAGGCGAAGGCGATCGGCGAGCTTCGCCGAGAGGAAGGAAACTGATGCGTTACATCGACGAGGCCGCGCTGGCCGACATCACGATCGGCTCGACGATCCTCGGCGCCGGGGGCGGCGGCGACCCGTACGTCGGCATGCTGCTCGCCCGCGAAGCCATCCGCGAGCACGGCCCTGTCGCGATGTGCGACCTGGACGAGGTGCCAGACGACGCTCGGGTGGTGTTCATCGCCGGGATGGGTGCGCCGGGTGTGCTCGTGGAGAAGCTGCCGCGCAGCGTGGACGCCGTGGCCGCCCTGCGCGAGCTGGAGGCCTACGTCGGCTACAAGTTCACCCACGTCGCCCCCGCCGAGGCGGGCGGCCTGAACGCGGTCACGCCCTTCTCCACGGCCGGTGCCGGACTCCCGGTCGTGGACGCCGACGGCATGGGCCGCGCCTTCCCCGCGCTCGAACTGGTCACCCCCACCCTCTACGGTGGCAAGGCCACCCCGCTCGCCATGGTCGACGAGCACGACAACCGGATGGTCATCAACACCTCCGACAACACCTGGGCCGAGAACCTGGCCCGCGCCGCGACGCTGACCTCCGGCTGCGTCACCATGATGGCGCTCTACCCGATGACCGGCCGCCAGGCCAAGGACTGGCTGGTCAAGGGCGCGCTGTCGCTCGCCGAACGCATCGGCAGGACCCTGCGGGAGGCCCGCGCCGCGCACGAGCCCCCGGTCGAGGCCGTCATGCGCGCCAACTCGGGCGTCTCCCTGTTCGAGGGCAAGGTGACCGAGGTCGACCGGCGCAATGAGGGCGGCTGGACCATCGGCGAAGCCGTCATCGAGGGCAGCGGCGCCTACGCCGGCTCGTCGATGACGCTGCACTTCCAGAACGAGCACCTCGCCGCCGTCCGCGACGGCCAGATCGTGGCCACCGTACCCGACCTGATCATGGCGCTCGCCGTCGACTCCGGTGAGCCCATCCCGGCCGAGGAGATCCGGTACGGCTACCGCGTCGCGGTCATCGGCATGCCGTGCGACTGGCACTGGAGAACCCCGGAAGGGCTCGCCCTCTCCGGCCCCCGCCGGTTCGGCTACGACATGGACTTCGTCGGCGTCGAGGAACGGGCGGTGACGTCGGCATGAGGACGGTCCTCACAGGCGGCGACGTCTTCGACGGCACCGGCGCCCCCGCCGCACGCGCCGACGTCGCCGTCGAAGGCGACCGGATCGTCGAGGTCGGCACCGGCCTCGACGGCGACGTCACCATTGACGCCACCGGCTGCACGATCATGCCCGGCCTGATCGACGCCCACGTTCACGTCATGTTCTCCGGGATGGATCCGCTCGCGCTCGCCTCCGAGCCGTTCTCCTACGCCTTCTACAAAGCCGAACAGAACCTGCGCACCTCCCTCGACCTCGGCGTCACCACCGTCCGCGACGCCGGCGGCGCCGACCTCGGCGTCAAACAGGCCGTCGCCGACGGCCTGATCGACGGCTCCGACCTGGTCATCGCGGTGACCCCGCTCAGCCAGACCGGCGGCCACGTCGACGGGTGGACCGTGCACGGCGAGGTCCACTCCCTGCTGGTCCCACACCCCGGTCGCCCCCACACCGTGGTCGACGGTCCCGACCAGATGCGGCTTCGAGTCCGCGAGATCATCCGCGCCGGGGCCGACGTCATCAAGATCTGCACCTCCGGCGGAGTCATGTCGCCCCGGGACGATCCTCGCCACCCCCAGTTCAGCGAGGAGGAACTGGCTGTCTGCATCTCCGAGGCCGCGGCCTCGGGCATCGGCGTGATGGCCCACGCCCAGGGCACGCCCGGCATCCGAAACGCCGTCCTGGCAGGTGTCCGCTCCATCGAGCACGGCATCTTCCTCGACGACGAGTGCATCGACCTGATGCTGGCCCGCGGCACCTGGCTCGTGCCGACCCTGCTGGCGCCGGTCGCACTCATCCGCATGATCGAGGCAGGCACCCGACTGCCTCAGGCCGTGGTCGACAAGGCCCACTCCGTGGCAGGCACGCACATGGACGCGATCAGGCGGGCTGTGGACGCTGGTGTGAAGATCGCCATGGGCACTGACAGCGGAGTCTTCCCGCATGGGCTCACGCCCGAGGAGCTTCAGCTCATGGTCGAGGCTGGGATGTCACCGTCACGCGCCCTGGCCGCGGCGACCTCCTCCGGGGCTGACCTGCTCGGGCTGGGTGAGCTGACCGGGCGGATCACCCCCGGCCTCCGCGCGGACATGGTCATGGTGGACGGTGATCCCTATGACTTCGGCACCCATGCTCAGCGGGTGCGGCATGTCATCAAGGGCGGCCGCATCGTCCGCAGTCGCCTGGCAGCGGCGTGAACGTTTGACCCGACCGCTCGAACGTTGGTCATCGCCATGCCGGAGGTCTTTCCCCGGGTGCGTCACCTCACTCCCTCCGAACTGCGAGCCTTCACCCTCGAGCTGGTCGAGGCCATATCGGCGGCACCAACGTCAAGCTAGGCGACCCGTCGGGGTGGGGCGCCTGCCAGACAGGCTTGGTCCCGACCGAGGAGCAGCTTCACGGTGCTCCGCCGGACGGCTCACGCTCGCCTTCCAGGCGTGAGCCGTCCTGCCGTCCGGCCACACTTGATCCGCGATCGTCCGCCGCGTCGGCTTTCCGGCGCGTCGGGGGCGAACCAGGTGATCCGCCTGGCCGTCTCAACAGAGAACAGCGGACGCGGAGCCTCCGCGCGATCCCCAGCTACGGGCAGAACGGATTGTCATGCGTGTCGCCACCTTCGTCACCGCCGCCACCGTGGTCGTGGTCGTGGGAGCCTGTTCCCCCGCCCCGTCAACGCCCGTCAACGCCCGGTACGCGCCCGCGAGCGGCACATCGCGGCCCGGCGCGATCCAGCATGCCGCGCCCGGCTGGTGGATCGCCAAAGTCAGCGACCTTCCCGGGAACGACGTGTTCAACGACGTGACGGTCCTGCGTGGAGGAACGGTATGGGCGGTCGGGCACCGAGAGGAGGACGGTGTGAAGCGCGGCCTGGTCGAGCGGTTCGACGGCAGATCGTGGAAGTCGGTCGCGGACGGCCCGCCCTTCGGCCTGAAGGTGATCACCGCCACCTCGGACTCGGACGTGTGGGTGTTCGGCAGCAGTCTGGGGGTGCACTGGGACGGGCGCTCCTGGACGAACCACTCCCTGGGTGGTTCCCTGGGCGGCGGCTTCACCGCCACCGACGCGGCCGGCGTACGTGGGACGGACGTGTGGGCCGTCTCATCGTCGCTGCTCGCGGCCAGGCACTGGGACGGCACCAGGTGGACGTCCGTACCCGTGCCGGGCACCCTCCAGGCCATCGACGCGCATGCCGACGGAGAGGTTTGGGCGGCGGGGTCCAAGGGGCATCAGCCCCTCGTCGTCCGCAGGAACGGTACGGCCTGGGCGGAGGTCCCCCTTCCCGAACTGAAGCTCCCGTCGACTGACGCCCTGGCAGACCTGGACGACATCGCGGTGCTCGGGCCGAAGGACGTGTGGGTGGTCGGCAGTCTCAGCTGGAACAGACACGAGGACAAGAAGCCGCACTCCCGGAGGCTGAGTGCGCATTGGGATGGCACCGCATGGACGATGGCAGTGGGCACGGCCGACGGCCGGCGGCTCAGCCAGGTGGAGGCGGACGGCACCGGCGGAGTCTGGATCGTCGAGTCCACATGGAGCCAGAACACCATCCTCTGGCACGTGACCGGCAAGACGTGGACGAAGGTGCCGCTACTTCCCAACGCTGGGACGGGCACCGTGCTGTCCTCACTCGCGCGTCAGCCCGGGACGTCGACAGTGTGGGCGGTGGGGTCCACGGCCTCGCCGCGGGGCAACCCGGACGGCCTCTCTAACGGTACGTTTTGGCGCATCTTGTGAGAACGCGCATGACGGCCTGAGATCTCCTTGACTCAGGGCGAGCTTCCCCTGCTTCCACGAAGCGCTCGTAGTCAATCTCCTGCCCGAACGGCTCTGAACATGGGATCGAAGACGCGTCTCGTGCCATGTACACGTGGTGGTTACCGCGGTATAGGGGGACGAACGTAACCGGATCATGAGGTCACCTGCCGGGAGATCTCCTCCCTATGCGGCTCTTGCCACGGCGAGCTGGGAAAACGGATTGTCCGGCGGGTTCCTCACCTGTGAGGATGCGAGGGTGGGACGTGCTTTCGAGGAGTTGGTGGCCGAGGCCGAGGCCGCACCGGTCGAGGGGTGGGACTTCTCCTGGCTGGACGGGCGGGCGACCGAGCAGCGCCCGTCATGGGGATACCAGCGCCTCATGAGCACCCGGCTCGCCCAGGTCACCGCCGCGCTGGACGTCCAGACCGGTGGCGGGGAGGTACTGGCGGGCGCCGCGAAGCTGCCGCCGACGATGGCCGCCACCGAGTCCTGGCCGCCGAACGTGGCCAAGGCCACCGGGCTGCTCCACCCGCGGGGTGTCGTGGTCGTCGCGGCTCCGGACGAACCGCCGCTGCCGTTCGCCGACGAGGCGTTCGACCTGGTGGTCAGCCGTCATCCCGCGACCGTGTGGTGGAGGGAGATCGCCCGGGTGCTCCGGCCGGGTGGGACGTACTTCGCCCAGCATGTCGGCCCCGCCAGCGTGTTCGAGGTGGTCGAGCACTTCCTCGGGCCGCAGCCCGAGGAGATCCGCCGCAGGCGCCACCCCGACGACGAGAGCGCCGAGGCCAGGGAAGCCGGCCTGGAGATCGTCGATGTCCGCCTGGAGCGGCTGCGGATGGAGTTCCTCGACGTCGGCGCGGTCGTCTACTTCCTGCGCAAGGTGATCTGGATCGTGCCCGGTTTCACCGTCGGCCGTTACCTCGACCGGCTCCGCGAGCTGCACGAACGAATCCAGGAAACCGGCCCGTTCGTCGCCCATTCATCCCGGTTCCTCATCGAGGCTCGGAAACCGGCCTGACCCCGGCCCGAGGCGGGACCCGCGAGGAGGGGGTGCGGCCCAGGCCCCTCCTTCCCGGGCCGCACGATCATGAGGTACGGCGGCGCGGCCGTACCGAGGTTTCGCCAGTGGGGTGGTCGCTTACCTTCGCCGTGTTCGTGACCGTCTGCGCGCCGGTACGGTGAGTGGTGAAGCGGGGCGGATCGGCGCCGATGAACGGCGTCCGGCCCGGTGAACGTTCCCGGTCACAGCACTGGCCGGGATGGTTTCCGGCGGGGTGTCGGGGCTCAGGCGGCTCTGAGCTCGGAAGGGCGCGCGATCTCCGTCTCCCACATCCGGTCCCGTACCTCCTCGGCGGTGTCTCCCTCGACGATCACCGGTCGTGGGGCGGCCCAGGTGGCGATGGCGTAGAAGCGGCGGTTGCCCAGGCTGTAGAGCACGACCCAGCAAGGATGGGAACGTTCCAGAAGCTCGGCCTCGGCGCGGGGCGGACCGTCCCAAACCCTGCGATGCACAGGGGAGTACGGCTGACCGCTACGGTGACGTCCCGGCGTACGGGAGGAACGTGGCCGGATCATGAGGTCACCTGCCGGGCGATCTCCTCCTGTTGCTCCACCGCCGCCTGGACCTCGGAGAAGGTGTCGGCGTCCACCGCCGGGTCCGCTCCGGCCCGCATCGCCTCGATGCGGAACGGCGTCTGACGTAGTGCCCAGAACCGTCCGGCGTCACTGATGATCAGCCGCCACCCGGGAATCGTCTGTCGTGCAGGGGCGGGCATAGCATTTTCCACGGATCGCACCTCCGTTGCGATCAAGGCCCCGTCCGAGCGTCGCGAGCGCCGGGCGGGGCCGTCGTTTTGATGTATGGCCATTTCAGTGGAGCGATAACGTGACGTCGAGGTATGGCGGTGGGGATACTGGGAGTAAGAGCAGCGTTTACCCACCTGCGGCGAGGTATCGGTGGCCACAAACGACAAACTTCCTAAATGGGCCAGGCAGCTACGAGCTGAACGCGAAATACGTGGTTGGGGGCGTACCGATCTCGCCCGCGAGATGCTGAAAGCGGCTGACCCATACACTCTGCCCGGTCTGAAGTCAGTGGTGGCCAGCATCAAGGGGCACGAGGCTGGGCGGCACAAGCCGGACGAACCGTATCGGCCGCTGTATCGCAAGATATACGGCAAGACCGACCATGAGCTCTTCGGTGCTTTCCCTGGGAGTCATGCGCTCGTCTCTCGGAACGATGGTGACGTGCTGTTTGGGGGTGATTTTTCCCCATTTATGGATTTGACGAAACCGCGTCCCGCCGATACCGAATATGTGCTCACTCTGCGAACCGTCAATCAGCAGCTCGTCGCGCTGGACAATACTTATGGCGGGGCAGATCTGGTGCCGATCGCCTGTCGTGTTTTCCGTAGTGCATACAACAGACTCGCCACGGGCCAGTACCTATCCGCCGTCGAGCGTGACCTCCAGGCAGCAGCCGGTGAGACCGGAGAGATCGCCGCATGGATCGCCTATGACGCCGACCGTCAGTCTTTGTCTCGCCAGCTCATCCATGAGGCCATGTTGATAAGCAGACTCGCAGGCGATCGTGGCATGGAGCTGTTTCAGACCTCTCACCTGAGCATGCAAGGCGTCTACCTTCGCCGATCGCGTGAAGCCCTACGGGCGGCGGACTCGGTGCTCGACCGAGGACGCGTGTCGGGCAGGACCGCAGCACTCTTTCACTTGCGACGGGCGCGGGCGCTCGCACAGCTCGAAGAGGAAACGGGGGCCTTCAACGCTCTCGGCGCCGCCCGCGCACAGATCGGTGACGGTGTACATGGCGACGACCCGCAGTGGACATGGTGGCTTGACGATCACGAGTTGTCCCTTCACGAGGCTGTATGCCACAGCGGTCTCGGCTCGTGGGGTCGCGCGGTTGAGGCGATCGGGCATGCCGTGGAGGGGTGCGAAGCCGGGAGAACACGCTGTCATTTCAACGACCGGTCTCAGCAGTTGGAAATCCTCGTCCAGGCGGGCGCATGGCAGGAGGCCGAACCGGTGTTGATCACGCTGCTACCGGACGTCGGAGAAGTGGGCTCGCTACGCACTGTCGGCATCCTGGCTGCCGCCGCCAAGCGGCTTGAGGCGTCGCGGGCAGCCTTGTCATCCACGCTTTCCGATGCCACCACTGAGCTGAGAAAGCGGGTGGAAGCGGTACAGACGGGCATCTGATGTCATCTTCGAGCCGGGCTCTGGAAGCGTTCACCGGGTTGAGCGCCGTTCATCGGCGCCGACCCGCTCCGCCTCACTGCTCGCCGTACCGGCGCCCGAACGGCTGCGCACGCGGTGAGGGAGGGGTGCGCGTGGTGAGGGAGGGGGTGTGCGCGCGGGGATGACGAGGTGATTCCGCTGGCCGGTCTCGCTGCGCGGAGTACCACGCGGGAAGGTGAGTTCCCTTGCAGTCCCGTATGGCACGAGCCTGTCGGGAAGCGGCCATCTCCCACATCGGTGGCGACTATTTCACCGCGAGCAAGGCGACCATCTCACCACCAATCGCTGGCTGCCCGGTCCGGCCAGCTTCTCGTCGTTCAGTCACTGGGCCGGGACCTCGGTCTGCCCGGCACCACCACCGCCAGATTCCTGGCGCTGCTGGAAGAGGTCTTCCTGATCAAGCGAGTCCCCGCCTGGTCGAAGAACATCAGCAGCCGGGCTGTGCACACCCCCAAGGTCGCCTTCGTCGACTCGGGCGTGGCCGCGAACCTGCTCGGCGTCGATGCCCGCAGCCTCCTCCGGCCCGGTTCCGCGTTCGGTCCGCTGCTGGAGGGCTTCGTCCTGATGGAACTGGCTCGCCAGGCGACCTGGGCGGACACCCTGGTCGACCTGTACCACTACCGGACCAAGGACAAGGTGGAGGTGGACGCCGTCTTGGAGAGCCGCCAGGGGCAGGTCGTGGGCATCGAGATCAAGGCCGCCTCCACCGTGCGGCCGGACGACTTCAAAGGGCTTCGCCACCTAGCCGAACGGGTGGGCACCGACTTCGTCGCCGGACTGGTTCTGCATACCGGCACGCAGACCTTCTCCTTCGGGGACCGGATGCTGGCCGTTCCAGTCAGTGCCCTATGGGAGACGGCGCCCAAGGGCCACCGCATAAACGCCTGACCGGACACGCCGCCACTTCAATGACCGGTCCCACTCGCCATGTCGAGTGCCGCCCTTTTGCCGCCGCCCTGTGTCCAGCGCTGGTCCTCGGGGTGTCCGTGCGTGGCCGGACCTGCTCCACCCCGGCCGTCGCCGTTCCGGGCGCCGCTCGCCCAGCCGGCACCTCTCCCCGCCCGGCCCCTGGTAGCACCGGTCTTTCAAACTCAGAAGCGGCCATCGGAAATGTTTCAAGCAGCCATCAGAAATGATTCGGGCACGTATCAGGAATGTCGCGAGTAGCCATCAGAAATCAGGACTTTACTTAATTCATTGCCCTTACTTCATGGCGCGAAGTACGGTCTTCCCCATGCCAAGAAGATCATTTGCGGCCATACCCATGGCCGCCCTGCTGGCGTGCGCCCTCGGCGCCGCCCCGCTTCAGGCACAACCCGCTCTCGCCGAACCCTCCGGCACGGGCAGAACGAACGGCCCCTCGGGCGCGAGCGGAACGAACGGCGTGACCCTGATCACCGGCGACCGGGTCACCATCGCCGGCAGGGGATACCACATCGAACCCGGCCAGGGCAGGAACGTGGGCTTCACCCGACAGGTGCTCGGAGGACACCTGTACGTGATCCCGTCCGACGCCCGCCCCCTGATCGCCGACGGCACCCTGGACCAGCGGCTGTTCGACATCACCCAGCTGCTGGAGTGGAGGTACGGCGACGCCGACCGCACCGACATCCCGCTGATCACCCAGACCACCGGCGAGCAGGCTCCCGCCGCCCCGCAGGGCGCCCTGCAGGCCCGGCCCCTGGCCGGCCTGGGCATGACCGCCCTGCGAGTACCCAAGGCGAACACCGCCCAGGCCTGGAAGGACCTGACCGGCGGACCCCACGCCCTGTCCGCGGGCAGGACCAAACTCTGGCTGGACGGCCGCCGCTCCTTCACCCTGGACCGGAGCGTCGAGCAGATCGGCGCCCCCCAGGCCTGGCGGCAGGGCCTGACCGGCAAAGGTGTCACCGTCGCCGTACTCGACACCGGCTACGACCCCACCCACCCCGACCTGAAGGGCGTGGTGACCCAGGAACGCAACTTCAGCGACGAACCTGACATCCGCGACACGTTCGGCCACGGCACCCACATCGCTTCGATCATCGCCGGCGCCGGGCAGAAGTACCGGGGCGTGGCACCGGACGCCAAACTCGCTATCGGCAAGCTCGGCGGCAGGGACGGCGGCACCGACTCCGCCATCCTGGCGGGCATGGAGTGGGCAGCCGTCGAGGTCAAGGCCAAGATCGTCAACATGAGCTTCGGGTCGACCGACACCCCGGAGCTCGACCCGGTGGAGCAGGCGGTGAACACGCTGTCGGAGCGGACCGGCACACTGTTCGTCGTGGCCGCCGGCAACTCGGGGAACGACGGGCCCACAGTGGGCAGCCCCGGCAGCGCGGACGCGGCGCTGACCGTCGGCGCGGTCGACCACCGGGACAAGGTGGCCGGCTTCTCCAGCGCGGGGCCGCGCAAGGGCGACCACGCCATCAAACCGGACGTCACCGCGCCGGGCGTGGACATCACGGCCGCGGCGGCCGCGGGCACCGCCGACGGCCCCTACGTCACCAGGTCCGGCACCTCCATGGCCGCCCCGCACGTGGTCGGGGCCGCGGCGATCCTGGCCCAGCGCCACCCCGACTGGACCGGGCAACAGCTCAAGGCCGCCCTCATCGGCAGCGCCGCCCCCGCCGCAGGCGCCACGGCCTACCAGCAGGGCGCGGGCCGCATCGACCTGGTGCGCGCCCTGGCCCAGCAGGTCACCGCGGAGCCCGGCAACGTGTGGGCCGCCTTCCCCTGGAACACCGAGCGGGTGAACACCAAGACCATCACCTACACCAACTCCGGTGACTCACCGGTCACTCTCGACCTGACCGCCGAGGGCGAGGTGCTCAAACTGCCGACCCGGCGTCTGGAGGTGCCCGCGGGCGGAAAAGCCTCGGTCACCCTCACCCTCGACGCCACCGGTAAAGCACCGGGAGACTATCCCGGGACCATCACCGCCAAGTCAGGCCAGACCGTGGTACGTACGCTGGCCGGGGCCTACGTCGAGCCGGAGTCCTACGACGTGACCGTCACCCTCCTGGGCAGGGACGGCGAACTCTCCGACGGCTCCGCTGAGCTGTACGACCCGAAGACCGGCGACCGCCGCCCGCTCTCCTTCGAGAACGGCACGGCCAGGCTCCGGGTGCCCGAGGGAGAGTGGGGTCTGCACGCATCCATCTCCCAGCAAGAGAGCGGGATCACGATCGCGAACACCACGCTGAAGGTCGACGGCGCGGACCAGCGGATCACGGTGGACGCCCGCCAGGGCAAACAGGCCCGTCACGCGATCGACGACCCCGCTGCGGCGCTCCGCCCCGGAGTGGAGATCGGGATCGCCGAGGGCGCCTGGAACCAGATGGAGTGGGATCCCACGTTGAACGCCAACGAGGAGGTCTTCTTCGTTCCCGCCCGCAAGGCGGGGCTGGAGTACATGATGCGAACCGTCTGGGACGGCGCTAAGAGCTCGCAGGCCCCGTATCTCTACGACCTCGCCGACCACCGCACCGGCGGAATCCCGGACAGCCCCACCTACGCGGCAAGGCGGCACGACCTCGCGAAAGTCACGACGGCTTACCCGGCCTCCGGCGTGACGGCCACCGGCGTCTCATACTCCGGCCCCCGCTTCCACGACCTGGACTTCTCGCGGCGCCAGGGAGAGGTGAACCTGCCGGGCACGTTCACCTACTACCGCACCCCCGGGCTGGTATGGGACAGCGCGCTCCGAGTCGGCACATCATGGCTGTACGACAACGGCGGACACGCCAGGCGTGGGCACACCCACGAGACGTGGAACGCCGCGGTGAGCGGCCCCTCCTTCACCCTGCCCGGCGGTGAACGCACCGGCGACCACCTGATCTTCCCCGCGGACAACCTTTTCGCTGACGGCGCCACCGGCAGGCTCGGCGCCGACGACGCCGCCACCGGTACCGCCACCCTCACCCGTGACGGGCAGGTCCTCGCCAAGACCGACCTGACCGGCTGCGCGACCGAGCAGACCTGCGAGCTCGACGCCGACCTGCCCGCCGAGGCCGCCGCCTACACCCTCACCACCTCGGTGCGCAGGCAGGTGCCGCACTCGACCCTGTCCACCGCCGTCGAGGCCGTCTGGACCTTCCGCTCGGCCAGGACCGACGAGGCACAGCCGCTGCCGCTGAGCGCGGTGCGCTACGCCCCCGCCGGACTCGACGAGTTCAACCGCGCCAAGCCCGGCTCGCTGACCCGGCTGCCGATCCGCATCGAGCGCAATCCCGGAGCCGCCCAGGCGGCAACGGCCCTGACCAAACTGGAGGTCTCCACCGACGACGGCACCACCTGGCAACGCGTCCCCGCCATCAGGACCACCACCGGCTGGACCGCCACGGTACGCAACCCCGGCACGCCGGGATTCGTCTCCCTGCGCGCGACCGTGACCGGCCCCTCGGGCACCGGCCTCACCCAGACCATCACCCGCGCCTACGCCATCGGGTAAACGAAACCGGCCCCGGCCTCGCGCGACGCGAGGCCGGGGCTCCGGCCGAGACATCAAAGGAAAATCACACGTCATTCGCCCCGGAAGCACGCCCGTCCTGGGTGTCCTGACCGGGGTACGCCATGCCGTGGCGGCCGACTCGGCACGATCATCGCCCGGGATCTGGTGGAATGACGAGTTGTGAGTGGTCAAGGCTGGCGGTTGGTACGTCGTGAGGATGCGGGGAAGGCTGTTGTCCCCGTGCTCGACGAGCACCAACGGGCCGTGGTCGCCCACGGGAGCGGTCCGTTGCTCGTCCTGGCAGGCCCCGGGACCGGCAAGACGACCACGATCGTGGAGAGCGTGGTCGACCGCGTCGAACGCCGCGGCGCCGACCCCGAACGGGTGCTCGTCCTCACCTACAGCCGCAAGGCGGCCGAGGAACTGCGCGAGCGCATCACCGGCCGGATTCGCCGCACCACCCGCACCCCCCTCGCGCTCACCTTCCACAGCTACGCCTACGCGCTGCTGCGCCGCGAGGCCGTCCACAGGGGAGAACCCGCGCCCAGGGTGCTCACCGCGCCCGAGCAGCTGTTGGAGATCCGCCGCCTGCTCCACGGCGAGCTGGAGGACGGAGGCCTGCTGTGGCCGCAGGACATGCGCGAGGCGCTCAAGACCCGCGGTTTCGCCCAGGAACTGCGCGACTTCCTGGCCCGCGCGGCCGAGCGTGGCCTCGACGGCGCCGACCTGGTCGGGCTGGGCCGCGGGCACGGCCGCGCCGACTGGGTGGCCGCGGGCTGGTTCGCCGACCGCTACCAGGCCAGGTTCGACCTGGACCTGGAGCCCGTGCTGGACTACTCGGAGCTGATCCGCGCCGCCGGGGGCCTGCTCACCGACCCCGAGGTACGGCTGCGCGAGCGCTCCGCCTACGACGTCGTCTTCGTGGACGAGTACCAGGACGCCGACCCCTCCCAGGAGTTCCTGCTCCAGCAGCTCGCGGGGGAGGGGCGCGACCTCGTCGTGGTCGGCGACCCCGACCAGTCGATCTACGGTTTCCGTGGCGCCGAGGTGCGCGGGATCATGGAGTTCCCCGACAGGTTCCGTGACGCGGACGGCGAGAAGGCCCCCGTCATCGCCCTGCGCGTCTGCCGCCGCAGCGGTTCCGAGCTCCTGAAAGCGACCAGGCGCGTCACCGCCCGCCTGCCCGTGACCCCCGGCGGCGCTGCGCACCGGGACCTGAAGGCCCTGCCCGACGCCGACCCCGGCGAGGTGCGGGTGCTGGTGGCAGACGGGGCCACGCAGGAGGCCGCGCTGGTGGCCGACACGCTGCGCAGGGCCCACCTGCTCGACGGCGTCCCCTGGTCGCGTATGGCGGTGCTGGTGCGCTCGGCCACGCGCCAGGTGCCGCTGCTGCGCAGGGCCCTGGTCACGGCCGGGGTCCCGGTCGTGGTCGGCGGCGGTGAGCTGCCGCTGTTCCAGGAGCCCGGCGTCCGTCCACTGATCAGGCTGATCCAGGTCGCGCTCCACCCGGAGACCCTCGACGAGGCGATGGCGGAGGAACTGCTGACCGGGGTGCTCGGCGGTACCGACATGATCGGCGTGCGGCGGCTGCGCAGGGCCCTGCGCATCGCCGAGCACGAGGCCATGACGAACCCCGACGAACGCGACCTGGAACGGGGCCGCGACCGGAAACCCGGCCGGGACCCCGAACAGGACCCCGAACAGGATCTTGGACAGGATCTTGGACAGGACTCCGAACAGGGCTCCGGGCGGGACCTCGGACAGGGCCTCGACCCGGATCCCGGCCGGATTCCCGAGCGGGACCTTGAGGAGGATCCCGCCCGTGAGCTTGAGCGCGATCCCGACCCGGACCTTGAGCTTGAGCAGGACGCGCATCTTGAGCTTGAACGGGACGCGGATCTTGAGCTTGAGAGGGACGCGGACGGGCGGCCGGACGGGCGTGACGCCTCGGGGCCGCGCTCCTCGGGACAGCTGCTGGTCGCCGCGCTGAAGGACGAGCGGGAGCTGATCCGCGTCGAACCGCACGTGGCGCTGCCCGCCGAGCGGCTCGCCCGGCTCATCGCGGGCGCGGCCGACGTCGTACGGCGCGGCGGCACCGCCGAGGACGTCCTCTGGGGCGTCTGGAACGCCACCGGCCTGGCCGAGAAATGGACGGAGACCAGTGTCTCCGGCGGCTTCCGGGGCACGATGGCCGACCGCGACCTCGACGCGGTCGTCGCGCTGTTCGACTACGCGGCCAGGTTCGTCGACCGGCTGCCGCACGCGGGCGTCGAGGTGTTCGTCGAGAACCTGATCGCCCAGGAGATCCCCGGCGACTCCCTCGCCGAGCACGCCCCCGACAGCGACACGGTGCGCATCATGACCGCCCACCGTTCCAAGGGCCTGGAGTGGGACGTCGTGGTCGTGGCCGGCGTCCAGGAGGGGGCGTGGCCGGATCTGCGGCTGCGCGGATCCGTGCTCGGCACCGACGACATGGTCGCCAAGGCGGCGGGCTCCGAGCACGAGAACCCGGCCGCCGTCTCCGCCGCGCTCGCCTCCCAGCTGCTGGCCGAGGAGCGCCGCCTGTTCTACGTGGCGGCCACCAGGGCCAGGACCAAGCTGGTCGTCACCGCCGTCGGCGGAGAGGACGTCGAGGAGCGGCCCTCCAGGTTCCTCACCGAGCTGGCCCCGGGCGAGACCGGGGAGACGGTCATCGACGAGCGCTCCCGCTGGCTGAGCATGTCCGCCCTGGTCGCGGACCTGCGCTCGGCGGTCTCCGACCCGACCAGGCCCGGCCCGCTCCGCGAAGCCGCCGCCCGGCACCTGGCCAGGCTCGCCGCCGCCGGGGTGCCCGGCGCCCACCCCAACGAGTGGTACGCCCTCACACCGATCTCCGACGACCGCCCGCTGAGCTGGCCGGACGACATCGTGCGGATCTCGCCGTCGGCGGTCGAGAGCTTCAGCAAGTGCGGCCTGCGCTGGCTGCTGGAGACCTCCGTCGGCGCGGGCGGTACCGACGTCGCCCGGGGGCTCGGCACGGTCATCCACGCCCTGGCGGTGCTGGCCGCGACCGGCATGCCCACCGAGGACACCCTCGGCAAGCGTCTCGACGACGTCTGGCACGAGCTGGACTTCGGCGGCGCGTGGTACAACCGCAAGCAGCGCAAGGTCGCCGAGGAGATGATCTCCAAGTTCGTCCGCTGGCACCAGGACAACCCCAGGGAGCTGGTCGGTCTGGAGGAGGCGTTCACCGCCATGGTTTCCGAGGGCGTGCAGATCAAGGGCCGGGTCGACCGGGTCGAGCGCGACGGCGAGGGCCGGGCGGTGATCATCGACATCAAGACCGGCAAGAACGGCCCCAAGGACGTCGACCTCGAACGTCACCCCCAGCTCGGCGTCTACCAGCTCGCCGCGCTGCTGGGCGCCTTCGAACGGCACGGCATGACCGAGCCGGGCGGCGCCGCCCTGGTCCAGGTGGGTGACGCGGCGGGCAGGAAGGACGCCAAGGAGCAGATCCAGGGCCCGCTGTCGGAGGACGCCGATCCGGGCTGGGCCCGCGACATGGTCGACACCGTGGCGATCGGCATGTCGGGGCCGTTCTTCCAGGCCAAGGTCAACGACGGATGCCGCACCTGCGCCGTGCGGTCCAGCTGCCCGGTCAGCAAGAACGGAGACCAGGTGTGCTGAGCCGTACCGCCGGGGCCCGGGGCGGGGTCCCGTGCTGAGCCCTACCCAGCTGGCCGCCAAGCTCGGCATCCTCCCGCCGACGCCCGAGCAGGCCGAGGTGATCGAGGCCGGGCTCGAACCGATGGTCGTGGTCGCCGGGGCCGGATCGGGCAAGAGCGAGACCATGGCGGGGCGGGTCGTCTGGCTGGTGGCCAACGGGCTGGTCCGTCCCGAGCAGGTGCTCGGCCTGACCTTCACCAGGAAGGCCGCCGGAGAGCTGGCCGTGCGCGTCCGAGAGCGGCTCAACGGCCTGGTCGCGGCCGAGCAGGTCCCCGCCGACCTGCTGGCGGGCGAGCCGACCATCTCGACCTACCACGCCTACGCCGCCCGGCTGGTCACCGACCACGCCCTGCGGGAGGCGCTGGAGCCGACCATGCGCCTGGTCAGCCCCGCTGTCTCCTGGCAGCTGGCCGGGCGGGTGGTCAGCGGCTACGACGGGCCGATGGAGCAGATCGAGTGGGGCCCGGCCACCGTCACCCGCGCCGTGCTGGAGCTGGCCGGAGAGCTGGCCGAGCACCTGCGCACCCCGCGGGACGTGCGGGAGATCGGCGCCTGGCTCACCGAGCGGCACCAGAGGCTGCCCGGCCGGCCCATCCAGCTCCAGAACAGGCCCCTGGCCACGCAGCGGGCCAGGGAGCAGCTGCTGCCGCTGGTCGAGGCGTACGACCGGCTCAAGCGGCGCCGGGAGGTCGTCGACCACGGCGACCAGATGGCGCTGGCCGCCCGGATCGCCGCCGGGCACCCCGAGGTCGGTGAGATCGAGCGGGGCAGGTTCGCCGTCGTCCTGCTGGACGAGTACCAGGACACCAGCCACGCCCAGCTCGTCCTGCTCCGCTCGCTGTTCGGCGGCGGACACCCGGTGACCGCCGTCGGCGACCCCTGCCAGTCCATCTACGGCTGGCGCGGCGCCTCCTCCGGCAACCTCACCCGCTTCCCCCGCGACTTCAGGACCGCCTCGGGGGAGCTCGCCCCTGTCCGGCGCCTGTCGGTGAGCTTCCGCAACGGCGACGCCGTCCTCGACGTCGCGGCCAGGGTGCAGATCCCGCTGCGTCTGGAGGCCCGGGAGGTGCCGGTACTGGTGCCCGGGGGCAACCGCGTCGAGCGGGGCCGGGTGGTGTGCGCCTTCCACGAGACCGCCGACGAGGAGGCGGAGTGGGTCGCGGACAGGATCGACAAGCTGCTGGGGACCGAGAGCGCCCCCGACGGGCTGCCCTGGGGCGACGGCGAGCGCAAGAAGGCCAAGCAGAGCGCCTGGGGCGGCCCGCAGTGCCTCCAGCCCAACGACGTGGCGATCCTGGCCCGCAAGCGGTCGCAGTTCCCCGCGCTGCGCCGGGCGCTGGAGGCGCGCGGCATCCCCGTGGAGGTCGTCGGTCTCGGCGGCCTGATGACCGTGCCCGAGGTGGCCGACATCGTCGCGACGCTGCGCGTGATCTACGACCCGTCGGCCGGGGACGCCCTGGTCAGGCTGCTGTCGGGCCCCCGCTGGCGGATCGGTCCCGCCGATCTGAAGGAGCTGGGGGAGCGGGCGCGGGAGCTGAACAGGGAGAACCACGAGAGGGGGCCGGGAACGGCCGACCCGCTGGACCAGGTCGTGGCGGACATGGCCGAGGAGCGCGGCAGCCTGGTCGACGCCCTCGACGAGCTGCCCGACCGGCCCGAGTGGCAGGACCTGTTCTCGCCCCTCGCCCGGGTACGGCTGGTGGCCCTGGCCCAGGAACTGCGGATCCTGCGCGCCCACACCGGCCAGCCGCTGCCCGACCTGATCGTCGAGATCGAGCGCAGGCTCGGCCTGGACATCGAGGTCGCCGCCCGGGGGTCGGCCGTCGGGGTGTTCGCCGCCCGCGCCGACCTGGACGCCTTCCTGGACGCCGCCGCCCGTTTCGCCGGAGACTCCGAGGACCCGACGCTGGGTGCGTTCCTGGCCTTCCTGAAGGCGGCGGACGAGGAGGAGAACGGTCTGGACGTGGGCCGGGTCGGCGAGAGCAACAGCGTCAAGCTGATGACCGTCCACGCCTCCAAGGGACTGGAGTGGCCGGTCGTCGTGGTGCCCGGCATGTCCCAGGCGCTGGCCAAGTCCGGGGCCCTGACCGTCGGCACGATCTTCCCCGCCCGGCCCGTCACCAGCCCCAAGTGGACGGAGAACCCGCGCAAGCTGCCCTACCCGCTGCGCGGCGACGCCTCCGACCTGCCGCAGCTGGCCGGGCTCTCCAAGGAGGAGCTGGTCGAGTTCGACGAGCGCTGCCGTGACCGCGACCTGATGGAGGAGCGCCGCCTGGCCTACGTCGCCGTCACCCGGGCCCACTACCTGCTGATCGCCTCCGGCTACCGGTGGGGCAGCGCCTCCAAGCCCCTGGAGCCCTCGGACTTCCTGATGGAGATCCGCGAGACCTGCGGCCGGGTGGCCGTCTGGGCTCCCGAGGCCGAGGAGGGGGCGACCAACCCGCTCCTGGCCGACCCCGCCGAGTCCCCCTGGCCGGTCACCCCGGACGGCCTGCGGTACGAGGCCGTTCTCGACGGCGCCACCATGGTCGAGGCGGCCCTCGCCGCCCTGTCCGCCTCGTCGTCCGGCCCGGCCGTATCGAAGGGCAGGACCGTCCCGGCGGGTTCCCGGCCGACGGGACCGGTCGTAGACCTTCCCTTCCTCGACTCCTTCCCCGATGATCCCGGCGCGGACGGCTCCGTCCCGGTGGACGAGGACGTCCCGTTCCCCGAGGACTTCGCGGATCACGGGGATTTCGCGGCGTACCCCGACGACGGGGACGAGGACCACGGCGGCTTCGAGGCCTACGGGAACTTCGACGACCTCCCGGAGGCCCCGCCGAACCGGGGCCCGGCTTCGCGCCCGGGAGACCGGGACGCGGCCTCAGGCACGGTGGACGACGCCCCCGCCCTTCCCGCATCCGGACACGAACCCGCACGGGACACCGAAGACGGACCCGAGCATGATCGGGGCCCCGAAGACGGACCTGAACGCGATCGGGGCCCCGAAGACGGATCCGAGCGCGAGCACGGGCGTGGGCCCGTGGCCGACCCCGCCACGGCTCTCGCGGAGCTGCGCGGATGGGACAGGGAACGGGCGAAGGCCTGGGAGCGTGACATCGAGTTGCTGCTCAGGGAACGCGAGACGCGCCGGCGGCGTGGTCCGGGCAAGGTCGAGCTGCCCGTCCACCTGACCGTCTCGTCCCTGGTCACCCTGGCCTCCGACCCCAGGTCGCTGGCCCGCCGGATCCGCCGTCCCGTGCCCAGGAAGCCCGCCCCGCTGGCTCGCAGGGGCACCTCCTTCCACAGCTGGCTGGAGTCCCGCTGGGGCCAGCAGCGGCTGATCGACGAGCTCGACCTGCCCGGCTCCTCCGACGGTGTCGAGGAGCTCGCGGACGCCCATCTCGACGAGTTGCGCGAGCGGTTCGAGGAGAGCGAGTGGGCGGGCAGGGAGCCACTGGACATCGAGGTCCCGTTCGAGACGATGATCGCCGACCGGCTGGTCAGGGGCCGGATGGACGCGGTCTTCGAGACCCCCGACGGCGGCTACGAGGTCGTCGACTGGAAGACGGGACAACGGCCCCCGGGCAGGAAGGCCGAGGCGGCCGCGGCCGTACAGCTCGCCGCCTACCGTCTGGCCTGGTCCCACCTGGCCGCCGTGCCACTGGACCGGGTGAGCGCCGCCTTCCACTACGTCCGCTCCAACGAGACGGTCCGCCCGGCCAACCTCCTCGACGAACGCGGCCTGGTCGCCCTCATCGAGTCGGTCCCCACGATCGGCTGAGCGGCCGACGCGTCAAGTCGCCGTTACTCCAGCCGTCCTTCGTGATCGGGTGATGGGCCGTCGCAACGACGGCCCATCACGGGCTCGTCTTCGGTGACGGAAACCGGCGGTCACCAGGGGAGTTCGAGGAGGTATTCCTCGACGGTCTCCCCGCGTGCGTTGGAGAATCCGCTGTCCTCGCCGTAGATGCCGAACCCGCACTTTTGCAGGACCCGCAAGGATCCCAGATTGTCCTCCGCGACCCGGGCGAACAGCGGCCGCACCGGATGACGGGCAAGGAACTCCGCAAGTGCTCGGGTGGCGATGCCGTGACCCCAGTGCTCCGGGGCGATCCAGTAGGTGACCTCCAGCTCGTCGGCCTGGCCGTAGGTCAGGACATGACCCACCACCTCGCCGTCGAGCACGATCGTCTTTTTGACGCTGCCGTCGTCGTTGAGAATTTTGGTCCAGCGGGTGGTGAAGGCGTCCAGGTCCGCCGGGTCCTTGACGGTGAAGGCCGCCATCCGGTTGGCCACCGGGTCCAGCTGATGCCGGTAGAACGCCTGAAGGTCGCTCTGGATCATGTCACGCAGTACGAGATCGCTCATGCCGTGCTCTCCTTGCTGTCTTGACGTGTCCCGAACTCGTCAGACCTCGCGTGACCAGAAGGCTCCCGAGGTAAGAGTGAGCCGAGAGGAGGGTACGGACAGGAACCGACAAACCGTGGGGACCCGGCCAGGCGGCGGGCGGGGGATCCGTCCAGGCGTGCGCCCGGCTCAGGCCGACGGGGGATGTGGCCGGAAGAACGCCCGGAGTTCGGCCGCGACGCGTTCGGGGGCTCGTTGGGGGCCTTCGTGGGACAGACCGGGCATCACGGTGATCTGTGAGTGGGGGATCAGCGTGGCCAGCCGTTCGGCCGCGCCACGCAGGTAGCCCGCCGTACGGTCGCCCGCCAGGAGGAGGACGCGCGCGGTGACGCCGGCGTACTCCTCGCCCGTCGAGTCCAGTCCGAGCCCCGCGTCGACCTCCGGCGGCATGGTCGGCATGATCTCCCTGAACTCGCGTCCCATGCCCGTGACCACCATCAGGCCGCCCAGCCAGGTCAGCACCGGCAGGGGGAGGCGGCCGAGCGGCCCGGAGAGCCCCAGCCCCTTGACGAGCAGCGCCATGGCGCGGGCCGGTCGGTCCGCGGCCACGGCCTGCTTGAAACCCGGTACGAACCAGGTCGGGAAGGAGCCGTCGATCGACACCGCGGGTTCGAACACGGCGGCCGCATCGACGGGGTGGCGCAGTGCCGTACGCAACACGACGAGGCCGCCGTAGCTGTGCCCGAACAGGTTCCTCGCGCCGGTCCGCTCCATCACGGCGACGACGTCGTCGCACTCCTTGCCGATGTCGTAGTCGCGTCCCTGCGGCCCGCTGGCTCCCCGTCCGCGCCGGTCGACGACGTGGACGGTGAGGGGGTCGGCGAGACGCGTCGCCAGGTCCCGGTAGTAACGCCCGGAAAGCATGCTGCCACCCACGACGACGACTCCGGGGTCGTTTCCGGCGCCTTTGTAGGTTTCGTAACCGATAACCGTCCCATCGGCAGACTTCACGTATGAGCTTTCGGCCATCACAAATCCTTTCGTGTCCGAATATGCGGCGGTATGCCCGCCTGGCGTGGATCGAACGGTCTCCCGGCGGCTCCCGGTTTCCCGGTCGGCCGGTCGAATCCGCTGTCGGGGAAAGCCGAGGAATGTGTGCCCTTCTTCGGAGGAGGACGGGGGTGGCCTGTCCGGCCGTTCACTTCCCCCGGTGAATCCGCCCGCCCGGGGGAAGTCGCTCCTTTGATGTAATTCCATTCTGTTCGCCGAATGCGCTTCCGCGTCGTTTCACCCTGGAGAAGTGGAGAATTCTTCTCCCGGTTCCCCGTACGGCAGGTTTCTCGTACGGCGAGCCGCCGGCCCGGGCGCCGCCGGGATCGGCGCGGGAGTCACCGGTCGACGTCGCCCTTCCCCGCAAGGCCGCCCAGATGGTGGGCGAGGATCCGCAGTCCCTCGGCGACGCGCTCGGTGCGGGCGGCGCCGTAGCCGAGCACCAGGCCGGGGCGCGGCCGGTCTCCGGGATCTCTCCCCGGTCTCTTGGGACGCCGTCGACCGGAGGCCCCGTTGAGCTGGGGCTTCACTTTTCCTGTCGGGGCGGTGGGCGGTTCCGCCCGGGGGACGCCCGGCCGTACAGGGAGCGTGAAGCCCCTCGATCCAAGCTGCTCCCCATGGCGGCGGGCATGGCCGCCCTCGACAGGAAGGCTCGTGAGATGAGCATAGGAGTTAGGATCACCCGGCTCTTCACGGTCGGCGCGTTGTCGGCGATGGCGCTCGCGGCCGCTCCGATCGGCTCCGCGAACGCCGCCGCCTACACCCCCGAGGGGGTGTGCGGTTCGGGGTTCTCCCGCGTCAGCGACGGCACCCGGGCCGTCAAGGAGGTTCACACCGGCGAGGTGCTCGGCTACGTCTACCTGCTCTACAACAACGGCACCGGATACAACTGCCTCGCCACGATCAAGACCAAGTACGTGGGAGTCGCCACCACGGTGACCGCCATCCTGGGCATCCAGGGCGGTGACGGCGGCTACGACTCCGACGAGTACAAGTACTTCGCCAAGGCCGTCGCGTATGGGAAGGGCAAGTGCGCCAGCATCTGGGGCGGCATCCACGGCACGTCCTCCTCGGTGTACGGCGAGGGCGTCAGGGGCTACGGCAACTGCGGCTAGCCGGAACAACGGGTGCCGTGCCCGGCCGACCGGGCACGGCACCTCCCGCGTCGTCGACGATTTCGGAGAATCAGGACTCCGGTGTGGATCTTCGTGGGCCCTCCCGCACGGACGGCCTACAGGTAGTGGAAGCCCGGCGCCGGATGCATCAGGAAGTCGTGGTGGGAGATGTTCCACGCGTACGCGCCGGCCATGGCGAACTCGACGACGTCCCCGACGGCCAGGCGCACGGGGACGTGGCGGGCCAGGACGTCCTTGGGCGTGCAGAGCTGGCCGACGATCGTGATCGGCTCCCCCTCGGGAAGAGCGCCGGGCGCGGACAGGGGCTGGGAGTGCCCCTTGGCCGCCGGGGTGCGCAGGTGGTGGGTGCCTCCGGCGACCACCGCGAACAGCTCGCCGTGGACCCGTTTGACGTCGATCACCCGCGTCACGTACCGCCCGCAGTAGGCGGTCAGCGCCCGCCCCGGCTCGATGCGCAGCACCTCTCCCGGGCGGCGCAGCTCCGCCAGGCCCTCGCCGTAGGAGCGCCAGTCGAACCGTGCGCCGGGATCGGCGTAGGACACCGCCATGCCTCCGCCGAGGTTGATCTCCGAGACGCCCAGTTCCCTGGCGTGCTCCAGTACGGCCCGCGCCAGTTCCAGCAGCGCCGGGGCGTCGAGCCCGCTCGCGAGGTGGGCGTGGATCCCGCGCAGCCGTACCGGACTCCGACCGGCCAGATCCGCCTGATCCGTCCGATTCACCTGATCCGCCAGGGCCGCCCGGTCCATCTGATCCGGCCGATCCGCCGGGGGCGTCCGGTCGTCCGGCAGGAGGGCCACGCACTCGGCGATCCCGTCGGGGTCCATGCCGAACGGGGTCGCTCCGCCGCCCATGGCCAACGCCGCCCCGGTCACCGGAACGTCGAGGTTGACCCGGAGCAGCACATCGACCGGGCGCCGATCCTCCTGCCGAGTGTCCCCCAGCCGAGCGTCCCCGGGCCGAGCGTCCCCTCGCGGGACATCCCCCCGCGAGGCGTTCTCCCGTAGACGCCCCTCCAGCAGGCGCCGCAGCTCGCCGGGGCTCTCCACGTGCAGGCGGGTGACGTCGGCGGCCAGGTCGGCATCGGTCTTCCCCGGACCGCCCAGGGCCACGGGCATGCCGGGGAACAGCGCGCGCACGTGGGCCAGTTCGCCTCCCGACGAGACCTCGAAACCGTCCACGTGCCGCGCGAGCACCCGCAGCAGCCGGGGATCGGGGTTGGCCTTGACGGCGTAGTAGATCTCGACCTCTCCCATCGCGGCCCGTACGGCCGCCGCGTGCGCGTCGAGCGCGCCCAGGTCGTAGACGTAGGCGGGCAGGTCGTCGGGGACGACATGGGCGGGCAGGCCGTCGGGAATCGGGATCAAGACAGCACCGCCAGCGGGTTGGCCACCGGGACGTACCCGGCGGAGCGGTCGGCCGAGCGCGCCCACCTGACCGAGAGGTTGGCCTTGGCGGGCAGCGGCGCCCCGGCCAGCAGGTCGGCCAGCGGCGGCGGCCACCCCAGGGAGCCCGCGTATCCGGCCAGCACCCCCCCGGCGACCGCCCACAGCTCCCGCACGGAACCCGTCCCGGCCAGGGAGGCGGCGACCTCGGCGAGATGGTTGACCATCAGGCAGTAGACCACCCGGTCCCAGCCGCTGCCGGGATCGTAGGTGAGCGCCTCGGCGACCCGGCCCGGCAGCCCCGACAGGTCGTGGCGCCCCGCGACGAGCTTGGTGCCCTCCAGATCGCGGAAGACCGCCTCGACCGGCAGTCCCGACGCGTCCACGCCCACCAGCACGTTCTGCAGGTGGGGTTCCAGCACCACGCCGTGGTTCAGGTACGCCTCCAGCACCGGCGGCGCGACGCGCTCCACGTAGGCGCGCCACCAGCGCACGGGGTCCGCCGGGGGGCCGCCGGGAACGGCCCGGAACCCCTCGGGGACGGCCAGCGCGCCGCTCAGCAGGGGGGTCACCCCCGGCCTGCAGACCGACCACGGACTGGCACGGATGATCACGCCGAGTCCCTCCAGGAGCCGGACGCCCAGGTCGGCGGAGCGGTATCCGGGCTCGGGAAGCCATCCGGTTCCGGGAAAGGCGGCCGACAGCTCCTCGAACACCGGCCCGAGGCGACGGGTCAGCTCGACCGCCCCCGCCAGCTCGTACCAGGAGTTCTTCCTGACGCAGTTGGTGATCCGCACGTCCAGGCTGAACTTCAGGCACCGGTCGAGGCGCGGCTCGTAGACCGTGCGGACCGACGAGGTGGGGATCGCGGGGCGGGAGCCGTACCCCAGGTCGACGAGCCGCCCGTCGGCCAGCGGCGCGGCGAGTTCGGCGGCGAGCAGGTCGAGCTGCCACGGGTGCGCGGGGAGCGTCGAGTAGCCCGGCGGCGCCGGGGCGAGGTCGTCCAGCGGGCCGGTCTCACCCGCCTCGGCCAGCACGTCGTCGCGGACGCCGAGCAGCCTGAGCGGGAAGCTCGCGTGCGCCTCCGGGGCGTAGCGCAGCCAGCCCGCGCCGTCACGCGCCTTGGGGCTGGGGTGGAAGGGGTGCCCGAAGACCAGCCGCTGCTCGGAGGCCAGCCACGGGTCGGCGGGCGCGGGGGTCCGACGCCTGGCCGTGAGCAGCGCGGCCATGGCCTCCCGGCTGGCGCCCACCTGGGCGGCGAACTCCTCGTTCGTCCCGCCGAGCTCGGTCTCCACGAGCCCGACGAGCCGGTCGGCGTCCAGCGGCTGCCAGCACCCCCGGTCCAGCCACTCGGGCCGCCCGTCGAACCGCAGCGCGAGCCCGCCGTGGGTCCTGCCCCGCAGCAGGGTGTCCGCCACGCGCAGCAGCACGTACGGCCCGGCGTGCCAGACCTGCCCGCGAGGCCCGGCCACCTCCCTGACACAGCAGCGCAGCAGTGCCGCCAGCGACGCCTCCTCGGCGGCGGTGACGGGGCAGGAGTCGAGTGCGAGGCTGGTCATGACGTCCTTCGCGTGATCGCGTTCCGGATGGCCGGTGGGGGTTGGCGCAGGTAGTTGGGGCCGCTGGTGCCGTAGAACTTGTTCACGTCGCGCGCCCCGGTGCGCGCCTTGTCCACCAGGGTTCCCGCGGTGATCATCGACTTGCCGACGAGCCTGGCCGCGTCGAGGGTCCTGGCCCGCAGCAGCCTGGCCATCGGGTCGTCCCCGTGTTCGTCCAGTGCCTCCGCGAGCGTCTCGCGGAGCAGCCCGGACGCGCGGGCGGGCGGCAGCGCGCCGAACGTCACCGCGGCGGCGGCCAGGTGCAGCGTGATGGTCACGAACACGTCGGCGAGCGCGTGCGGGTCGTCGGTCAGCATCCGCTCGTCGGTGAAGCGCGGTACCGCGACGCCCGCCGCCCGCAGCCGGTCGGGTGAGGTCAGCAGGCCGTCGTTGTCCTTGATCAGCAGCTTGGG
Source organism: Streptosporangium sp. NPDC051022 (assembly GCF_040683035.1). Taxonomy (NCBI): domain Bacteria; kingdom Bacillati; phylum Actinomycetota; class Actinomycetes; order Streptosporangiales; family Streptosporangiaceae; genus Streptosporangium; species Streptosporangium sp. NPDC051022. The sequence continues at coordinate 26,813 of NZ_JBFBCF010000029.1, read as the reverse complement.
CGGGCCATCTCCCAGGACCAGCGAGAGGTTCTGCTGGTGGGTCTCCAGGGCGGTGCCGTACCGGACGAAGAGCCGGACGTGGAAGCCGAACAGCAGCCGGAGGTACTCCCCGAGCATCCGCGCCACGTCGCCTCCGTACCGGCGCCCGGCCAGCCCCTCGACGACGGTGCCGCCGCCGGGCAGGGGCGCGGGCAGCGCGGCCACCGGGACGATCTCGCCGGGCGGCAGGCGGCGGACGAGCCAGCCGAGGTACTCGTGCCCGGCGTGGCCGTAGGTCTGCTCGTCGGCCAGCAGTACCCCGGGGTGGGGCATCCGGCGCAGGAGCAGTTCGGCCCGTGCCCCGTCGGCCAGCGTGCCGGGCTTGATCGAGCGCCGGTTGCGCATGCCCAGCGTGCTGGTGGCCAGCGGCAGCTTCACGTGCGTGCCGTCGTCGACCGCGACCGTGCGCGTCGACAGCGTCGGGCTGACCTCCAGGTACGGCTCCGCCCCGACGACCGCCCACGGGATCTCCTCGACCACGGGGACCGTCAGCGGGTGCACCGGGAACAGCACGTGTGTCGCGGCGAGGGACGCCGGCAGCCCGGCGGCGGGGAACCCGGGCGCGCCCGGCATCGCCGTACCGGTCACCCGCTCCCGGGGCACGGCCGCCCACCGCAGCCGGAAGGAGGGCGCGAACTCCGGCGTGTAGGCCGTCAGGTCCTCGTCGGAGAGCCCGGCCCGGCACCGTGCCGTCGGGTAGACGGGATGGTCGACGAAGGCGGCCAGCGTCTCGTAGCGCGCGGCGCGCGGCCGCGTCTCGTCGCGGAGCCGGGCCAGCACCCCGTCGCGGTGGGCGTCGTGGAGGTCGTGGGCGCGCAGCGCCTCCCGGCACTCCCGGGCGAACGCCTCGACCCCGGTGCCGTCGGCCGGGGCGGCGATCTCCTCCAGGGTCCGCAGCACCTCCCCGAGGCCGAGTGTCTCCTCGGGGGCGACCACGAAGTCCTGGAACAGCGAACCCGGCACCAGCCGTATCCGGCGTCCGCCGGGCAGGACCAGCGCGACGCCGTCCTTGCCCCGCGTCATCCGCCCGGCCAGGCCGCCGTAGTCCTCGCGCAGCAGCGCGTCCAGCACGCGGGAGGCGAGGTACGGCTCCCGCCCGCCGCCGGTCACGCGATCACCCACGGACCGGCCGTCTCGAAGGCGGCCAGGGCCGCGTCGACGCTCGCCCGGTCCGGGCCGATCGCGCGGACGACGCCCAGGTAGTCGCGGTTGGTGTTGCCCGGCTCCACACGGTCGCCGACGGCGCGCAGCGGGCGGTGCCACAGGCGCACCGGGTCGCCGGGGGCGGGGACGACCGTTCCGGGGGACGCGACCACGGTCCCCGGCCGGCGGGCGACCACGCTCAGCGCGGTCGCGTGCCCGCCGGCGCGGCCCGGCTCTCCGGCCGCCGCCCCCAGGTGGACGCCGAGGACGCGCTCGAAGAGCGGGACGCCCAGCAGGTCGCCGAGCAGGAAGTCGCAGTGGTCGCCGATCACCCGGTAGTTGACCTCGACGATCCTGGGGCCCGCCTGCGTCATCACGTATTCGGTGTGGCAGGCCCCGAACCCCGCCCCCAGCGCGGCGAGCGCCCGCAGCACGTGCTCCCGTCCGGGCGGCGGCTCCCAGTCGAGCCGCTCCTCGACGAAGTACGGCAGCGGCCCCAGCGTGGTCCTGAAGCCGCCCAGCACCAGCGGCTCCCCGCCGTCGCCGAGCGTCTCCAGCGTGTGCAGGGGCCCTTCGAGGTACTCCTCGACGACCAGCGCCTCGCCGGGGCGCCGGGCCCGGATCGCCCGCAGGGCCGCCGCGAGCTCGCGGTCGTCCCGCACCAGCACGACGTCCTCGCTGGCGACCCCCTCGCGGGGCTTGACGACCGCGGGGAAGGGCATGTCCGGCGGGGCGGGGTCGCCGGGGGCCAGCCGTACCGAGCGGACGGTCTCGACGCCCGCCGCCGCCAGCCGCCTGCGGGTGAGCGCCTTGTTCTTGGCCGCGACGCAGGCCCGCCAGTCCTTGCCGGGCAGGCCGAAGTAGGCGGCGGCCAGAGCCGTCTCCGCCTGGAGGTGGTCGGAGTTGGAGAAGACGGCGTCCGGCGCGTGGTGGTGTGCGATGACGTCGATGACCGCGCGGGCGTCACGGACGTCGCAGCCGAGCACCTCGGCACCCGAGTCCAGGTGCCGCTCCGGCCGGTCGGTCAGAATGGTGACGTCGCAGCCCAGTGCCCGTGCCGCGGGGAGGAAGCCGTCGGTGACCGAGTCGGTCGGCTTGAGCGCGGTGAGGTACAGGCGCAATGCGGGACCCCCGATAATCAGGTAAGCCTAACCTAACTCGGTGCATCCTAGTCGCATGGAGATCATCTCGCTGTTGTGATCGGATATTCACCGTATATGTCCGGTGCGCGCGGTGGCTGTCTCCAAGATTCGCCTCGGGCGGAGGCGGCGGGACCCGGGCGAGTCGTTCGCGTTCCGCGGCATAAGATGGCCAATCGGTCTGGGAAGCGGGGACGGCGTGGACATCACCACTCAAGAAGGACTACTGGGACCGCTGCTGCTCGCGCGCAGCGCCATCGACCGCTCGGCGCCGCTGCGCGGCGACACCGCGTGGCTCGAACGGGCGTGGGCGGACGGTGCCACCCGGGTCGTGGTCGTGGACGACGGGCAGGCGCTGGTCAGGCGGCGCGGGCAGGGAGTCGGGCTGGTCCTGCTGCCGGCGGCCGACGCGCCCCCGGGGGAGCGCTACCTGCTCGGACTGGACGCCGAGGGCATCGCCTACTTCGCCGTGGCGGCCCCGCTGGCGGGCGCGGCGCTGCCGAACGCCTCCGGGCGGGGCGTCGCCCCCGTCGCGCTCTCGGCGCTACGGGATGGGGAGACCGTCGCCGCGGGGCTGCGCCAGGTCGGCTCGCTGCTGGAGGACCTGGACGCCGGACTGCTGGTCTACGCGGTCGCCCTTGAGGCCTGGCACGCCACCCACGAGTTCTGCCCGCGCTGCGGCGGCCGTACCGAGGTGCGCTCGGGCGGGCACGTGCGCGTCTGTCCCCAGGACGGCAGCCAGCACTTCCCCCGCGTCGACCCGGCGGTGATCATGCTCGTGCACGACGACGAGGACCGATGCCTGCTGGCCCGCGGGCCGCAGTGGCCGGAGGGGCGCTTCTCGGTGCTCGCCGGTTTCGTCGAGCCCGGCGAGTCGCTGGAGAACGCCGTCGCCCGCGAGGTGGCGGAGGAGGTCGGCGTACGCGTGGTCGAGCCCCGCTACCTGGGCAGCCAGCCGTGGCCGTTCCCGCGCAGCCTGATGCTCGGTTTCTTCGCCAGGGCCGTCTCGACGGAGTTCGTCCTCGACCGGGAGGAGATAGCGGAGGCCCGCTGGTTCAGCCGTGCGGAACTGCGGGCCGCGCTGGACAGCGGTGAGGTGCGCCTGCCGTCCGAGGTCTCGATCGCCCGCAGGCTGATCGAGACCTGGTACGGCGAGCCGCTCACCGGAGACTGGTGATCAGGCGTTCAGCCTGGCCTTGACCTCGATCACCGAGGGGTTGGTCACGGCCGTGCCGTCCGGGAAGAGCACGGTCGGCACGGTCTGGTTACCGTTGTTGACGCTCATGACGAACTGGGCGGCGTCGGGGTTCTGCTCGATGTCGATCTCCTGGTAGGAGATCCCCTCGCGGGTGAGCTGGGTCTTCAGCCGCCTGCAGGGGCCGCACCAGGTGGTGGTGTAAACCGTCAGCGCCATTTGTGGACTATCCCCTCATTTGTGAGAAGTTCGGCGCTCATTGCCAACAAGGTGAGAGCGTTTCATCTTCCCGTCGCTCAGAGGAGCTTTCCGGCGATCCAGTCCTGGACCGTCTCCGCCACACCGGGCAGCCGGTACATCGGCGAGCTGTGCTCGGCGCCGGGCTCGGTCAGCACCGTCACCGGCACGCCGAACGGGCGCAGGCGCTCCTTGAGCTGCAGGCTGTGCGCGGCGGGCACGAACTCGTCCTCCGAGTGCAGGGCCAGCATCGGCGCGTCACCGCGGCTCGCGTGCCGTGACACCTCCATGCTGGCCCAGATCTTCGGGCACTTGGCCGGCTCGCAGCCCCCGGCGAGCTGGATGGCCGCCTCGCGCAGCTTGCGCCTGCTCAGGTCGAGGGTGTCCGCGCCGTCCTCGTAGGCCAGCATCGGCGAGGTCACCGGGGAGATGCCGACCACGCCGCGCAGACCGGGCAGGCCGTCCCCGTAGGTGCCGACGGCGGCGGCCAGATGACCGCCCGCGGAGAAGCCGACGACCACGTAGTTGTTGGGGTCGAAGCCCCACAGGGCGGCGTGCCTGCGCGCGGTGGCGATGGCGTCCAGTGTGTCGGTCCGCTGGGCCGGCCAGGCCGCGTCACCGGAGAGGCGGTAGTTGATGTTGAAGACCGTGTAGCCCTGCTCGGCGTAGCTCCTGGTGATCTCGGTCATGTACTTCTTGTCGCCGCCGGACCACCAGCCGCCGTGGACCAGGAAGATGCCGGGCCGCTTGAGGCCGTCGGTCTCGTGCCAGACGTCCATCCGCTGGCGGGGGTGCGAGCCGTACGAGACGGTGTTGACGACGGTGCCGGGGAGCTGCGGATCGGTCGTCGCGGTCGGCGAGGGGGACGGCGTGGGCCCCGGCTTCTTCGGCTTCGCGGTCGCGGCCGCGGACGCGGACGGAGACGCGGTCGAGGTGGGAGTCGGGGTCGGGGTCGGAGCGGAGGTCGGGGCGGCCTTCGCCCGTTTCGCGCTTCTGGCCGTCCCGGCCGATGTCGCCGTCTTGGCCGACCCCGCGGCCCCCGGCGCGCCCGCCGATCCCGTGGTGGAGGCGCCGTCCCGCCCGGAAGAGCCCGAGGAGCCCGAGGAGCCCGGGGAGTCCGGGGAACCGGGGGACCCGGAAGAGCTCGGGGAGCCGGTGGAGACCGAGGAGATCGAGGAAGCGTGCGCGGCAGGGGACACCTGCAAGGCGGCGGGGCCGATCACCAACGCCGCCAGGGCGAGAGCACTCACGGTTACCGCAGTTCGCACAGTCCTCTTCCTTCACTCGGGGCTGAATTTGCCCCCCATTGTGGAGTAACTGCCCTTTTTCCGCATCTTCATCGAACGACATAGGTTGACGGCGGCATGTTGCCAGAATGGTCGGTGCTTGGCCACCGGCTGGGAGGATGCTTCCGTCTGGCCTGTTCAACCCGTGTAAGGAGGCTGCGTGCAGTCCGACGATGTCCTGGGCGGCCTGGATCCCGAGCAGCGCGAGGTGGCCGAGGCGGTGCGCGGCCCGGTCTGCGTGCTCGCCGGCGCGGGGACGGGCAAAACACGGGCGATCACCCACCGCATCGCCCACGCGGTGCGCAGCGGTGTGGTCGACGCCCAGAGCGTGCTGGCCGTGACATTCACCACACGGGCCGCGGGCGAGCTCAGGCAGAGGCTGCGGCAGCTCGGCACGCCGGGAGTACAGGCCCGCACCTTCCACGCCGCCGCGCTGCGCCAGCTCACCTACTTCTGGCCGCGCGTCATCGGAGGCGACCCGCCCAAGGTGATCGAGTCGAAGCTGCCCCTGCTGATCGACGCCTGCCGTTCGATCAGGAGGAACCCCGACCGGTCCGAGCTGCGCGACATCGCCTCCGAGATCGAGTGGGCCAAGGCCGTCCAGATCGGCCCGGAGGACTACGCCGAGGCCGCCAGGAAGGCCGGCCGGACCCCGCCCGTCCCCGCCGAGGACATCTTCCGGCTCTACGACGCCTACGAGACGCTCCGCCGCGACCGGCACCTCGTCGACTTCGAGACCGTTCTCGAGCTCACCGCGGCGGTGATGACCGAGCACCGCGAGGTCGCGGCGCAGATCCGCCAGCAGTACCGCTACTTCGTCGTGGACGAGTACCAGGACGTCAACCCGCTGCAGAAGCTGCTGCTCGACACCTGGCTCGGCGGGCGCGACGACCTGTGCGTGGTCGGCGACCCCAACCAGACGATCTACTCCTTCACCGGCGCGACCCCCCGATACCTGACCGGCTTCCCGATCGAGCATCCGAACGCCACCGTGGTCAAACTGGTCCGCGACTACCGCTCGACCCCCCAGGTCGTGTCCCTGGCCAACCGGCTGCTCGACCGGTCGAAGACCCCGCACAAACTCGCCCTGGTCGCCCAGCGTCCCGACGGCCCCGAACCTGCCTTCGTCGAGTACGACGACGAACAGGCCGAGGCGGAGGGAGTGGCGCGCGCGGTGCGCAAACTCGCCGACGGCGGCGTGCCGACCCGTGAGATCGCGGTGCTCTTCCGGGTCAACGCCCAGTCGGAGACCTACGAGCAGGCGTTCAGCAAGGCGGGCATCCCCTACCTGCTGCGCGGCGCCGACCGGTTCTTCGAGCGCCCCGAGGTCCGGCACGCGGTCGTCCTGCTGCGCGGGGCCGCCCGCTCCGCCGCGCGGGACGACGAACTGGCCCTGACCGTCCACCACATTCTCAGCGGCATCGGCCTCACCCCCGAGGCCCCCGGCGGCGGCAAGGCCCGGGAGAAGTGGGAGTCGCTCAAGGCCCTCGCCGACCTCGCCGAGGACATGGGCGCCTCGGGCGCCGACCTGGCCGCCTTCGTAGTGGAGCTGGAGCGCAGGGCCGGCGAGCAGCACGCGCCGCCGGTCGAGGGCGTCACGCTGGCCTCGCTGCACGCGGCCAAGGGCCTGGAGTGGGACGCCGTCTTCCTGGCCGGCGTCACCGACGGCATGATGCCCATCATCTACGCCGAGACGCCCGAGCAGATCGAGGAGGAGCGCCGCCTGCTGTACGTCGGCGTCACCCGGGCCCGGGCCCACCTGACGCTGTCGTGGGCGCTGGCGCGCTCGCCGGGCGGCCGCAGGTCCAGGAAACCCTCCCGTTTCCTGGACGGCCTCACCGGGCGTTCCGCGGCGCGGAGCCGTACCTCCCCGGCATCCCCGCTCGCCTCCGCCGAACGGCGCCCGGTCGCCGCGCCGGTCAGCTGCCGGATCTGCGGCAAGACCCTGACCGCCGCCGCCGAGCAGAAGCTCGGCAGGTGCGCCACCTGCCCCGCCGACTACGACGAGGCCCTGCTGGAGAGCCTGCGGGCCTGGCGCACCGCGGTCGCCAAGGAGGCCAAGATCCCGGCCTACGTGGTGTTCACCGACGTCACCCTCCAGGCCATCGCCGAGCGCGCGCCGCTCAGTGAACAGGACCTGCTGGCGATCACCGGAATCGGACGCGTCAAACTAGACCGGTACGGCGAGGCGGTGGTGGCCCTCTGCCGTGCCGCGGCGGACCGGACGGAGGACATGTGAACCAGGCGCTCAAGGAGCTGCTCGACCTGCTCGACCTGGAACAGATCGAGCTCGACATCTTCAGGGGCCGCAGTCCGGAGGAGCACATCCAGCGGGTCTTCGGCGGTCAGGTGGCGGCCCAGGCTCTGGTGGCGGCGGGGCGGACGGTCCCCGGCGACCGGCACGTCCACTCGCTGCACGCCTACTTCATCCGGCCCGGCGATCCGGCGATCCCGATCGTCTACAACGTCGAGCGCGTCAGGGACGGCCGTTCCTTCACCACCCGCAGGGTCGTGGCCGTCCAGCACGGCAAGGCGATATTCACCATGTCCGCCTCCTTCCACATTCCCGAGCCCGGCCTGGAGCACCAGGCGACGACGATGCCCGACGTACCCGGGCCGGAGGAGCTGACGCCGTTCCAGGACCGGATGCGGGAGGCCCTGTGGGACGTGCGGGAGGAGTCCCCGTGGCGGGAGTTGCTGGCCAGGCCGCGCCCGGTCGACGCCCGTTACGCGACCCCCCTCACCTGGGAGGCCCTGCGCGATCCCGCGCTGATCAGTTCCGCGACGAACGTCTGGTTCCGCTACGACGCGGAACTGCCCGACGACCCGCTGCTGCACGTGGTGCTCGCCGCCTACACCTCGGACTTCACCCTGGTCGACACCGTACTGCTGGCCCACGGCCAGGCATGGGGGACCCCGAACGTCTCCGGAGCCTCGCTGGACCACGCCATGTGGTTCCACCGCCCCTTCCGCGTGGACGACTGGATGCTGTACGCCCAGGAGTCGCCCTGGTCCGGCGCCGCGCGCGGGCTGGCGAGGGGAGAGATGTTCACCCGCTCCGGAGACCTGGCCGTGTCGGTGGTTCAGGAGGCGATGATCCGCGTGAATCAGTTGTAAAACTGCAGGTAGAAAATATGTTGCCCGCCCCGGGGACCGGGGTTTAGGGTCATGGTCAAGCGAGTCGGACACTCCTGTCCGACGATCCACGAATGGAGGTGAGTCCACTGTGAAGAACGTGCTGATGCTGTCGTCCCAGTCGGGGCTCGCTTCCATGCGTCCCGGCACGTCCCTGTCCTTCGGCTGCCACGCCGTCCTCGCTGACGCCGCGGCTGCCCGGATTCGACGGGAAATCCAGCTCCGACAGGACATCCAGCTCCGACAGGACGTTCAGCTTCAGCGGGACGAGTATGTCCCGGCCCAGGTCCTGGCCGGTCGACCGGCACTGGTCGCCTTTGCGGCGACGGGTGTCGAGACGGCCGCCCCGGCTTCTGAGGCCGACGGCTACGCACTGACCAAGCACACCGGAAATGGTGGTTGGCGTGGTCCGCACTCCTGGAGGCGACCTCCGGTCATAACCTGACCGAGAGCAGAGCCCCCAGGCCGCGGATCCGCACCAGGATCCGCGGCCTTCTTGTTTGTCCGCGTTATTCCTGTCCCCCCACCCAGAGGTAACCGAAGATCAACACCTAACTGAGAGGTGAAGCAGATGGGGGCCCAGACGATCATGGACCTGATCGACGAAGCCGCAATCCCCTGTCGTACCGACCCCGACCTCTGGTTCGCAGAGTCTCCGGAGGATGTGGAGTTCGCCAAGGCGCTCTGCGGAGGCTGCCCGATCCAGCAGGCCTGCCTGGCCCGCGCGCTCGAGCGCGAGGAGCCGTGGGGAGTCTGGGGCGGCGAGCTCATCCTGCGGGGCGCGATCGTCCCGCGGAAGCGCCCGCGTGGCCGTCCCCGCAAGACTCCGGTCGCTGCCTGACCGACCGAGAACACGATCAACCGAGAACTTCGAAATTCCTGGAAGGACCTACTCCGATGACCTACCTCAACAGCACCAGTGGTCTCGACATGTTGTCTGTGCAAGAAGAACTGGTTCGGGACCGAATACGAACCCTCCACCGGGAGGCGGAGGAGCACCGTCGCGTATCCAGCGTCCTGCGCCTGCGGCGCGCCCGTCGTGACGCGGAACGCGTCTCCTCACGCCTCCGGCACGCGCTCCTGCGCCTCGTCTGACCGCTGAGGCCCGCGACCCACCGGGGTTCGCGGGCCCGCTGAGAACCCCGGATCGGCGAAACTCACAACCGGCCAAGGGGCGGCCCCTCGAACGGGCCGCCCCTTTCCCGTGTCTCCGGCAGCCGCTTTGGCGTTCTGTCCGGCCACCGGGACCCATGCCCGGCCGGGGTCCGTGGGCCTGGCGGGAACTTCAGGCCGGCGAAGCCCACAACCGGCCAAGGGGTGGTCCTTGGATCGGGCCGCCCTTTTCCGCGTCTCCGGCACGCGCTTCTGCACCTCGTCTGACCACCGGGATCCACGCCCGGCCCGGGTCCGTGGGCCGGTGAGGAGCACAGGCCGGTGAAACTCACGGACGATCAAGGGGTGGCCTTTCGACCAGGCCCCCCTTCCTCATGCGGCGCTCCTTCGCCCGGTGCTTCGGAGGTCGCCTGCTTAACCGGTGACCGCCTGCTCAACCGGCGACTGCCTGCTCCTCTGGCTCTCCCGGTCCCTCGGGATCCTCCTCGACGAACCCGGGAACCCAGCGGATCACCTCTTCGCGGAAGCGGGCGGTGGCGCCCAGCTGACAGAGCACTCCCACTCCGGCGGCATGCACACGGTGGATGAGAACGTAGGAGACCGGCAGGTTGAGCTGGCGCACCACATTGCCGGGGCGCAGGTCGGTGACCGTGGCCGCCTGCTCCTGCAACCACTCGCGGCTGAAAGTGAACTCCTCCACCGCGGTCGGCTCGACGTAGGGGGAGAGGAACGCCCGCAGCGCCTCGGTGTCCACCTCATCGATGTGGGGCAGGATGAAACCCTCGTCGCGCAGCCCCTGGACCACGTTCTCCATGTCGCCGTTGTTGAAGATGCGGGTCAGCTTCCCGAAGGCGGGGGGATAGCCGTCGGGCAGCCGGTTGACCGCGCCGAAGTCGAGCACGCACAGCCGGCCGTCCTCGAGGACCCGGAAGTTGCCGGGGTGCGGGTCGGCGTGGAGCATGCCCACCCGGGCGGGGGAGGAGAACAGGAAGCGGACCAGCTGGAGGCCGGCCCGGTCGCGCTCCGCCTTGGTGCCGTCGCTGATGATCCGCGACAGCGGGATGCCGTCCACCCACTCGGAGATGAGCAACTGCTCGTTGGCGGCGATGACGTCGGGGATCAGGAAGTCGGGATCGTCCTTGAACTCCAGGGCGAAGGCGTGCTGGGCCTCTGCCTCGTGCAGGTAGTCGAGCTCCTCGGCCACCCGCTCGCGCAGCTCGCTGAGAACGGCCTTGATGTCGAGCCCGGGCAGCAGCACCCCGAAGAGCATGCCGAGCCTGGAGATCTGGTTGAAGTCGGACAGGAGCGCCTTACCCGCGCCTGGATACTGGATCTTGACCGCGACCGTCCGGCCGTCGTGCCAGACGGCCTTGTGCACCTGGCCGATCGACGCGGCGGCGGTCGGCCTGTCCTCGAACGACTGGAAGTTCTCCCGCCAGTCGTCGCCCAGCTGCTCGACGAGGACCCGGTGCACGGTCTTGGCGGGCAGCGGCGGGGCGGCGTCCTGGAGCTTGGTGAGGGTCGCGCGGTACGGTCCGATGACCTCGGTGGGCAGCGCGGCCTCGAAGATCGACAGTGCCTGGCCGAGCTTCATGGCCCCGCCCTTGAGCTCTCCCAGCACCTTGAAGATCTGCTCGGCGGTGCGTTGCTGGATCTCCTGGGCGACGATCTCGGCGGACTTCCCGCCGATCCGTTTGCCCAGCCCAAGGGCGGTACGGCCGGCGAAACCGATCGGTAGGGCCGCCAGTTTGGCGGATCGTGTGACTGCGCGGCACGGAAGGTCACTCACCTTGGCTTGCGGCGTGTCCGCCGTTCAGCGAGACGCCGCTCCCTCCCTTCGGTGTGGTGTCTATCAGCGGCAGGTAGCCGACGCGACCATTGTTAGCGAACCCAAGTCGTTTCGGAAGCAACGACATTGTGGATGAACACTCCAGGATCGTCGCCTCCATCTCCAATCGGGAAACACATCTGTTGTGCTGTTGGTCACAGCCGGCTCCCGCCCGTCGATCCAGGCGAGAGCGTGCCCGGCGGCCATGGCCGCGACCAACGTCGACACGACCGTGCCGCAGCCGATCTCTCCCGCGGGGAACCCCCCGAGACGGGCGCTGACGACCGGCCAGCCGGGATCGCGATCGCGTCGCGTCAAATCTAGGCATCGCAGGCAGGTGCTCTGACCGGGCAACACCAGCGGGCCTACGGATCCGACCCCCTCGTAGGCGGTCACCAGCAGGTGCGGGACTCCCCAGGACTGGAGCTCGTCGACCAGCAGGCCGTCCAGGGGCCCGACCGGGGCGAGCACCGCCAGGTCGGGCGGCCGCGCGCCGTCCGCCGGCCGGGCCGCGTGGTCGCCGGTCCACGCGATGACCGACGGTGCCAGCCGCCTGGCCACGGCGACCGCGCCGTCCTGCCTGCTCATGCCCACCTGTTCCCAGGTCAGCCCGCCGGGGACGACGTCCTGGCGGCGGGCCGTACCGGGATCGACGACGCACAGGCCGCCGACCCCCGAGGCGGCGAGCAGGGCGACGACCTGGGCGCCGACCCGGCCCGCGCCGTACACCCGCACCCGGGTCCGCCGCCTGCGCGCCAGTGTGGCGAGCCCGCCGTCCGTCGTGCCGGGGACCAGGGACAGCGCGTCCAGGTCGGGCTGGAGGCGGTCGCGCTCGTCCAGCGGCAGCGCGCGCAGCGGGCCGGGCGGCGCCGAGGCGTCGTCGACCACGCCCCGGTCGATCAGCGACTCCAGCAGCGCGCGGCCGTCCTCCCGCCCGATCCCCGCCTCGGCCGCCCCGGCCAGCACCCCGGCGACGTCGCGCACGCCGTCCAGGCTCTCGACCCACCGGCGGACCTCGGGTTCGAGATCGGTCAGCATCACCGCGTGCCGGGGACGCAGACCGAGCTGCAGGGTGCGCTCGTCACGCGCGATCCGGCGCAGGACGGGCTTCAGACGTGGCCTCATCGGGACCGCCTCTCCTCGGGGCCGTCAACGGCCCTACGGGCTTCGGGGCGTGTCAGCGTGTCACGCCCCCGCAGGATCCCGGACGGGTTTCCCGCCGCCTGTGGATAACTTCGGTGTACTACGCTCCCGGGCATGGACGAGCTCTTGATCGACCGGCGGGACGACGGCGTCGTGGTGCTCACCCTGAACCGTCCGGACCGGCGCAACTCGATGACGGACGGCATGACGGAGCAGTGGCGGCGGACCGTCTCGGGGCTGCGCCACGACAAGGACGTGCGGTGCGTGGTCGTCACCGGAGCCGGCGGCGCGTTCTGCTCGGGCGGAGACCTGTCCTGGCTCGCCGAACGCGGCGCCGAGAGCGTGCCGGACCTGCGCGACAGGATGCTGGGCTTCTACCGGACCTGGCTGGCGATCGCCGACCTGGAGGTGCCGACCGTCGCCGCGGTCAACGGCGCCGCCGTCGGGGCGGGGCTCTGCCTCGCACTCGCCTGCGACCTGGTGTACGCCGCCGAGGAGGCCAAGCTCCTGGCGCCCTTCACCTCGCTCGGCCTGCACCCGGGGATGGCGGCCACCTATCTGCTGCCCAGGGTCGCCGGGGTAGGGGTCGCCAGGGAGATGCTGCTGACCGGCCGGACCGTGCAGGGCGCGGAGGCCGCGGCCATCGGGCTGGTCACCAGGGCCTTCCCCCGCGAGACGCTGATGACCGAGGTGCTGGGGATCGCGTCCCGGATCGCCGCCAACGCCCCCGTCGCCACCCGGCTCACCAAGGTCGCCCTCGCCGGCGGCGGCCACGCCGACCTCGACGCCGCGCTGCGCTGGGAATCCCTCGCCCAGCCGCTCACCATGGCCTCCGACGACCTGCTCGAAGGACTGGCGGCGCAGCGGGAACGACGGGCCCCGCGTTTCGGCGGCTCCTGAGACGACCGATATCCCCGGTTAATTCGATAAGCCGCGGCCATAACCGATCGGTCTTGCTGAACAATCGACGAACAGGGATTGACCAGCCAGAACGTCTTCGGCCCTCTGGTGTGAATTCGTCATTCTCGGCTACCGTTCATATGTGCCCCCCGAGACAGTCGAGGTCCGTCGAAGTTCTCGTCGCCGGCGGACGGTTTCCGCGTACCGCGACGGCGAGAAGACGATCGTGCTGCTGCCCGCCGGACTCAGCATCACGGACGAGGAGCAATGGGTACGCCGGATGCTCGACCGGCTCGCGGCCAAGGAGCAGCGAAGACGCCCCTCCGACGACGACCTGTTCGAGCGGGCGAGTGAGCTGTCGGCGCGCTATCTCGACGGCAAAGCCACCCCGTCGAGTGTCCGCTGGGTCGACAACCAGCAGCACCGCTGGGGTTCGTGCACTCCCGATCATGGCACAATCAGGATCTCCACACGACTCCGGGGCATGCCGTCGTGGGTGGTCGACTACGTGATCATGCACGAGCTCGTGCACCTGCTGGTGCCGAGCCACGGCCCCCGTTTCTGGGCATTGGTGGAACAATATCCCAAAGCCGAACGGGCGCGAGGATTCCTGGAGGGATTCTCCATGGCGGCCAACGGCGCCGCGGAGGAATGTTGACCGAGGAGCGAGTGGTCGGGGTCGTCGTCACGCCCTCGATGTCGGCGGCCGCCCCGCCGGGGGTCGATCCGGCGCGCTTCCTGACGGCCGCGGCGGAGGACACCTACGAGCTCGTCGCGGCCCTCGACTTCGTCACCCCGGTCCTGGTGACGAGCGTGCCGGGCATGGAGGAGATCGTCTGGCCGGGCACCCCGGTCGTGGAGATCCCCGACCTTTCGGGAGCCGCCCTGGTCGCGGCCGCCTTCGAGGCCCTGCCGTACGGCGGGCAGGCGGTCCTGGTGAGCGGCGACGCGCCCGACCTGCCACCCCTGCTGATCGGCAAGCTCTTTCGCGAGCTGGGCAGGGCCCGCGTCGCCGTCTGCCCGGCCGCGGACGGTGGCGCCGTGGCGATAGCCGCCCACCTGCCCTATCCCGGCTGGGCCGCCGTGGGGTTCGACGACCCCGAACCGGTCAGGGCCCTGCGCGCCTCGGCCCCCGCTCCCAGGACGGTCGCCACCGGGCCGGGCTGGCACCGCCTGCGCACCCCCTGCGACATCCACAGGCTCGACCCGGGCCTTGAGGGCTGGGACAACACCCGGGCCCTGCTCTCGGTGTGACCGGCGTGACCGGCGTGACCGGTGCCAACGGCGCGGACGAGACGAACGGGGTGAGACGAGACGAACGGGGCGAACGGCGTGGGCGGTGCTCAGGACGAGGGCTGACCGGGCAGGCGCAGGTCGGCGAAGACGGCCCGGTGGTCGGTCCCCGGGACGGTGTGGACGCTGACCTCGTTCACGTTCACCCGCCGGTCGACCACGACGTGGTCGATGGTGATGAGCGGCGGCATCCTCTGGTTGGCGGGCCAGGTGGGGACCAGCCCCTGGCCGACGCGTTCCGCGGCGTCCGCGTACCCCTGATCGAGGAAGCGGCGCAGCGCGGCGTGGTCGAGGCTGGCGTTGAAGTCGCCGGCGAAGACGCGGATCCGGTTCGCCGAGGCGGGCGGGAAGGCGGCCAGGGCGGCCGTCCACTCGTGCACCTGGCTGCCCAGCGGGGGGAAGGGATGCACGTCGACGAGCTCGATGTCCCCCGCCCCCGGGACGCTGAGCACGGCGGCCGGCATGTTGTGCCCGATGGGCCGGAACAGGTTCTCCAGCGGGGTGAGCGAATACCTGGAGAACAGGCCGCTGCCGCTCGCGCTCCACGCCGTCTGTAGCACCCGGTGTGGCATGACGTCCTTCAGCCCGGCCGCGTCCAGTTCGTCGGCCATGCCCGGGGTCAGCTCCTGGGCGCTCAACACGTCGGGCTTGAGCCGCCTGACCAGGTCCATCACCGCCTCGGGGTCGGCGTGACCGAACAGCATGTTGAGGGTGAGCACCCGCAGCGGCGTTCCCGTAGGCTCGGCCGATCCGACGGTCCGGGGAAGAACGCTCAGCCCGAACGCCGCGGTGGTGACCAGCGCCACGGCCGTGGCCGCGCGGCTGCGGGTCACCGCGGCCAGGAGCAGGGGGACGAGCGAACCCGCGGCGGCGTACGGCGTGGCGGTCATGAGCTGGGTGGTCAGCGAGCCGCGTTCGAGACCGGTCACCCTGGCCGCGGCCCAGGCGGCGAAAGGGGTGACGGCGGCCCAGACCAGGGCCCGGGGGACCCTGGGAAACCGCCGGCGTCGCCGGGCCGCCGCCCTGATCGCGCCGCCGACCATACCTCTGTCGGCTGAGACGTCCACGCTCACGCTGCCTCGTTTCGCTGGCTCACCTCGACGGGGATGACGATATCCACGGCCGTGTGAGACGGGTGTAAAACGGTCCAATCATGCGGGATCGTTCACCGGAACCACTCCGCAGAGCCCAGCGGACATGTGGAGTCGTTCACCGGAACCACTCCGCGGTGCCCGCCGGATATGTGGAGTCGTTCACCGGAATCCGCCCGCGGAACCCCGCCGGCACAGTTGAGGTCTGTCGTCCGGGGCCGCCGGATGAGGTTCACGTCCGTGGGACGCCGCCCGGAACCCGCCGGCGTTCGCCGCGCACCTTCGCCGTGTCCGCCCAGGACGCCGGTACGGCGAGCGGTGGCACGGAGTGGATCGGCGCCGGCGAGTGGTGCCCGGATCGGTGAACGTTCGTGTTCACCGATCCGGGCGGTTCATCGAGCCTGGGTGGAGCGCATCGCCTCGCGGGCGCGCCTGGCCAGCCTGCGGGTCGCCTCGTCGGAGAGCTCGGGGATCTCGTCGATCGGGAACCACCGCAGGTCGAGGGACTCATCGCTGATCACGGCCTCGACGTCCGCCGGGGCGACCGCGCCGTACTCCACGTCCAGGTGGTGGCTGTGCGGGGGATGACACCAGACCCGGTGCCGGTCGAGGGCCAGCGGCCCGGGCAGCAGCCGCAGACCGGGGATGCCGGACTCCTCCACCGCCTCCCGCAGCGCCACGGCGTCGAGCGAGGCGTCGTCCCGCTCGCAGTGGCCGCCCATGGGAAGCCACATCCCTGCCTTGGGGTGCAGCGTCAGCAGCACACGCTCGCCGTCGTGGGAGACGACCGCGGTCGTGGCCGTCAGGTGGCCGGGCACGCACTCGCGCCACATCGAGTCCTCGTGGGCGTGCACATGCTCCAGGAACTCCTGGCGCAGGCGCTCCTCCTCCGCCGTCGGCGCGCTCCACGTCGCGAGCACGTTCCGGGCGTGCGCGCGCAGGCTCACGCGCTCTCGCCCCCGCCGTCGTCCTGGGAGTCCTGTGAATCCTGTGAGCCCTGGGAGCCCTGGGAGTCGCCGGGCCCCTTCGAGCCCTCGGGCCCCTCGCCCTTCTCCGGTGCCTTCCGCTCGCCGGACGCCTCGCCCAGCGCCGCCTCCAGGGAGGAGAGGTCGAACTCCGGCTCGCCCCGGACGAATCGGCTGGGATTGTCGAGATCGTCGGCGGTCGGCATCAGGTCGGGGTGGCTCCAGACCGCGTCGCGGCCGTCGATGCCCCGGTCGTTCTCCAGCGCCTGCCACAGGGCGGCCGCCTCGCGCAGACGGCGGGGGCGGAGTTCGAGGCCGACGAGCGTGGCGAAGGTCTGCTCGGCCGGGCCACCGGTCGCCCTGCGGCGCCGTACGGTCTCGGCCAGCGCGGCGGAGGAGGGCAGCTTGCCGTCGGCGGCGCCGTCGACGACCGTGCCGACCCAGCCCTCGACCAGGGCGAGCATGGTCTCAAGACGCGTGAGGGCGGCCTTCTGCCGCTCGGTCTCCTCGGGCTTGAGCAGGTTGCCGCCGCTCAACGCCTGCTGGAGCTGCTCGGGGTTGTTGATGTCGAGCCCGCGCAGCTGCTCCTCCAGGGCCGACACGTCGACCGTGATCCCCCTGGCGTACTCCTCGACGGCGCCCAGCAGATGCGAGCGCAGCCACGGCACGTGCTGGAACAGCCGGTGGTGCGCCGCCTCGCGGAGGGCCAGGTAGATCCGGATCTCGTCGGCGGGGGTCTCCAGCCCCTGGCTGAACGCGGCGACGCCGCCGGGCAGCAGGGCGGCGTTGCCGGACAGCGGCAGGCCGATGTCGGTCGAGCCGACCACCTCGCGGGCGAGCGAGCCGAGGGCCTGGCCGATCTGCTGGCCGACCATCATGCTGCCCATCTGCTTCATCATGCCCATCAGCGGGCCGGCCATAGCCTGGGCCTCGGCGGGCAGGCCCGCCGCGCCGAGCGTGCCGCTCATCGTCTCGACCATGCGGGCCGCGATCGGATCGCACAGCTGCTGCCACACCGGGACGGTTTTCTCGATCCACTCCGACCGGCTCCACGCCTGAGGGTTGTTCACCCCGCTCGGGAGCGAGGTCGCCTCGTTCAGCCACAGGTCGGCGAGGTTGAGCGCGTCCACGATCTGGCGCCGCTCGCCTTCCATGACACTCGGGTCGCCTTCGGCGGCCACGACGTGCCGGGCGATGTTCTTCGCCATGTCCCAATTGACGGGCCCTGAGCTCTGCGGCGCGGACAGCATGTCGGCGAACTGACGCATGGCCGCCGCGATCTGCTCCGGGTCGCCGAACATGGCGAACGGATTCTCGTTGGGGTCGTTTTCCCGACCTGGCAAGTCAGTCACCGCTCTACCTCGTGCAGGATGGAGGAGTCCACATCCGCCACGTTATCCGTCGCATGGTGGGTCAGTGCAAAGTGAGGACCTGGTGCCTACCTCGAAACGCCCCCGGCTCCCGGTCGTCGCCGTAACCGGCGCGGCCTCGGGTATCGGCCGTGCCTTCCTCGCGAAGGTCGCCTCGTCTGCGGATTTCCGCAGGGTCGTGGCCATCGACGAGCAACGCGGCGACGTCCCCGACGTCACCTGGAGAGTGCTCGACGTCAGAGATCCGCTCTTGGCGAACCGGATCTCCGACATCGACGTGCTCGTCCATCTGGCGGGTGACTACGCGCTCGACGCCGATCCGGCGGAGCGGCGCGCCTACAACCTGCGCGCGGCACAGACGGTGCTCACCGCCAGCGCCGCCGCCAGGGTGCGCCGCGTCGTGCTGGTCACCAGCGCCATGGTCTACGGCGCCGCGCCCGACAACGCCGTTCCGCTGCCCGAGAACTCCGCCGTCGCCGCCGAGCCCGACACCGGGATGGTCGGCGACCACCTGGAGATCGAGGCGCTGGTCCGGCGCTCGCTGCGCAGCCACCCCGGGCTCGAGGTGACCGTGCTCCGCCCGGCCGCCGTCGTCGGTCCCGGCGTGGACAGCGTGGTCACCCGTCACTTCGAGGCGCCCCGGCTGCTCAGCGTGAAGGGCTGCAGTCCCCGCTGGCAGTTCTGCCACGTGGACGACCTGGTCTCGGCGCTGGAGATGGCCGCGCTCGGCGCCGTCTCCGGCGTGGTGGCCGTGGGGGGCGACGGCTGGCTGGAGCAGGAGCAGGTCGAGGAGCTGTCCGGGCTGCGCCGTTTCGAGCTGCCCGCGGGGCTGACCTTCGGCACCGCCCAGCGTCTGCACCGGCTCGGTGTGACCCCGGCGCCCGCCACCGACCTGCACTACGTCGTCTACCCCTGGGTGGTGGACTGCGCCGCGCTCCGTGAGGCGGGGTGGAAGCCGGCGTGGAGCAACGAGGCCGCGTTCACACAGCTTCTCGAGCTGCGTGAGGGCAAGCACGCGGTGGTCGGCCGACGGCTGTCCGGCAAGGACGCCACGCTCACCGCCGCGGGCGCGACCGTCGCGGTCCTCGGCACCGCGGCGATCGTCCGCGCCGCCCGCAAGAAGCGCCGCGTCTGAGCCTCGCGGCGTCCTTGCGGCGTCCTTGCGGCGTCCTTGCGGCGTCCTTGCGGCGCCCTGCGGCACTCCGCGGCCGGAGCCTCGCCGGTACGGCCGGGCTTCTCGCGGATTGCCGGGATTCCACGAGTACGGTCACCCCCCGGGAAACGGTTTTTCCGGGGCGGTAGCCTTTGTGCCGTGAATGTCATCCGGTTGCTCGGCATCCGCGACAGCGCGCTTTCCGTGGACGAGGTGCTCTCCGCGATCGGCGACCACGCTGCGGGCGGTACGACGATCTTCGTCGGCACGGTGCGCGACCAGGACCACGGCAAGCCGGTCACCAGGCTCTCCTACTCGGCGCACCCCAGCGCCGAGAGCGAGCTGCGCCGGGTCGCCGAGAAGATCGCCACGGACTTCCCGATCACCGCGCTGGCCGCGGTGCACCGGGTGGGCGACCTGGAGCTCGGCGACATCGCCGTCGTCGTGGCGGTCGCGGCCCCCCACCGTGGCGAGGCGTTCGCGGCCTCGCGCCGCCTGATCGACGACCTCAAGAGCGAGGTCCCCATCTGGAAGAACCAGCTCTTCACCGACGGCTCGGCCGAGTGGGTCGGGGCCTGCGACTGAGCGTGAGAGGCATGGGTCGTACGATCCGGAATGGAACGGCCGGAAAGATACCGGCGCGTACGTGCGGCTTCTTGACCGGTCACACGGAATAGGCTTCCTCCCATGTCCCGACGAGCGCTGACATTGATGGTGGCAGGCTTCCTCACGCTTCTGTTCGGCGTTGTCGGCGCCCTGCTGCCCGTGCCGTACGTCGTGCTGAGCCCAGGGCCGACCGAGAACACCATCGGTGACGTCAAGGGCAAGCCGGTGATCAGCATCGAGGGGCACCAGACCTACCCGGCCGACGGGAAGCTGAGCCTGGTCACCGTGGCCTACCAGGGCGGTCCCGGTAACAGGATCGATCTGTTCAGCGCGCTCAAGGGTTGGATCGATCCCACGGTCGCGGTGGTGCCCGAGGAGACGATCTTCCCGCCGACGAGCACGGCCGAGGAGGTCGAGCAGCAGAACACCCAGGAGATGACCAACTCCCAGGACGACGCGACCGCGGCGGCGCTGACCGAGCTCAAGATCCCCTACACCTCGGTCGTGACCGTGGCCTCGACCCAGAAGGGGCTGCCCGCCGACGGGAAGTTCAAGACCGGCGACGAGATCGTCTCGGTGGACGGGGTTCCCGCGGTCGACAGGGAGAGCGTCTCCGGCATCGTCCGCAAGCACAAGGCGGGGGAGACGGTGACCTTCACCGTCAACCGCGGCGACCACAGCATGACCGTGGCCGTCCCGACCGTCGCGGCCAAGGACGGCACGCCGATCGTGGGCATCACCATGCGGATCAGCTACAAGTTCCCCTTCAAGGTGAGGATCAACGTCGGTGACGTCGGTGGCCCGAGCGCGGGCATGATGTTCTCCCTCGGCATCGTCGACAAGCTCACCCCCGGCTCGATGACCGGCGGCAAGTCGATCGCCGGGACCGGGACGATCACTCCGGAGGGCAAGGTCGGCCCGATCGGCGGCATCCAGCAGAAGATGGTCGGCGCCCGCAGGTCGGGGGCGACGGTCTTCCTCGCGCCCGCGGACAACTGCGCCGAGGCGGTCAGGGCGGTCCCCGACGGGATGAAGCTGTACAAGGTCAGCACGTTGCACGACGCCGTCAAGGCGATCGACGTGATCCGCTCCGGCTCCGGCACCGTACCGGGGTGCTCGGCGAGCTGACGCCCCTCCGGACGGCGGGCGGCGGCGGGCTCCGCGGCCGGCCGGCCGGGGACGCGGGGTTTCGGGGTGACCGAAGCCACTGACCGTTTTCCGGCTACAAAAGCGACATCTGGGCACTCATCTGAAATCTCGTGCGTTGGCATTGTTGAAGCCGAGACCTGCGCGGGGTTGTGGCCGGACCGTGCCCAAGGGGCCAGGCGCGACCGTATCCCTGCCGGTGTAGGTTTCCAAACACGGACCGTGCTCTTACGACAAGGGGTTGGCCTTGAGCTTCCGGACCCCCGGAGCCGGTAGGGCGATGCGCTTGCCCCGCCGGCCACGACTGCTGCTTCCTGTCGCGATCGCCATAGTCGCGGTCGTTGCGTTGTTCTTCCTCTTCGCAGGCATATTCACCGACTACCTGTGGTACGAATCGGTCGACTACACGGCCGTCTTCTCCGGCGTGATCGTCACCCAGATCCTGCTCTTCATCGTGGGCGCCGTGCTGATGGTCGGCCTCGTGGGCGGCAACATGTTGCTGGCCTACCGGGTGCGGCCCATGTTCGGCCCCGGGATGTTCGGCGGCGCCAGCGGCGCGGACCGTTACCGGATGGCCCTCGACCCGCACCGAAAGATGATCTTCCTGATCGGTGTCGCGGTGCTCGCCCTGTTCTCCGGATCGTCCTTCGGCGGGCAGTGGAAGACGTGGCTGGAGTTCCTCAACGCCACGCCGTTCGGGGAGAAGGACGCCCAGTTCGGCATGGACCTGTCGTTCTTCATGTTCACCTACCCGTTCCTGCGGATGGTGCTGAACTTCCTGTTCACCGCGGTGGTGCTGTCGACCATCATGGCGGCGGTCGTGCACTACCTGTACGGCGGCTTCAGGCTCCAGTCGCCCGGCGTCCACGCCTCCCGCGCGGCCCGGGTGCACCTGTCGGTGCTGCTCGGCGTGTTCGTGCTGCTGAAGGCGGTGGCCTACTGGACCGACCGGTTCGGCCTGGTCTTCTCCGACCGGGGTTTCGCCTACGGCGCCTCCTACACCGACGTCAACGCGGTGCTTCCGGCCAAGACCATCCTGGCCATCATCGCCCTCATCTGCGCCGTCCTGTTCTTCGCCGGAATCGTACGGCCGGGCGGCATGCTGCCCGGCGTCGCCTTCGGCCTGCTGGTGCTCTCGGCCATCCTGATCGGCGGGGTCTATCCGGCCCTGGTCGAGCAGTTCCAGGTCAGGCCCAACCAGCAGGACCGCGAACAGGTCTACATCAAGCGCAACATCGAGGCGACCAGGAAGGCGTACGGGATCGACAAGACCGAGATCACCGAGTACGCCGCGCAGGGCGACGCCTCCAAGGTCAGCGTGACCGCCGACAGCTCCATCTCCGGCGTACGGCTGCTCGACCCCAACCTGGTCGCCAAGACCTACCAGCAGAAGCAGCGCATCCGCGGCTACTACGACTTCCACGACCCGCTCGACGTCGACCGCTACCCCGACGATTCGGGCAAGATGCGCGACACCGTGGTCGCGGTGCGGGAGCTCACCGGGCCGCCCAGGGAGCAGGACAACTGGATCAACCGGCACCTCGTCTACACCCACGGCTACGGCTTCGTCGCCGCGCCCGGCAACGAGGTCGACTCCCAGGGCCTGCCCGACTTCGACGCCAAGGACATGCCGGTCACCGGCTCGCTGGCCGAGCGGACCGGCCTGAAGGAGTCGCGGATCTACTTCGGCGAGTCCTCGGCCGCGCCCGAGTACGTCATCGTCGGCGGCGACAGGAAGCAGGGGCAGGAGCTCGACTACCCCGAGAGCAGCGGCACCGGTCAGCAGAACACCACCTACACCGGCAAGGGCGGCGTCCCGGTCGGCTCGTTCGTCAACCGCCTGCTCTACGCGGCCAAGTACGGCGAGACGAACCTGCTGCTGTCGGGTGACATCAACGACAAGTCCAAGATCCTCTACGAGCGGAACCCGCAGGAGCGCATCGCCAAGGTCGCGCCGTTCCTGAGCCTCGACGACAACCCCTACCCCGCCATCGTCGACGGCAAAGTGGTCTGGATCGTCGACGCCTACACCACCTCCAACTCCTACCCCTACTCCGACAGCAGGAGCCTGGAGTCGATGACCCGCGACACGGTCACCGACCCGCGCCTGGTGGTGCAGCAGCCGCGCGACAACATCAACTACATGCGCAACGCGGTCAAGGCCACGGTCGACGCCTACGACGGCACGGTCACCCTGTACGCCTGGGACGACAAGGACCCGATCCTGCAGACCTGGCGCAAGGCCTTCCCCGGCATCATCAAGCCGAAGACCGAGATGTCGGAGAACCTCAAGCAGCACCTGCGCTACCCGGAGGCGCTGTTCAAGGTCCAGCGTGACGTGCTGTCCCGCTACCACATCGAGGACCCGAACGCGTTCTACAGCGGTCAGGACTTCTGGAACGTCCCGAACGACCCGTCGTCCGGCGGACGTGGTGACATCAAGCAGCCGCCGTACTACCTGTCGGTCAAGATGCCCAACACGTCGGAACCCACGTTCTCGCTGACCACCACGTTCGTGCCCCGCCAGGGCCCGAACCTGGCGGCGTTCATGGCCGTCGACGCCACGCCGGGAGAGGACTACGGAAAGCTGCGCATCCTGCGCATGCCCTCCAACACCACGATCCCCGGCCCCGGCCAGGTGCAGAACAACTTCCAGAACAAGTTCGCCGGCCAGCTGAACCTCCTGGGCCTCGGCGGGGCGAAGATCCGCTACGGCAACCTGCTGACCCTGCCGTTCGCCGACGGACTGGTCTACATCGAACCGGTCTACGTGGAGACGGCCGCCTCCTCCGGCCAGGAGCCCTACCCGATCCTCCGCCAGGTCCTGGTCTCCTACGGGGACAAGGTCGGCTTCGCCGACACGCTCCAGGGCGCCCTGGAACAGGTCTTCGGTCAGGGAGCCCAGTCGAACAGGCCGGAAACCAAGCCCAACGTGCCCGTCCAGTCGAACACCGCGCTGAGCGCGGCGATCGAGGAGGCGCAGAAGGCCTACGACAAGGCGCAGCAGGCCCTGACGGCCAACCCGCCGAACTGGACGGAGTACGGCAAGGCGCAGGACGAGCTGAAGAAGGCCCTGGAGAAGCTGAGGGGCGCCTCGGTGCCGCCGGTGGCCCCGACCCAGACTCCGGCGCCGACCTCCTCCGGGAGCCCGTCTCCGACCTCGTCGGCGACTCCGGCCCCGCTCTCCTCGGGGACGGTCACCCCGACGCCGTCCCCCTCACCGTCGTCGAGTTCCTAGATTCGGCGGTCTCCCGGGGCTCGTCGAGCCCCGGGAGACCGGGCGGAGTCATTTGATTCGCGTTCACAGCCGAAGCCGGGTAGTCTCTAGACACACACCGACGCGGGGTGGAGCAGTTCGGTAGCTCGCTGGGCTCATAACCCAGAGGTCGCAGGTTCAAATCCTGTCCCCGCTACCAATGAGAAGGCCCTGATCTCTCTCCAGAGATCAGGGCCTTTCCCGTTCGCCCGGGACTCCGTGTCCCGCCTCGGGATCCTCGCCCTTCGCAGCGGAATCCCGGTCCTGCCCCGGCACCCCGTCCTCTCGAAGTCCCGTATCCCCGGAAACCCCGTATCCCGCCCCGCGCCATGTGCCGCGCGACCGGTTCGCGGGCAACCAGTTTGCCCTTGGCGGCGGGGCCGGGTAATCTTCAGACACACACCGACGCGGGGTGGAGCAGTTCGGTAGCTCGCTGGGCTCATAACCCAGAGGTCGCAGGTTCAAATCCTGTCCCCGCTACCAATGAGA
>NZ_JBFBCF010000029.1:0-2188 GCF_040683035.1 Streptosporangium sp. NPDC051022 | reverse complement strand
GAAGGCCCTGATCTCCCAGAGATCAGGGCCTTCTTCGTTTGCTCCGAGGAACCGGGCCGCCACATCCTCCGGATCACCTGGACCTCGGCGGAGGACCACCTGCGCGGATTCCGGCAGGGGCCGAACTTCGCGGCCGTCTTCGCCGAGATCCGGCCCTATGTCTCCGCCATCGAGGAGATGCACCACTACGAGCCGACGGGGATCCGCGGACCGGGGGCCGCGGACGAGGTCGGGCTTCCCGCGGATCCGGAGTTCCGTGCGGCGTTCCTCGGCTACATCGAATGGGGGACCCGTCCGGCGCTGACCGACTCCCCGCCGGGCGCGACCCCGATCGCCCATGCCCCGGTGCCGCACCGGGGGTGGGGGTGGCGCCGCCGTACGTGCCAGGGAAGTGAGCGGCCCGCGGTCCGAGCGATTAGCGTGCGGGTGTGACTGACATGTCGGGACCGGTCCTGCGCTGGCGCGTGCGCAGGGAGCTGCTCGTTGTCAAGGTCGTCGCGGCGGTCGTGTTCGCGCTGCTCGCCGTACTGAACGCCGGCGATCCACGGGGGGCGATCCTGGCGGGCGTCGTGGCCCTGGTGGCCGCCGTGCTCGCCCTGCGGGACATCCTGGCCCCGGTACGGCTCAGCGCCGACGGCGAGGGGCTCGTCGTGGTGCGGGGCTTCGTCGGCTCCGAGCGGATTCCGTGGAGTGCGATCGAGCGGATCCGGGTGGACAGAAGGGCACGTTTCACCTCGCGCACGGAGTTCCTGGAGATCGACACCGGTGAGGCGATCTTCCTCCTCAGCCGGTTCGACCTCGGTGTCCCGTGTCAGGAGGCGGCCGACGAGCTGCGCTCGTTCAGAACCGGTTCCTGACGGCTCGGTCTCGTCCGGCCGGCCCGTTCCTCCGGACCGTCGTTCACCTCGGTGGGACCGTTCCTCCGGCCTCTCGGCGGTCCTGACTTTTCGGCGGGACCCGCCGGGCACCGGCCGGTCAGGCCTTGACCCGGCGGTGCCGGGCCTTGGGCCGGGAACGGGCGGGGCGCAGCAGCAGGACGGCCTTGTGCAGGGCCCAGCCGATGAGGAAGGTCCCGAAAAGGCCTTGTCCGAGACGCGTCCACATCGGCCCCTCGGCCACCGCGAACATCACTACGCCGATCCAGAGAACGCCGAAGACGCCCACGAGGGTCGTCGCGCCCCAATCCAGCCCCCGCCGCCACATGCCTGGAGTCTTACAGATCTTCTTTCAAGACCAGGTCAATGACGCGGAACGCCTCATCTGGGGAAACTACGGCTCGTGCCGGCACACCTGCGGACGCGCGGCCCGCTTCCGGCCACGACCGTCGGGGTCTGCTCCAGACAGGCCAGCAGGGCGGTCGCGGTGCGGGCGTCCACCAGGATCTGGTTCACCTCGTCCTCGGTGATGGGGAGCTGGCCCTGCTTGGCCAGCTCGTCGGTAAGGAAGGTCAGGGGATTGGAGTGGCCGGCCGCCTCGGCGGCGGCCGTCGCGCGAGCGGCGGTGAGAAGCCGCAGATGCTGGGCGCGAAGCATCGCCTCGCGCATCCGCGCGTCCTCAAGGTCGCTCAACAGTGACCGGGCGACCCTGAGCAGATCACCTGGGTGACCGGCCTCCGCGTCGATGTGCGCGCGGATGTCGTCGAACTCTGAGCGGGTCATGGTGCTCACCTCCACGGTGGAGTCAGAATCCTGACCCTCGTGCCTTCTTCGTATCCAGAGTCGATTGCGAATGGCTTGATAAGCACTTGCGCTGTTCGACTACCTACGAACGTTTGGGACGCGCAAGCCCTGGGGATGGTTGGCAAGTTGTCTCTGTGACGCGTGAGGGCTGGTAGTGTTCTTCTTGCAGGGCGGCAAGCCGCGGAGGCCACAGGGCCTCCGGAGCGGTGAACCGCCCGGTGACCCCTCCTCCTTGGCTCTGTCTTCGGTGTTCTCGTCGCCTACGGGCGATTGGACATAAGCCAGATGTCAGAGTAAGTTGGAAGGGTTGCTCCGGAGACGGGGCAAGCTAGACTCCTGGTGGGTCCGGCGGGTTTGGTCAAGTTGAAGCGAAAGCGACAGTTTGACACGAACCGGGCGGATCTGATAGGATAACAACACGGAAGTGTGCGCCCCGGAAGCTCCGGCCGGTTGGTCGGGTGGATGGTGAACGCGTCCGTTTCTTGAGAACTCAACAGTGTGTTAAAAGC
>NZ_JBFBCF010000028.1:114556-127680 GCF_040683035.1 Streptosporangium sp. NPDC051022 | reverse complement strand
ATCGGCGTGATGAGGTGCGGGATGCCCTCGTAGACGGACAGCTCGACCCGCTTGGGGTCGACCAGCACCATCCGCACCTCGTCGGGCGTGGCGCGCATCAGGATCGAGGAGATCAGGCCGTTGACGCAGACCGACTTACCGGCGCCGGTGGCGCCCGCGATGAGCAGGTGGGGCATCTTGGCCAGGTTGGCCACGATTACCCGTCCTTCGGTGTCCTTGCCGAGTCCGACGATCATCGGGTGGTGGTCGGCCTGGGCCACCTGCGAGCGCAGGATGTCGCCGAGGGAGACCATGTCGCGGTCAGCGTTGGGGACTTCGACGCCGATCGCGGACTTGCCGGGGATGGGGCTGAGGATCCGTACGTCCGCCGACTTGACGGCGTAGGCGATGTTCCTGTGGAGGTTGGTGAACTTCTCCACCTTGACCGCGGGACCCAGCTCGACCTCGTAGCGCGTCACCGTGGGGCCGCGGGTGAAGCTGACCACCTGCCCGTCGATGGAGAACTGCTCCATCACGCTGGTCAGCGCGTCGACCACGACGGTGTTGGCCTTGGTCTGCGGTCTGGGCGCGGTACCGACCTGAAGCGTCGCCAGATCCGGTAGAGCATGTGAGGTGGCGGCCGGTGCTGGAGCTCGCATGGCGGGGGTGGGTGCAGCGGATTGAGCAGGCGCCGGACGGGAATCGGGGGCGGGAGCAGGCGTGCTGCTATCGACCTCGGGTGAGGCAGGAGACGCGGGCTCTGAGGACGACGTCGGTGCTTCGGCCGGGGTGGGCTCTGGTGCGGGCGGTTCGGCTGGTGGGGCGGGGGGCGTCGAAACGGTGGTCGTGACTGTGGTGGGGCGGCGAACGGTGGAAGGCGCTGGACGAGATGGTGCGTCAGCGATAGCCGGCCGGGGGCGTGCGGCACGTCGTGCGGCGGTGGAGCGGGCCAGGCGGGCGACGCGTGCGGGAACTTCCGAAAGAGGTGTGCCGGTCACGA
This sequence comes from Streptosporangium sp. NPDC051022, assembly GCF_040683035.1. Classification (NCBI taxonomy): domain Bacteria; kingdom Bacillati; phylum Actinomycetota; class Actinomycetes; order Streptosporangiales; family Streptosporangiaceae; genus Streptosporangium; species Streptosporangium sp. NPDC051022. Next base: position 126,701 of record NZ_JBFBCF010000028.1, on the reverse strand, counting down.
TCGCCGTCCCGAACCCGATGACGACCAGCAGCGCGAGGACAGCCAGCGGGGACGGCAGGACCTCCGTGAGCGCTCCCGCTGGTAGGTGGCCGATCAGTCCGCCGCCGGAGCCGGTGAACGGGCTCGGGACGCCGCAGATGATGTCGACGACGCCGAGGACACCGAGGAGGGTCATCGCCCAGCCGGGTGTCGAGCGTCGCCTGGTGGGGCGGGTACGGCGGAGCAGGTGCACCGCTGATCCGGCGGTGATGAAAGGCAGGACCCATGTGGTGGAGCCGACCAGGAAGGTAAGGGCGGTCAGGGCGTAGGTGGCGGCGATGCCGCGTGTGATGCCCCAGGTGACGGCGGCCAGAACGAGGGTGGCCAGGACGAGCAGGACCACGGCTGCGTCACGTTGGTGGGGGGAGTTCTTCGCGCCTCGCACCAGGACGCGCAGGCCGGCGGCCAGGAGCTTGGTGAGCTTGCGGGTTGCCTTGGCCGTGGTTCGCAGGAGCCAGCCGATCGGGTCGCTGGAGGCTTTTCTGCTGCGTGTTGTGCGGGCCGTGCTGGTCGTGCGGGCAGGTGTCCGCCGTCGTGGGGTGCGGGTCGGGGGTGTGCGTCTTTTCGTAGGCATCAGAGTCCTTACAGGGGTAGGTCGGGGAGCCCAACTCCCCCTTAAACACTCTGAAAATACATTGCTCTTTGAATGTGCGTCTAGGGTTTTGGTGGAGGTGACGGTCGTGGATTTCCTGTCTGCTCTTGGCGAGAGCAGACGGTAACCCCGCCGCCCTCCTACGTTTCGGCGTGACCGGCCAGCGACCCCCGGAGGATGACGTGCCGCCACGCCGCAGGACAGCAAAGCCCGCAGACTCGGCAGAGCAGGAAACGGCTGCGGCCCCGACGACTTCGCCGCTCGCGGAGGACCCGCAGCCTCCGGTAACCCCTGAGGGTGTGGCTCCGCTGGATCCCCCCGTCTCCCAGCAGCCGGAAGAGCCTGAGCGCGACACCCCGCCGAGCGAGATCGTCTCCACCCCGGCTGCCCCGCTGGAGCCGCCCACCTCGGCGCCCGCTGAGGTGCCGCCTGTGGCTCCGGAGCCGGGACTGCGGCACACGGTGATGCCGGGCGCTGAGTTCGAAGACCTGATCGGCGAGGACGGCAACCCGATCGACCCCGACAAGATGTTCGTCGCGGCCGGGCCCGACCACCTCACGTACGTGCGGACCGCGCAGCGCATCACCCGCCGCCACTACTACCTCGGCGCCACCCACCCCAGCGATCAGCTGGAGTACAGCGCCGGGCGGCGCGTCGACAAGACCACGGCGGCGGCGCTGACGGAGGAGCTGAAGGCATTGCGCGCAGCCCGGCCGACCTCCGGCCAGGAATAACACAGGCTCGCGGCGGCACCGAGCCTCGACGGTGTCCGGCTGCTCTGGGGGGTGCAGCCGGGCCGGAGGGGAACCGAAAGGGCGCGGTGCCGCCGCGGATAGAGGTGCTGGCGTGAGGGGGAGCCCCGCACGGGGGCAGACCGGGGGACTCTCGTCCCCGGGCGGCCGCTCCCCTCACGCCAGACCGCACGTCAACCAAGGAGAGGTGCACGGTGGCGGTGGTGACGCCCGAGGAGGTCGCGGTCCGGATCAGCCTGGCCCGGCCATTGACACCGGAGCAGCGCGCCGTCATCCAGGACGCGATCGACGACGCCTTGGCGACGGTCACCGCGCACCTGCACACCTTCCCGGTGCCGCGCCTGATCACTGAGCACGGAGTTCTCCGGCAAGGAGACTCCTGGGCGGTGAAGCGCCACCCCATCGTGGAGATCGTCTCCGCGACGGCGGAGACCTCGAGCGGGGAGCCGACCGGCCGTTACACCGTGGTGTACCGGGCGGGTCTGGACCCGGACGCCGACCCGGACTACGGGGCGGCGCTGCGCCGGTACGTGCTCGGCCACGCCGCGGCGATGCCGCACATCGTGCAGCTGTCCCCGAACGGGCGCCGCGTGAAGTCCGCATCGCTGGAAGGGCAGTCGGTCACCTACACCGACGATCCACAAGCCGGGTCGGGGGCAGCGGGGGCGCCCCCAACCCTTACCTCATTGAGCTACTGGCGGGTCCTGAGCGTTCACCAGCCGGATGGGATCGCGCCGCACCCTCTGGGGTACACGTCATGGCCGTGACGCAGCCCACGACGAGGTTCGGTGTCCGCGACGGTCACGAGGAGCTCGACGGGCACGGCACCCGCTCCGCCACCGCCTGGGGGCCCATCCGGGACGTCTCCCCCGGCGCGATCGTGTCGGAGCCGCCGGCGGACGGGGAGAAGGACGGGCCCGGCGTGTGGGTGCTGGCGCTCGACCCTGAGGTGTGGCCTATCAAGGCGCGCGACGCCGTGGTGGAGCCGAGCACGGGCCGATCCTGGACGGTCGTCACCGCCGCGCACCGGCCACACCGGGTCGTGCCCGCGCTGTCGTGGGTGCGAGTGGAAGGGCGGTTGTCGTGAATCTCGTGTCGGCCGAAGGGCTCGATGGCGCGCAGCGGGCCGGGACGGCGTGCGTATCGTGCGGTAAACGGTGGCCGCTCCCCCGTATCGCCGTGGGGTGCCTGGCGGGTGGAGGTCAGGCGCGGGCCTGCGAGGACTGCGGGCCCGCCCTGCTTCAGGATCACCGGTAGCGGGCCGCGACGACCGCCGCGGCGAGCCCCATGAAGTGCGCGCCGGCGTCCGCGGAGGAGCCGAACTCGGCCTCGACCACCCGGTTGTAGTCGCACACCACCGACGATGACACCCGGCCGGGCCGGACGACGACCGGCGTGGTGTGCGTCGCTCGTGCGAGCGCACCTGGGATCGGTACTGAACGGCAGCCGCAGTTCACGCTCTGGTAGTCGGGCAGGCGCGGGTCGCGCGGCCGGGCCGCAAAGTCCCAGCCCGGGATGGACTGCCACCCGCCTCCGGGGTTGACGGCCTTGCCGTCTTCGCCCCTGCCTTTCGGGATGTAGGTCGCCCGAGGGACCTTGTAGGAGACGTTCTCCGGGATGGACGCGCCGTCCATCTCGGCATGCCAGTGCCTGGGGTGCTCGCTGGGCTCCGTGACCCACTGCTTGCCGTCCGGTGCGCGGTCGCGGACTTCGGCCGCCGCGGCGTCGGTGACCCGCTCGACCCTGCGTCGTATCGGTCCGGCGGCGAGGCGTGCTGCCAATCCGGGTGTGATCCGAACTTTGCTGCTTCCCATGCTGGAAGACGGTGGCAGGTCTGGAGGACTTGTGTCCGGGGAGAGCCACGGGTGGTTAGAGAACGGTACAGGGTAGGTAGCCGCCTTTCGTGGAGCGACACGTTCTAACTTTCTAACTGGCTAACTGTCGGGCGGTCTAACTGGCCAACTGTGCAGGCGGGTTCATTGCGGACTCCGATGTGCGGACTGCTGATGATCGGCATAACGATCCAGCGAGGCAACAGGCGTCACACCTGATGCCACCGATACCATCGGCGACGCAACATCGCCGACCAAGCAATGAGGTATCTACATGACCGCTATCGTCGCGTCCATATCCAGCCTGAAGGGCGGTGTCGGTAAGACGACGACCACCGCGAACCTCGGGGCTACCGCCTCTGATGTCTACGGCAAGCGCGTTCTGATCGCCGATGGCGACCCCCAAGGGCATCTGTCGGACTGGTTCGGTATCGAGCGCCGTCCCGGCCTGGGGTTCGCCGAACTCCTCAACCCGCCCGCCAGCGGAGGCCCGGCCATCCGGGATTGCCTCGTCCAAGCTTCTGAGGGGGTACCCCTGTGGGTTCTACCGACGAGCTACACCGAGATGGACGAAGTGGAGGCACGCCTGTCGTCTGACTCCACCCTCGGAGGCATCTGGTCGGTCAACCGCGTCCTCCAGCCGATCCTGGAGGACTTCGACCTCATCCTTCTGGACACCCGGCCTACGCTCGGCAACCTCACCAGCGCTGCCATGTGCGCCTCCAACGTCGTCATCCCCATCACCGAGCCTCGCGTCCCGTCGTTCCAGTCCACGGTCGCGGCCGTGCAGAAGGCCGAGCGGATCAAGTCGATGCAGAACCCCGCGCTCGCGGTGACCGGGTGGATTCTCAACAAGTGGGCCGACCACAAGGAAGCCCGTACGGTCGCGGACCTCATGAGGGACAACAACATCGCTGCCTTCCAGCCGGTCATCGGCGTAGGCGAGTACATCCCCACCGCCTACATGTACGGCAACCCTGCGGTGTGGCAGTTCCCCAACCACCGCGGCGAGCACCGCAACTACGCCGAGCTGACCGGCAACATCCTGGCCACGATCGGTCTTGGGGCGGGTGTCGCCTGATGCCGCCGGAGCGCAAGCCCGTCCGAGACTTGAAGAAGACGGTCCAGCAGACCGCCTCTCACGCAGTCCCGGACCTGCCGACGCCACCTCCAATCGTTATCCAGCCGGTCAGGCCTGTCGAGCCCGCACCCGAAGCGGTGGCAGCTCCAGCACAGGCCGAGCCGCCTGCCCGCCCACTGGCCGCCGTCCCCACACCGGTACCAGCCGAGCCTGAACCCGCTGAGACCATCCCTACGGAGCCTGTTGCTGAGCCGGGACCTTCGGTTCGGGCTGTTCCTGATCGAGAGCTAGAGCCCACGCTGGAGCCCGCCGAGACGGTGACGGCTCCCCCGGCTTCCCCGCCGGCCAAGGTGGTGAAGCCTCGGGGCAAGCGCGGTGCGAAGGTGGCGCCGACGAGCAACGCGGCGTGCAAGGGCGACGAGCGGCGTAAGCACACGATCAACATCGCTCCGGAGGTCTACCAGCGCCTGATGAACCTTCAGCTCGCGGAGACCATGGCGGCTGGGCGGGAACGTCCGCTGTGGCCTCATGTCGATGCGGCGCTGGCGGTTCTGCGCGCCGACGAGCTCGGCGACGGTGACCTGGCCGTGTGGGGTGAGCGGGCCGAGGCGTACGCCGAGCTTCCCGGGGACGACTACCGGCAGCTCGGGACGCTCCTGCGCGGCAGCGTCCTGTCCGCCGTGCGGACGCTGAGGGTCCGGCTGCGCGCGGCCGGAGTCGACGGCATCGATGTCCAGGCGGTCTTGTCGGCCGCCGTGACGGCATACCTGGACGCTCTCACTGCCCAGGGCGACTTCGCCGGCTGACCGCTGACGAACCTGAAGGGGTGCCAGCTGTACGGCTGGCACCCCTTCGTCGTGCTGGCGGCGCGTTGGACCGAGGCGGGACGTAAGCCCGTCCGGGTCGGCATGGTGCCGGGCATGAGCACGAAGAAGGGCCGCAGAGTCATCGATCGGGCCGCTGTAGCGCGCCGCTACGAGGCCGGGCAGTCGATCCGGCAGATCGCTACGGAGGTCGGCTGTTCCCATACGGCGGTGCATCGCGCGCTGCAAGCCGCCAGAGTGGCGCTCCGGCGGCCGGGCGGTCCTCCGGGGAGCCGAGTGTCGGAGGAGCGGAAAGCGGAGATCCTGGCCGCTTACCGGGGCGGCGATTTGATCACGGACATCATGATCCAGTGGCGGGTGTCGGACGTGACAATCGCGGCCATCGCGCAGGAGGCCGGGGAGCCGCGGCGGGGTCGTGGCGCACGGCGGCGTCTGGACTGGGAGCAGGTTGGTCGTCTGGCTGCCAAGGGGTGGCCGCCGGATGCGATTGCCATCCTGGTGGACGCCAGCGAGGGACATATCAAGCGGATCCTGAGGAGGCTGACTGAGGGCCCGGCATGTCTCCGGGGCGAGGCCGGATAGGTCATGTCCGGTGGACACGCCGAGGGGCGGCACCGCACGATGCCGCCCCTCGGCTGTCTGCCTCATGAAGCTCGGTCGGGCTGCTTCGGTGGCGGACATGTCCACCACCGATGTCCGGTCTACCGGACCGCGTGGAGGTGGACCTGACGGTCGGACGTGTCCGCGTCGGTGTCCGGCTCGGTGGCGGACACGTCCGTCTCGATGTCGGCGGCATGTCCGGCCACCCCGGGGAGGATCTTGTCGCGCAACCGGACGCCCTGACGCGCGGACACGCCGACCGCTCGTCCCAGGTCTGCCCCGGACATGCCCGGATCCTCGCGGAGGAGTTCCCGCGCCAGCTTTTCCCTCTCTGCGCTGGTCATCTCCCGTTTAGGAGCGGACATGTCTCTCGGCTGCGTCTTGGTCTTGCCGGACATCTCGCGACGGACCTCGCGGCGGATGTCCGCCTCGATGCGGCGGCGGATGTCCGCCTCGATGTCCGGCAGACGGGCCGCCATGTCCGCCTCCGCCCGAGCCCGGATGTCCGCCTCCGAGTCGACCCAGCGGGCGGCCATGTCCGCTTCGGCCTGGCGGCGGATGTCCGCCTCCATGTCCGCCAGGCGGGCCGCCGCGTCCGCCTCCGCCTGAGTCCGGATGTCCGACCTCATGTCTTCCAGACGGGTCTCCGTGTCCGCCTCGACGGCCGAGAGCCGGGCGGACATGTCCGCCTCCGCGCGGGCGTTGGCGTCCGCCGTGATGGCCGCCCGCACCCGCTCCATGTCCGCCTCCACCTGACGGTAGATGTCCGCCTCGACCGTGGCGCGGATGTCCGCCCGCATCCGCTCCATGTCCGCTTCCCAGGCGGCGGCGCGAGCGGCCTTGGCGGTGGCGTCCGACGCCTGGGTGATGATGTGCAACGCGACCAGGGCGGACACGTCCAGGATGAGCGGGATACCCCACCGGCCGATGTCGCCGCCGTAGGGCTCCATGACTTCTGCCTGCGCGGACATTGACATGGCCAGCGCCGCAAGGAACAACGTGATGATCACTCGGCGGGGCCAGATGCCGAGTAGCGGGTTCACCAGGCCGTGCGACAGCCATCCGGCGAACACGACGGGCACCACGGCGTAGGTGACGGCCAGGATGGCGTGCCCAGTCCTGCCCTCGGACTGGTTGACGGCGTGCCAGACGTTCAGGAACAGGCTTATGCCGGAGCTGGCGAACAGCAGCGCCCACCAGAAGGCCAGGCGGCGCGGCTTGGCGGGGCTGGTCATGAGGGTCCTCCAATTACTGTGCGTACGTGTGGGCGTCTCTGGGGGCGTCTCCCCTACTGTCTCCGGGGTGTCTCCGAAACCGTCTCAGAGACGGTTTGACGTGGGGTCGGGCGCGTGCGCGCGCCTAGAGAGACATGGGGGCGGAGCCGGGGGGACGACTGAGGGTGATGGTCACGGGATGTGACGGCGAGGGATGAGGGGATGGGGCGGGGGGACGGGCCGGGGTCGCCGGGGTCACCGCCCCCCAAGCAGGGCGGTGGCCAGGACATCGACAGTGGCCTCGGGGACGACCTTGTACCGGCCGTGCTCTGCCCGCTCCACCAGAGGCGTGTTTCCACTGGTCAGCGTGGCGAGCCACCTGTTGACGGTTGCTCGGGCCATGCCGGACTCCTGGACCAGATCGTTCGGCGTGAACCCTGCCGGAGCACCGACCATCAGGGGGCAGGCGCGGGCGACGGCCTGAGCCATCCGCGTCGCCTTTGCGTTGGTCGACGCCGCGGCGATGATGGCCGGGTCAACGCCGCCGTCCTCGACACCGAGCGGCGCCTGAAGTTCTTCGGCGGGTACTTCGGCGCGCACCCGGAACACCTCGGTTCGCTGGGTCTCGGACAGGTGGGGGAGGAGGTCGTCGGGGACACGGCCGGGGGCGGTCGCCCACGCCTGCCCGCCGGCCTTCTCTCTGAGTGCGTGAAGGGCTGGCGCGTTCGGGCCGGTCTCCACCGCGACCTGGAGAACGCGGGAAGCCTTGTTGTTGAAGCCGCGTACCAGGCGAGGCTGGGAGGCGCGGCCGTCAAGCAGGTAGTGGCGGCCCCGGCCGGTGAGTTCGGTGAAGTCGACCGCGCGGATGCGCTCGCCGATCAGGTTGCGCCACACCTGCTTGGAGCCTTGGTACAGGTGGATGACGTCGAAAGCCTTCTGGATCTCGCCCTTGCCGACCGAGGCGACGGACGGGCTGTTGGTCGCGGCGATGAGGATGACCATCGCGGCTCGGCCGCTGGTGACGATCGTCTCGATCGCGGTGCGAGCACGGTGGTTGCGCTCGTCGTCGGCGGTCCACCGGGCGAGCTCGTCGACGAGGACCACGAGGGCGGGGTTGTTGCGGGTGGCGTGCATGACGCGCTGCCCGGCGGGGATGAGCGGCCCCGAGTTGTCGATCATCGCGGCGACGGACTCCAGCAGGAGGGTGCCCTCCTCGGAGGTCTGGGCGACGCGGGCCATGCGGTGTGCGCCGTTGCGGATCTCGATGCAGCCCTTGCGGTCCAGGCCGACCACGACGACGTCCTCACAGCCGAACAGCTGGATTTCGTAGTCGCCGAGCTGGGTGGACTTGCCCTCTTCGGTGGTGCCGGCGAGCAAGACGTGACGGCCGCCGCCGTCGCGGGTGGCCAGCTGCACCGTGACGGTCTCGCCGTTCTCACCGGAGCTGGTGAGGAACGGGTCGTAGATCGAGCGGGGCAGCCCTTCGGTCGGCAGGTCGACGACGGGCAGGATGCGGCTGCTTTCCATGTCCTTGCGGTGCATGTCGGCCAGGCTGCGGTCGCGGGTGGAGGCGTGCTCGATGCTGCGGATGACGCCTTTGGGCCACCGCATGGCGTTCTCGATGGCCGCGCGGGCGTCCGAGGTCTGGAGGTCCTCGACGACGACGCCGGGCGGGCACTGGAGCCGCCACACGCTGTGCTGGCCCGCCGGGTCCATCTTCGTGACCTTCTTGACCTTCACCCCGGAGCGGCCGATGCGGCGCATCGCTCGCGGCCACCATACGAGCTGGTACTGGAGCCGAGCCTGCCATGCGATGGTGCGGCGGACGGCGGGGTGAGCCCACCAGACGACGGCGTAGATGGCGGTGCCGACGCCGAGGCTGAGCAGGTGGGGCGGCCATACTGCGCTGGCGGTGATCCAGGCGGCTCCACCGATCGCCGGGTAGGAGAACAGCCACACCGGCAGAGTCTCGGCGTGACTGGCCTTCCAGGAGACGAGAGCAGCGAGCAGTAGGGCGGCTGTCCCCGCGGCCCAGACCGGGATGTGCTGGGTGTAGATGACGGTGCCCGCGGCGAGCACGGCCAGTCCGGCGGCCACGGGGGTGAGAGCGATCCGGTGGCGGTTGAGGGTACGGGCGGTGGAACGCAGGGCCCGCCAGGTGGCACGGGCGCGGCGGAACGTGGTGCGGGTCTTGGCCCACCGCACGACCTGCCCGGAGGGTCGGGGCCCGGCGGCAGGAAGTTCACCGTAGGGGGTGGAGAAGTGCGCCGCCTCCGAGCCGTGGCGGGACTTCGGCCACGCCAGGCGCACGACCGCGGCCAGGATCAGCGTGACGATCAGGGCGGGGAGCATCTCGGTCCTTTCAGGCAGGTGTGTGGTGGGGGTTAGCCGACAGTCCAGGTGCGGCCGGTTCGGGAGGCGTGTTCGGCGGAGGCCGCGATGTTCTCGGCCAGGCGGCGGGCGTCGCGGGGCAGCTTGCGGGCCACGTCGCGGAAGGATCGGGCGGCCCCCTCGGCGAGCTCGGGGCACAGGTCTTGCGGGTCCTGGCCCTGCTCCATGAGGCGCAGCAGGACGGTCGCGCCGGAGGAGGACGCGCCTCCCTTGCTTCGGATCTTCTTGGCGAGGTCGGCGGCGCCGGTGGAACTCGTGCTCGCGGTGTGGTTGTTCTCGCGGCCGAAGAGGAATCCCATGGCGTGGTCCTTCAGCTCTCGGAGAGGTCGGTGTCGCGGGCGCGGGCGAGGGCGTCCCGGAACTCGGGGAACTCCTCCGACGACGGCCGGTCGCGCAGGCCGCGGATGGCCAGGGCGGCGAAGAACGCGACGATCGCAGCGGCGGTCGTCGCCACCCACCAGGGCAGGGCGAGCATGCCGAAGATTTCGATCATGGTTTTGCTCCTTAACGGGTGATCTCGAAGCGGGGGCGGGCCTGCTCGCGGAGCAGGGCGCGGGTGTGCCAGAGCAGGAAGGCAGCACCGATGCAGAGGACTTCGGCGGCGGTGGCGAGGACTTTCGCCGCGACGCCGACCACGGCGACGCTGGACAGCAGCAGGCCGAGCGCCAGCCAGCACAGGAGCTTTCCGGCGGTCAAGGCGCTGAATCCCGCGACGCGCCACCAGCCCGCCGGCCGGGCGGTGGCCCAGGCGTGGATGCGGCGCACCAGGTCGACGGGGGTGATGTGGATTCTGTGGGGGTCGCGGCGGGCGTAGACGAGAGCGGTGACGGCAGCCGCGGCGGCGAGCAGGAGCAGGAAGACGTCCGTGGGGATCATCGGGTGCATCCGTTTCCGTCGCAGGTGCACGGCGTGGTCCGGGCGGTGAGCACGTTCGGGGTTGTGCCGTCCGGGAGACGGACCTGGGTCCAGACGTCCTCTTCGTGGATGACCTCGGCGCGCTGGCGGTCGACGCACACGTGCTGTCCGTGCTGGGGGGCGGGTTCGCTGGTGCCGCCGGGCAGCCTGCGCTTCCAGATCATTTGCGGTCTCCCTCTTGGCTACCTTGTAGCTTCAAGCTAGCTTGTAGCTACAAGAGATGCAAGGGGAGTTGTTGACGTTGACCGCCATAGCCGATACCTACACACCAGGACGTGCTGACACGACGGGTGCCACGCGCGACGGGGACATATGGAGAGCGGTGGGATGCATGGCGGCAGGCGGGCAGGCTCCGTACAAGGTGATCGCGCGGAAGCTCGCGGACGCCATCACCTCCAGTGAGTTCGCGCCGGGCGCTCAACTGCCTTCGGAGGCGGAACTGCGCGAGCGCTTCGGGGGAGTGTCCCGGGACACGATCCGCGCCGCGATCGGTGAACTGGCCCGCCTGGGACTGACGGTGACGCAGCCGACCGTGGGCACATTCGTGCGCGTCTACGACCGTCAGCCGGTGTCCTTGTCGCTCGCCGCGGGCGGCCGGGAGGTCGGGGCGCGGCTCGACGTGCGGGTCAGCGCGCCGCCGCCACTGGTGGCGCCGCTTCTGCCCAGCGCGACGTCAGTGTGGTGGCGCCGCGCGCACGGGGCGGCGATTACTGACTCGTACTACCCGCGCGACATCGTCGCCCAGGTGCCCGAGCTCGGTGAGCCGCAGGAGTTGAGCGAGCCCGACACCATCCTGCTGGAGCGGGCCGGGATCGTCATCGCAGAGCAGCGGGTGCGCGTCATCGCGCGGATGCCTACCCTCGCGGAGGAGGACCTGCTCGGCACGCCGCCCGGCACCGCGCTGGAGGAGGTCGTCGTCGCGCTGGTCGACGGCGACGGCCGTACCGTCGCCGTCCGCGTGAGCCTGTACCCGGGCGACCGGTTCTATCTCGAACTGGTGCTCTAACCTGGTGTTTTGTCGGTTGCGCCCCTCATGCTGATGGGCATGAGGTTGAGTCGCGCACACCGCAAACCCCTCCCGGCCGGGCCAACCGTGCAGGCAGTAGAGCTCACCGAGCATATGAGCGTGACCGGCCAGCGGCTCATACGCCGCCACGAGTCGGGCGACTGGTCGCTGGGATGGGTGGCCGTGTCCAACCCGGCGCCTCCCGACAGCGGTCACGGCGAGCTGCGGGTCCAGGTGCTGTCAGAGGAGGCGTGGCATCATCTGGCGATCACCGGAGCCCTCCCCGAGGGGGAGGGGCCTCGTTCGGTTCCGATCTCCCAGGTGCGGGTTCTCACGCTGCTGGTGCCGCTGACCGTGTTCTGACGGTCGTGACCTGACGCAACCCGCCCCTCCAGGCATGCTCCCGGTTGATCCACGGCACCCACTCCGCGGCGTGCCGGACAACCTGGAGGAGATCCCGGTGAACGACCTTGTCACCTGCACGCTCGCCCACCCCCTCGGCGAGGAGGGCGCGCGCAGCGTCGGCCTGGAGCCCCGCGACCACGAGGTCGAGGCGGAGATCACACTCCTGCGCGGCCACGCGATGCGGCTCGTCGCCGCCGGCCTGGTCGCGGGCGCCGACCCGAAGGACCCTGAGAGCGTGCAGGCCGCGCTCCGTCCCGCTCAGTCGCCCACTCCGCCCGTGTCGTCCGCCTCGGCCCCCGCAGAGTCGGGCGAGGCTGCGCAGCCGTCTGCGGCCAGGCCCGCTCGGACGGCGAAGCCCACCCCGGTGGGCGAGCCCGCCTGATCGTGGACGTTCAGCTTCTGGCTGACGCCGACCCGGTCCCCCGAGCGCTGGCGTGGCTGCAAGCACACGCGGCCCTCACCGCCGAGCTCGGCGGTGAGGGCCGGGTCGGCGC
>NZ_JBFBCF010000028.1:0-114546 GCF_040683035.1 Streptosporangium sp. NPDC051022 | reverse complement strand
GTCACGGTTGGCCGCCCAGTAGTAGAGCAGCACCTTGTCGCCCTTGTGATACAGGTGACCGTTCATCTCGTGGTCGCGGGTGCTCGGCGGTGAGGGCCGGGTCGGCGCCTACTCCGAGCCGCCGTACCCGCGGCTGCGGCTGCACGAGGTGCCGGGCGGGTCGATCGGCGAGCCGAGCGGCGAACTGTTGTGGACGGTCACCTCGTGCGTGCAGCTGGAGGCGCTCGGCGCGGGTGCTGACGCTCCCGGCGTCGGCAAGCTCAAGCGCATCGTCATGGTGGCGCTGCGCGCGCTGGCGGAGCTGCCTGCCCAGCCGTACACCTCGGGGCCCGTCATCACGCGGGTGCGGTACGTGCCGGGCAGCGGCGGCCCGATGCCGGACATCGACGGCCGTCTGCGGTGGGTGGCCAAGGTGCTGATCTCCGCGCACGAGCCGCGTTAGCCGATGGTGAGCTGCTCCCCCATCCCGCCGGCGGTTTCCACCAGCAGCCGCGCGACCTCCCGCCGGAGCCGTGTCTCGCCTTCGGCGGCGCGGGTCTTGCAGATCAGGCAGTACCGGTGTGAGGTCCGCCGCGGTGGCACGTAGATCGTGCCACCCGGGTAGGACACACCGTCCACGACGACCGGGGCGAAGGTCAGCGGGTGGCCGTGGATGCACGTCTCCTTGGCTGCGTTGATCGCGGTCGGCGCCCCGGATCGGAGCACGTTCTCCCGGTGCGTCACCCCTTCGAGGTGGGCGATGTTGCAGCATGTCCGGTGCGGGCAGGCCGGGCCCGGCGGGCACACCGAAGGGTCGTGGCACATGTGGTCGGGCTCGTAGCCGTCCGGCAGCGGCCCGTGGGCGCGCTCGTAGACGTACCGGGCGACGCTGATCTTCTTCCCGCCGATGATGATGTAGCCGTACCCCTGGTCGTTCGTGTCGCCGGTCCACAGCCAGCAGGGGCCCAGCTCGGGCCGCAGCTCCGGCACGGGGCCGTGCATGTTGACCTGGGCCAGCCACCGCGCCCCTGCCAGGCGTCTCCTGCTCACCGCCGCACCGCTTCCTTGTGTCGCGCCTTCGGTGAGTGTCGCACCACCACCGCGTCGGCGAAACCGCCCCGCGCGTCGGCGTAGCCGTACACAAGCGCCCCGGCCGCGTACAACCGGCGGTCGAGGGTCCCCAACCCGCTGACCACCTCCGCCTTTGGGCGGTGGGTGGCGCTACAGCATTGGGGGATCCTGTGGCAGCCACAGACCAGTTCGTGCCGGTGCTCGCCCGGGTGTGGCTGGGCCCGGTCGGCACGACCGCGCCCGCCGGGCCGACCATCGCGATGGGCGCCGGGTGGCGCGACGTCGGCCACTTCACACCCGACAGCCTCAACTGGGAGACGTCGCCGGAATTCGAGGAGGCGTCCAGCCACCAGTCGGACTACCCGATCGCGTCCTGGCAGACCAAAGACGGCGCGACCCTCGAGGTCGACCTGTACGAATGGACCGCCGACAACTTCAAGGCGGTGTTCGGTGGCGGTACCGTCACGAAGATCACGCCGTCCGGGGATCCGGCGCCGCCGCCCTACTACAAGTTCGTTCCTCCGAAGGTCGGCGGACGCGACGAGGTCGCCGTCGTCGTCGAGCTGATCAACGGCAGCCGGCACCTGCGGCGCATCATCCCGCGCGCCCAGCAGGTCGAGGGTGTCACCCAGTCGCTCAACAAGGCCGAATCCTCGGTGCTGCCGCTGCGGCTCAAGGTCCTCGGCTCCGACCTGGCCGACGCCTGGTACGACTACAACGACTTCGCGTCGTTCGCACCGCCTGTGGGCCCGTAAGCCTCAGCGATGTGGACAGGTGAGGGGAGGCGCGCTGTACGGCGTGCCTCCCCTTCCCGTCGTGGCCGTACACAAGCCCAGCGGATCCGTACTGTCCCGGGGCGTCTGATCCGACGATCCGGGAGTCCTCGATGGCACTGAACCTCAACGCCGCCCGCCGTGCCCGCGCCGAGCGCCGCAAGCGGAAGGCCGGCCCGTTCCCGCTGTACTTCGGTGTGGAGCCGGACGGCAGCGACAAGGTGATCGCGATGATGCCGTCGGGGCTCCCGCTGCACGCGCTGGCACCGCTCATGAAGCTCGACGTCGACATGGCGTATCTGCTGCACGTGCTGGAGCAGGCTCTGCTGTCGGGCAACACCACCACGGACGCCGAAGTGATCGGCATGGTGATCGGTCTGCTGTCCAAGACCCCCAACCTGCCTGCCCAACTCGTCAAGGCGGGGCGTGAGGTGGCCGTGGAGATCCTCACCCAGGAGGGCTACGACCGATTCATGGCCGAGAGGCCAGAGATCGAGGACGTTGTCGAGTTGGTGAAGGGCCTCGCGGCGGAGTGGGGCGTGGGCCGGGGGGAATCCTCGCCGCCGAGCGGTGGCTCGCCGAGTGGGACCGAGGGCTCTACGCCGACTTCCGAGACGTCTACGGACTCGACCTCGGCGGAGTCTTCGACGATCCCGGAGACCCCGGCTTCATCGGAGTCCACGATTTCCTCGACCTCTGCCACCACCTCCCTCACGACGCCCGAGTGAGGGTGCCGCGGGGCTACTGGCTGGACCCGTGGACCCGCACCCACGAGCTGCTGGCCGCCGTTCACCACGAGCAGACCATCGTGGTCGCTGACAAGCGGCGCAAGAAGGAGTGGCGGTGGCCGCGGCCGACGTGGATGGAGGAGGCGGAGAAGGAAGCCAAGCGCCTTCGTGGCGGTCAGCCGTCGCAGGCGAGCATGGACCGGGCGATGAACATGATGATGGCCACCGCCCGGCCCCGGAAGTGAGACGCTGGTGGTGCTGATGTCTCAAGTCCGGATAGTGGGTTCGATGCCCGCGGACCGCAGATCGGCGTAGATCGTTTTGCGGTCTACGCCCAACGCTCTGGACAGGGCGTTGACGTTCCGCGCGCCCGCGCGCCAGACAGCAGCAACCAGCAAAGGCCGGGGGACGGGGATGAACGTGGTGCCCCTCCGCAAGAGCCCTTCCATGGCCTGGGTGAGCCGTTCGGGGGCGGTCACCACCACCTGCTCGGGGTGGCCCTCCGGCCACACGGCGAGCCCATGGACAGTTTCGTCAGCGGCGCGACGCGCCGCGGCCGGGGTGTCTCCGGCGGGGGCGAGGAGGGTCTCGATGCTGGCGGTGGCAGGCTCGGCCACCTGGTAGCGCGCCCAGCTGTCTGGCAGGTCCTCCTCACTGGCGGTGATCCGCTCACGTTCGGCAGCGATCCATGTTGCGACTGCCTCGCCGGCCTGGAGGCTGGTGAGTAGGCCTTGGCGGTAGGTCCGCTCTACCCGGCCGAACATGGCCTCCAGTAGGCCGGAGGCCGCGAGGCGGGCGAGGAGCGTCTCGACCTGGCGCTCGGGGAGCGTTCCGAGGCGGTACCAGATGGTGTCGGCGCCCTCGCGTGGGCCGAGTTCGTCGATCCCGCCGAGGAATTCCATCGTGATACTGACGGCCCGGATTTTGATGATGCTGACCGGCTCGGGGTCCTCCTGCGGTTTGCGGTCGCTGCGGTTCCATCCGCTGATAGAGACGGCGTATTCGTAGCCGCGGGAGAGCGTCCTGGCGGGGAGCGTCCTGACGGGGTCGATCTCGTAAGTTGTCATGTGGAAAATTCTACATGTGGAATATTCCACACTCTAGGCTTTCCTTGGATTAGTTGGGGCTCCAGGGGTGACAACACTCCACCTTCGCGAGGGATGGGAGCGGTGCGGCGGATTGCCCGCCAGCGCGTCGGTTTTCGACTCGTGCACCATCGCCCGGTGCTCCGACGCACGTTCGGCCAACACGATCTGGGCGGGCAAGGGCTACCCCACCAGCCGCGAGCGGTGGTTACCGCCGCCACACGTTGACCTTCTCAGTCACCAGCAGCGGAGCACCCTCCGGACCCTTCACATGGGACGGGATCCACGTCTTGCGACGCAGCTCCGAATGCTGCCCCTTCTCGTCGCCGGACAGTAACGGTCCTTTTCGGCAGCCTCCACCCCTGACGTACGGGGGTGCGCAGGTGGCTGACGGGGTGGACAGCGTCGAGGCAGGGCGGATCGAGCTCGAGGTTGTCGCCGAGTTCGGGCGGGACTTCGAGCGCAAGCTGAAGCGTGAGGCGGAGGCGCGGGTCCGCGATGTGCAGGTTCGGATCCGCGCGGAGGTCGACGCGCGCCGTTTGGCGGTCGAGGCGAAGGCGGCGGCGCGCGCCGCGCAGGCTGAAGCGTCGATCAAGCTCAAGGCGACGCTCGACGATACGGCGCTGCGGCGGGATCTGGCGGCGCTGGTTCGGGAGCTCAGCGGATCCGACGTGAAGGTGCGCGTCACCGCCGACGTCGACCGGCGGCAGCTGCGTGACGACGTCGCGGCTGCGGCGCGCGACAGCGAGACCAGCATCACGGTGCCGGTGAAGGGCGACACGAAGCCGGCCGAGGAGGACACCGACCAGTTCCGCCGTAAGCAGCGGAGCAAACCGGTCACGCTGCCGTTCGGGCTGCACTTGCCGGATGTGCAGAAGGCCGGGCAGGTCGTGGCGACGCTTGGGCGGGTCGGTGCGACCGCGGCCGGGTTCATGCTGGCCGCGGCGGGCGCGACGGCGCTTGCGAGTGGGCTGGTCGCGGTGGCCGGTGCTGGGTCTCAGGCGATCGGCGTGTTGTCGATCCTGCCTGGGGTGGCCACGGCCGGTATCCAGGGGCTGGCGACGCTCCTGGTGGGTTTCAACGGCGTGGGGACGGCGCTGGGGGCGCTGAGCAAGGCGGACAAGGCGTCGGGGGCGTCAGCGGCGTCGTCGGCCGCGGCGCGTGAGGCGGCGGCCGAACGGATCAAGTCGGCCGAGCGGGCGATCCGCGACGCGGTGCACGCCCGGATGCTGGCAGGCGAGAGGGTCGAGGACTCCAGGGACGCCGCTGTTCAGGCGGCCAAGGCCGTCGTGGCGGCCGAGGAGCGCGTCAAGGAGGCGGTTGCCAGGGTCGGCGCGGCACGCGAGCGTGCGGCTGAGGTCGCCGCGGAGGCGGCCGACCGGCAGGCGTCGGCGGCTCGCGCGGTCGAGATGGCCGAGCGCCGCTACGCCGAGGCCCAGCGCTCCAGTCAGCGGGCCACCGAGGCGCTGAGCGAGGCCCGCAAGATCGCCAAGGAGCGCATCGAGGACCTCGCGCTGGCGGTGCGCGGTGGCGCTCTGGACGAGCGTGGGGCGCAGCTCGGTATCGAGCGGGCCAAGATGCAGCTCGATCGGGTCAACGCCGACCCGTTCGCCGACGACCTCAGCAAAAGGGAGGCACAGCTCGCCTACGACCAGGCGCTGTTCCGGCTGGACGAGGTGCGCGAGCGTAACGGTGACCTGGCCGAGGAGCAGGCGGAATCCGACCGTCGCGGGGTGGAGGGGTCCAAGGAGGTCGAGGCGGCAAAGGAGCGGGTCACCGACTCGATCCAGGCCGAGAAGGACGCCGAGTACGCTCTCAGCCAGGCCCGGAAGGAATCAGTCAAAACCGCCGTTGAGGGCGCAAAGGCCGTAGAGCGGGCAAATGATGACATAGTGGCGGCGTTGCGGGGCGTCAAGGACGCCACTGACGACGTCGAGCAGGCCAAGAAAGCGCAGATCCGCGCCGAGCGCGACGTCCGCGAGGCCTTGTGGTCGCAGATGCTCGCAGTCGAGGCCGTCACGGACGCCCAGAAGGAACTGGCCAAGGCCAAGAAGGCAGCGGCAGAGGCCGGACGCGGCGGCGGGGGCGGGGGCGGGGTCGATCCGGTCGCCCAGGCCATGGCGGACCTCTCGCCCGGCATGCAGCAGTTCGTGCTGTACCTGCACAACGTCGTCCGCCCTGAACTGCGGAAAATCCGGGAGGACGTGCAGGAGGCGATCGCGCCGGGCCTCAAGGCCGGCGTTAAGGCCGCCATGCCGGTCCTGAACACCCTGCGCGGTGGCCTGTCGGCCACCGGGTCGGTGATCGGCACCATCGCGAAGAACCTCGGGGAGTTCCTGGGCAGTGACAGCTTCAACCTGGACCTGTCGCAGATCATGGGCCGCAACAACCAGGCACTCGCATTGTTCGGCAAGACCGGGCAGTCGTTCCTTCGGGGGATCGTCGACATCCTCGTCGAGTCCGGCCCGTTCGTGGTCAAGTTCGCGGAGGGGCTGGAGCGTGGCGGGGAGGCCTTCGCTCGGTTCACCGATCGGACCCGCCGAAGCGGGGAGATGGCCGACTTCTTCGGCCGGGCCTGGGAGATGGCCTCCAAGCTGTGGCGCATCGTGTCCAATCTCGGTGGGGCGATCGGCGGGCTGTTCAAAGCCGCCTCTCCCGCTGGCGGGACCCTGCTGGAGGACCTCGCGAAGGCCGCGGAGGACTTTAACAAGTGGATCAACCAGCCGGAGACCCAGAAGCGGCTGACGAAGTTCTTCGACAACCTGGTGCCGCTGATGCGGCAGGCCGGTGGGTTGATCAAGGACGTCGTGGTGTTCCTCGGCAAGCTCACCGAGGCCGTCGTCAATGACGGCACGCTGACCGACTTCATCACCTTCCTGCGGGACTTGGTCGGCTGGCTGACGGGTCTGACGGAGATCCCGATCATTGGTGACCTGATGAAGTGGGTGCTGATCTTCGGGCTGGTGGCGGCTGCGGTCGGCACGCTGATAGCGAAGCTGGGTGGGCTGATCAAGGGGATGCGGCTCCTGCTCAAGTTGGGCAAGGGGCTGGGCAAGTTGACGGGCCTGTCGAAGCTGTTCGGTGGCGGCAAGGGCAAGGGGGGCGGCGACGGAGGGCCGGAACTGCCGGACATCGGTGGCGGTGACGGCAAGGAGAAGGGCCGGAAGAAGGGAGGCAAAACCGGCGCGGGCGCCGGTCTCGACGCCGGCGACCTCGCTGACGTCGCCGCGGACCTGGTTGATCTCGGTGACAGCGCGGACAAGGCCGATAAGAAGACCCGCGATCTCGGCAAGGGGCTCGACGATGTCGGCAAGAAGGCCGACGTCGGCGGGAAGAAAACGGGCCTGTTCTCGAAGGCGCTGGGCGGCCTTAAGGATGTAGCGGGTAAGGCCGGGGGGCTGCTGGGGGATCTGGCGGCAGCGGCTGGCCTGGACAAGCTCGGTGATCTGGCGGGGAAGGTCAAGACGGCGTTCTCGAAGGTCGACCTGGCGGGCGCAATCAAGAAGCTGAACCCGGCGATGCTGATCGACAAGATCAAGGGGAAGATCGATCCCGGGGCGTGGATCGGCAAGCTGAACCCGAAGAACCTGCTGTCGAATATCGGAGCGAAGATCAACCCGGCGGGGTGGCTGTCGAAGCTGAACCCGAAGAGCCTGCTCAACAGCATCGGCTCCAAGATCAACCCAGGGGCGTGGATCGCCAAGCTCAACCCGAAGAACTTGATCGGTTCTATCGGGGCGAAGATCGACCCGTCCGGGTGGCTGTCGAAGGTCAACCCCGCAGGCATCTTCGGCAAGCTCAAATCGAAGATTGACATTTCGTCGTGGTTCTCAAAGGTCAACCCGGTCGACCTCATCGACGACGTCGGCGGCGGCGCGGGCAAGGACGGAAAGGGTGGCAAGGGCGGCAAGGGAGGCAAGGGAGGCGTCGGCGGGAAGGCTCTGGCGGGTGCCGGCCTGGCTACCGCTGGGACCGCCGGATTACTGGTCACAGGTGGTATCGCCGGACTGACTGGGGCGATGCAGGCGACCGGCGAGCCGATGGACCATCCGGTCAACGTCGGTCTGGCGAGCCTCGGGAATATGTTCGGTATCGGGGAGATCTCCAAGGCTTTCGCCTTCGGGGATGAGTACTGGGCCGACCAGAAAAAGAAGATCAACGAAGTCCTTGGCGTCTTTCGGTCGGCGCCGGAGCGCGCGCAGCAGTACTGGGGCCAGCTGTGGGAGTCGGTCGCGAAGGGGACCGACATCGGAGCGTCTGGCACCGCGGCCCGGCTGGGCGCGTTTCTGACCACCACTCAAGGTAAGTTCTCGCAGCTCAGCAGTGACGCGCCGCCGAAGGTACAGCAGATGTGGGCTGACATCCAGCGGGACCTGGCCGCCGGGGTCACCCCCAGCCAAGCCAAGATCGACGCGTTCGTGCAGGCAGGCGGCGGCAAGTTCCTGGAGCTGTCGAAGAACGCGCCAGACGCCCTGAAGCAGGGATGGTCGGCGGTGCAAGCCGGAATTGACTCGTTCACGTCGATCGCCGCGAACAAGTTGGGCGAGTTCGCCAACTCGGCGAATGCAAAGTTCCTCACCCTCAAGACGAACGCGCCGAGCCATCTTCAGGCGATGTGGTCGGACATCCAGGCGAAGATCACCGCTGGGACGCCGGTACCGCAGAAGATGATCGATGACTTCGTCGCGGCGGGCGGCGGGAAGTTCCTCGGTCTGCGGAAAGACGCGCCGCAGGCCGTGCGGGACATGCTCACCGATATCCAGGGGAGCCTGACGGCTGGGCTGGCGCAGGCCGCGCAGAAGATCGGCCAGTTCATCTCGGATGGCGGCGGGAAGTTCCTGCGGCTGCGGCAGGACGCGCCGAAGCACATCGTCTCGATGTGGTCGGACATCCAGCGTGACATTGACACTGGTCGTCAGCCCAGCCAAGCCAAGATCGATGCGTTCGTGCAGGCGGGCGGCGGCAAGTTCGTGAACCTGTCGAAGGACGCGCCCGCGTCCATGCGTAAGACCTGGACCGACATCCAAGCCGGGGTCGACCCTGGCCTCGATCCGGCGAAGAAGAAGGTCAGCGAGGCGACGCTGGCCATGGCGAAGTCCTTCGGCACCGCCAAGGACGGCATTGGCCGCGAGTGGGAGAAGATCCCCGCGGTGTTGAGGGGGCCGATCGCGTGGATTGTCAACAACGCCTACACGGGTGGCGTCAAGCGCATCTGGGACGCCATCGCGGGCCCGATGGGGCTGACGCCGCTGCCAGAGGTGAAGCTCGGGTTCGCGCGGGGTGGTGTCGTGCCGGGGCCTGGCGTGGTGCCGGGGTATGCGCCGGGGCAGGACCGGATGCTCGCGGCGGTGGCCCCTGGCGAGGGATTCCTGCGGCCGGAGCTGGTGCGGGCGCTCGGCGTGGCGTGGGTAGACGGCGGGAACCAGGCCGCACGCATGGGCGGTGTGGCGGGGGCGGCGCGGTTCCTCGCCGAGGCGGGGACCCCGGGGATGGGCTTCGCGTCCGGTGGTGTCGTGCCGGGGCCTGGCGGGAAGGCCACGGCGAAAGGCACAGCGAAGGGCGGTAAGCAGCCGACCGCGCTGGAGCGGCTCTTGGCGGGTGTCGGCACACAGTTCAGGACCCTGTTCGCCAAGGGACTCGGCGCGGGGGCGAGAACCGCGCTCAACCCGATCAAGGCGGCTATCGCCGCGGCGATCGGAGACCGTACCCAGTTGCAGCGGCTGCTGGGCGCGGTGCCACGCAAGATGATCGACAACGTGATCGCGAAGTTCGACGCGCGAGACGTCGAGCTCAACCGGGACTCCGGGGGGCCGGTGCCGCCGGGCCGGTCGCTGGTCTTCAACGGCACCGGTGAGGACGAATGGGTGATCACCGCTGATGCGGTGGATGCGCTGGGCGGTCCGGCCGCTGTCGCGGCGCTGAACGCCGGCGCGGTGAGTCAGACGGCTGCGGTGGGGAATCCGCTGGCGGCGTTTGGCCTCGATGTGCGCTCCCCGGAGCAGGCTCGGCAGGCGGTTGAGGCGGCCCAGGCCGCTGACCAGCTCGCCACGCGCATCACCGCGGCGATCCGGGACGCCTACTCGGGGCCCGGCGGTGTCATCGAACTGCTGCGGACGCTGACGTCCAGCACGGCCGGAGGAAGCGGGGCGAGCAGCGGCGCCGGAAGCGCTCCGTCTGCCGGGGAGATCGGCACCGCGGTGGCCGACGCCGTCTCTTCCCAGGATGGGCTGGATCGCAGGGTGGTGGAGAAGCTCGTGACGTCGTGGGGGAGCGTCGTGTCCGCCGGGTCCGGGCTGGTGGAGGGCCGTTCGTCCGGCGGGTCGTCAACGGCGCCAGGGAAGATCGAGGTCAACGTCTACCCGCAGCCGGGCCAATCGGAGTTGGAGATCGCCACGATCGCGGCGCGGAGGGTGGGGGCGCTCATCCGCTGATGAGGAGGTCGTGGGCGGACCGTAGCGGGCCGGTTCGCCCATGATGCGCCCTGACATCGGAGGGGGCGTGGATGAGCTACGTCGTGCAGGAGAAGGTTTACACAGCCGGGTCGGCGTCGTCGTCGCATACGGTGTCGTTCTCCTCGACGCGCGCGAACTCCCGGGTCGTGGTGATCGTCAACTCCTACGCCGGAGTGACGGGCATCAGTTCCGGCTACGGGCAGCATGAGTGGACGGCGCACACGCTCGGTATTCGCCTGTACAGCAAGCTGTCGAGCGGTGGTGACACGTCGATCACGGTGAGTCTGAGCGACGCCACCGACCGGATCTTCATGTGGATGTTCGAACTGGCGGACGCCCCGACCTTCTTCGGGTCCGCCACGGGGTTGAGCAGCGGGGCGGCGTATTTCTCGGCCAGTAGCCTGCCGGCTGGGTGTGTGGCGGTGGCCGGGGTGTCGCACTACCTGACCGGCCCTACCGATAACTCCAGCACCTCGTGGCCGAGCGGGTTCTCCGGCCGCGGGTACGCCTTCAAGGACTGGATGGACTCCGGTCTCCGGAAACGCGTGTGGTCGTCGGCGGCCGTCAACGACTCGGTTTCGGAGTCGCTGAGCTTCAGCCAGGACCTGGTGGTGGGCGACTCCTTGCAGACGGCGTGGGTGGTCGGTGTGTGGGGGCCCAACCCGGACACCGAGCCGCCTACGGTACCGACCGGGTTACGCCTGACCGGGATGACGAATACCAGCGTCACCGTGGAGTGGAACGCCTCCAGCGACGCCGGGGTCGGGGTGTCGCGCTACAGCGTGTATCGCGACGGCGCATGGGTGGCCGACTCCTACGAGCTCACCGCGACTGTCAGCGGCCTGACCGCAGGGCAGACATACCTGATCGGTGTGGACGCGGTCGACTACAACGGCAATCGGTCGGAGAAGGCTACGACGTCGGTGACGGTGATCGCCGATACGACGGCGCCGACTGTGCCAGGCAACCTGCGGATCACCGCGCTGGGTGCCGGGTCTTTCAGCCTGGCGTGGGATGCCTCGACCGACAACATCGGCGTGGTCGGCTATGGCATCTACCGCAACGGCACCAAGGTCGGTAGCGACCAGACCGCGTTGACGAAGGCGTTCTCTGGGCTGGTCAACGGCAGCACGCACACCGTCGAGGTCGACGCCGTCGACATGCACGGCAACCGCAGCGCACGGGCGTCGATCACGGTGCTGGCCGCGCCCGACAGCACGCCACCGACCGTGCCGGGCACCCTGCGCACCACCGCGGTGTCGGGGGCGAGCATCGCCATCGCCTGGGATCCGTCGACGGACGCCCACATCGGCCTGGCCGGGTACGGCGTCTATAAGGACAACATCAAGATCGGCGGTGACATCACCGCGACGAGCTACCGGTTCAACGCCCTCACCGAGAACCAGACGTATCTGCTGGCCGTCGACGCTGTGGACCGGGCTGGCAACCGGTCCGCGAAGGCGTCGATCAGCGTGCAGGCGGTCACCGAGACCGTGCCGCCCACCACGCCGGGAAGCCTCGTGGTGACGGAGGCGACGCACACAACGATCAGCCTGTCCTGGACAGCGAGCACGGACAACGACGAGGTGATCCGCTACGACGTGCTCGTCGATGGAGTCCGGCGCGGCGACACCGCAGGCCTAGTGTTCACGGTGCAGGAGCTCACGCCAAACACGACGTTCGTGGTGGCGGTGCGGGCGGTCGACCGGTCCGGCAACGTATCGGGGCTCGCCGAGGTGGTGGCGGCCACGACGGAGCCGCCGTACGTGCCGCTTGCGACGCCGGTGTATCTGCTGGCCGGGTGGGCGGGCAACACCCGTGACAGCGACGGCGTGCAGTGGGTCGTTGAGGAAGAGGATGGGTGGTCGTCGTCGGCGGAGGTGACCGGGCTGGGCGACGACCAGGACGGCGATGACGGCGGATTCGCCGGGCCCGGCCGGTTCGGAGGCAAAGTCATCACTCTGTCTGGGACGGCGGTCGCGCCTGACCGCGCCAGGATGGCGCAGGCGATGGATCGGCTGGCGGCGATCCTCCACCCCGGTCAGCTGACGGAGTTGCGGGTTGTCGAAGAGCACATGACGCGGCGGGCGATGGTGCGGCTGTCAGACCAGGTGCAGATCACGTCGCGCGGGAGCAGGGCGTTCGGGTGGGAGTTCACCGCGGCCGCCGACGATCCACGCCGGTACGGCACACCGATCCGGCACGAGACCTCTGGAGAGGCGCCGGCCCCGGTGGAGGTCGTGGTGGAGGTGTACGGCGACTACCCGGACGGGATCCCGGCCGCGTTGACGATCCAGGACGCCATCGCCGCCCCGCGACTGTTGCACGTGGAGACCGGCGTACAGATCACTTTCGACGACGATGTGATCATCAACCCGGGGTACACGGTGCGGGTGGACCTGCTTGCCCGGGACGTGACCGTGTTCAACCCCACCTTGCCGGTCGGGCAGCAGACCGCGTCGGGCATGCGCTCCATGATCGCCTCATCGACGTGGTTCCAGTTCGTTCCCGGCCCTAACACGGTCCGGCTGTTGGGACAGTCGCACCCGACGACGCCGGGCCCGGTGACGCTCATGGTGGATACCGCGGACTGCTGGACCTGAGGGCGGACGGTAACCGGCGCCGGTCGGCATGCTGCCCTCCGGTAACGCAAGGAATCGCCTCCGGGGGGATGACATGGGCGGGTACACGGCGACAGCGGACGCGGTCGCATCCGGGACGGCACAGAAGACCGTGCTGCAACTGGCCAATCCGGCGGCGAACCCGGCGTCGCACCGGATCGCGGTGTACGGCATCTGGGTGGGCATGAAAGGCACCACGTCCAACGCGGTGCCGCCGCGGCTGCTCATCGCCCGCCAGACGACCGCCGGAGTCGGCAGCGCCGCGCTGGCCGCCGGGCACGGGCCGGTACCGCTGGACTCGGCGTTGCCCGCCTCGGCGATGACGGCCGTCAAAGGACCCGCCGGCACCTGGGGGACGGAGCCGACGACGACCGATGTGCTGTGGGCGCGGGAGATACATCCCCAGACGTCCGGCGGCGAATACATCCCGCTGGGCGACGAGATCCGGCTGGCGCCCGGCGGCTACCTCGGCGTGCTCATCATCGCCGCAGCGACGGTCCAGGTGACCGCCCAGCTGTACTGGCGCGAAGGCCACTGAGGCGGTCGGCGTGCTCGTCGAGGACTTCGAAGACACCAACTACATCTTCACGATCACCAGCGCGGGCGGGTGGGCGCGTAACAACAGCCGCGCCAAGACCGGCTCCTGGTCGTACAAGTCGGCCGCGATCAGCCACAACGCGACAGCGGACGCGGTCATCACCGTCCCTGCGGGGGCGCTGACGGTCCGGTTCTGGTACACGGTGGACTCCGAGCCCGGCTACGACTTCTTCCGCTTCAAGGTCGGCTCCACACAGCAGCTGGAGGCGTCGGGAAACGTCGACTGGACGCAGACACCGGAGTACCCGCTCGGCGCGGCAACGCAGATCACGTTCTCCTACTCCAAGGACGGCTCCGGCTCGAACGGCGCGGACGCCGTGTGGGTGGACGACGTCACGTTCACAATGCCCCTACCGCACCTGGTGCAGCCGCCGCGCTCGGTTGCGGCGCTGCATCGCGCGTCTCGCTGGTGAGGTGAAACCGTGGCACGTTTCGGCCGTAGATATCCGGCGCCGCCGTTCCGGTCACGGTTGCCGCTGTCGACGCTGCCGCCGCCACCGGAGAACCTGAGAGTCACCGCCTCGGCGCCGACCACGGTGACGATCACCTGGGACGCTCCAGCCGGAGGCGCGGCCGGGTACGGCGTTTATCTCGACGGGGCGGCGCAGGGCCCCGACCAGACCGGCCTGTCGTACACCGTCACCGGCCTGGTCGAGGGGCACACCTACCTGGTCGAGGTCGACGCGGTCAACGGTAGCGGCAACCGGTCGGAACGGGCCTGGCTGAGCGTCACCACACCGGACGTCACCGTACCCACCACGCCAGCGAACCTCGTCGCCACCGCGGTGTCGCACACCGCGATCACCGTGGGGTGGGAGGCGGCGTCCGACAACGTCGGCGTGACCGGCTACCAGGCCTACCTCGGCGGGGCCGCGCACGGCCCGCAACAGACCGGCCTGTCGCACTCCTTCACCGGCCTGTCGCACGGCACCGCCTACCTGGTCGAGGTCGAGGCGGTCGACGCCCAGGGCAACCGCAGCATCCGCGCGCAGCAAACCGTTGCCACGCTGGTGGATCAGCCTCCTTCGGCGCCGCCCGGCTTGACCGCCGAGCACGGCGAAGAACAGGTCACCCTCACGTGGGGTGCCGCCACCGACGATCTCGGCGTCACCGGGTATGAGGTCCTCGTCGACTCTCAGGTCGTCGCCACGTTGGGGCCGGCGGCGCGCACGTACACGGTGCTGGACGTCGTGCCGGGCATCACTGTGGCGTCAGCGGCGGTCCGTGCTCTCGACACGGGCGGGCACACCGGCCCGGAGGCGTCGGTGTCGCTGCTGGCGCCGTACATGCCGCTCGACATGCCGGTGTATCGGCTGGGCGGGTGGGCGGGCAACGTGGTCGACGAGCACGGCGTGCAGTGGGTGGTGAAAGAGGAGGAAGGCTGGACATCGTCTCCGGCGGTGCGGGCACGCTCGAGGCCGCGCGGCGGCCTGGACGGGCAGATCAGCAACCCCGGCCTGTACGGGCGGCGCACCATCACGCTGAAGGGGACGGCGGTCGCACCGTCCCGGCTGGAGATGCTGGCCGCGCAGCAGCGGCTGGTGTCGGTGGTGTCGCCGCGCAGGGAGGCGCTGCTGCGGGTGCTGGAGGTGCACCGTGCCCGGCAGGCCCGGGTCCGGCTGGTGGGGCAGGTGCAGATCACCGACCGCGGTTCCCGGGTGTTCACCTGGTCGATGACGGTGAGGGCGGCTGACCCGCGCCGGTATGCGCTGCTGCCGACACGGGGGGAGGCGGTGATCGATGCGTTGCCGGGCGCGGCTGAGGTGCGGGTCGTCTTGGATGGGACGTACCGGTACATCCCCGGGGTGCTGCACCTGTGGGGGCCGATCCGGAACTTCCGGATTACACACGCCGAGTCGGGTGGGCAGCTGGTGGCGGCGGCCGGGGTGGAGATCCCCGCGGACCCGGATTACAGCGTCGCGATCGACCTGGGGGCACGGTCGGTGACGGCGTACGTGCCGGTCTCGGTGTGGCCGGAGCCGCGCCCTGGGCGGGGCTTGCTGCGGCACCCGCCGGCCTGGTTCACCCTTCAACCCGGGCTGAACACGCTGCTGGTGGAGGGGCAGCCGGTTGTCGGGCAGAGCGGGGCGCCCCGGCTGGCGGTGGAGACCCGCGACGCCTGGGCGTGACCGGACGTAAGCCGTTCCGCTCGGCAGGGTCCGCCACGAGCGGACCCGGGGGGCGTGGTGGCGGAGCAAGAGCTGTGGGAGTACGTGTTCTACGACTGGGCGTCGCACACCCCGATCGACGCGTTGCCGCTGCAAGGGGTGACGTTCAGTCTGGGGATGCGCGCGACGGGTCAGATGAGCGCGAGCATCCCGCTGTACGACTCCCGGTACAACATCTCCCGGGTGACTGCGGCGACGCTGCCGGAGCGCACCATCTGCGTGATCTTCCGCGACCGGCGGTACGTCGGCGCGTACAGGATGATCGACCCTCAGGACTACGACTCGGCGACCGGCGTCATGAGCATCACGGGAGAGGAGCTTCCGGCGATCCTCGCGTTCCGGTTCGTCAACTACACCGGGCCGCGTACGGCGACGCCGTACAACGAGGTCAAGTGGCTGATGGAGCATGCTGCGGATCCGGCGGACACCCGGTGGGTGCCGTGGATCTACGGGTCCGGCGGAACCGGCACGGTGACCCGCGCCTACCGGCGGGAGGAGTTCATGCCGATCCTCGACCAGATGAACGAGGTGACGGACGTGCCGACCGCGTTCGACTGGTGGGCAAGACCAGAGTGGGACACCGCTCATGACCGGCCGGCGTTCGCGATAAAGGGTGTCGGCCGGGGGACACCGGAGCCCGCGGGGCTGGTGCTGGAGTATCCCGGCAGTGCGGAGCGGTTCACCCGTAAAACCAGGCGGGGGCTGCTGACGAGGGTGCATGGCCGTCTCCAGACCGATACCGCGGGAACGGTCATCGAGACGGTGGACCGGCCAGGGCGGCGCGCGGCGGGGTATCCGTTGATCGAGCAGGTCTTTCAAATCGACTCCGCCACGTCCCGGCAGGACCTGATCGACCAGCTCACCCGGATCGCGGACACTGCGGCCGGGCCGAAGCTGCTGTTCGAGTGGGATCTCGGGGTCAGCGCTGCTACGGAGTGGTGGGGGTGGGAGCTGGGCACCTATCCACGGTGCCTGGCGACGGACTACCTGTATCCGGCGTTGCCTGACGGGTCGGCCGGGCTGGACCGGCCGATGCAGCTGGTGTCGGTCGAGGTGACGCCGCAGGGCGACGACGGGGAGCGGGTCAAGGCCCTCACGGGCGAGTTCACGCAGGCCACGGTGTAGAAGGAGGGGGGCAGGGTGACGCGGTGGAGTCATCTGGAGCTGCGGGAGCGCAGCATGGTGGAGGTCGCCGGGGATCTTCGGACCCGGACGGGACGGCTTGAGAATGGGGCGGGATCGGCGCGGCCGGTGGCGCTGCACCCCATCGACCTGTTTTGGAGAGAGACGGGGTCGGGGGCGGCGATCACGCATCAGGGAGTGCTTGCCCGGTCGGGGACTACGATCACGTGCCTGGTCGTGGTGGCTCCGTCTTCTGGGACGATGTCGTGCCGCCTGGTCGCCGCTGTCAACGGGGTGTTGACGTACGGGGCGGCGGTCGTGGCGGGGAGTCCCTCGCCGATCCCGCCGGGCGGGGTGGATGACGCCACCTGGGGCGGGGTGCGGATACCCGTGGTGATGGATCTGCCTGCCGCCTGGCTGCCGGGAGACTCACACACGCTGGCGCTGGAAGTGACCGGGGTCGGCTTGGTCGGGGTGTTGTCGGCCTGGCAGCGCTGACCGGCCTGCTTGACGGCGGGTCGGTTGGAGGCTGACGTTACCGCTGGTCGGCGGGCAGCATGCGGCACCGACAGGCAAGAGGGGACGAGGCGGGGGCCGACATGGTGGACGAGCAGGAGCCGACAAGGGGTGAGCTCGCCCGGACGATGCGCCGGTTCGAGGACGCGTTGAGCGAGATCCGCGCCGATATCAAGGCCTTCGCGACGACGTGGAGCAGCCAGGCTGCGGCCGCGAGCGTACTCACCTTGCGGGTGGAGGCGCTCGAGGCGTGGAAGGGCGACATCACCCGGGAGTTCGACCAGCAGGACAAACGGCTGGACGCGGCCGAGCGGGACCTGTTTGCCCGGCAGGACGCCTACGAGCGGGAGAATGAGCGGCGCCGTCAGACGTCGGGGCGGATCTCGATCGGCATCGCCGCGGTAGGGGCGGTCGTGGCGATCGTGGCGCTGATCCTCAAGCTGAACTGAGAGCAGACGCAAGCCCTGCCGGGTGGCAGCCTCCCGCGGTGTCATCCCCGACCCTGGAGGCTTTCCGATGCGAGACACAGTCCTGTCCTACATCCGCACGTTCGTGCCGGTGTGGGTGGCGTCCCTGGTGGCGCTGGCAGCCAAGGCGGGCATCGACCTGCCACTGAACCAGACCACGATCGTCGTGCTGGCCGCGGCGATCTCCGGCTACTACCTGATCGGCCGGCTGCTGGAGAAGGTGCCGCCGCTGGCGTGGCTGGGCAAGCTGCTGCTGTCGGCCGGGCTGGCGGGTGAGCCGACCTACGGCGACCGCGGCCGTTCTTCGCAGGGCGGCAGCCCGTACGCCTACGGCGGGTACGTGCGTGGCGACGACGGACGTCTGGGCAGGGGCGACACCGGGAGCGGTTACCCGGGTAGTTGATCAGCCCCTACACTGACCGGTGAACTCCGGCCGTGAGGTTGGTGTTCCTTTCCGGTGCGCCGCTCGGGCGCGTCTGGGGATCGGGACCCTCTTCGTGAGGGGCCGCACCCGATCTTTAACTGGGCGTGCCTGGGCGGCGCATTTTCATGCCCGCCCGCCGGAGTTACAGGTGTGCGCTGACGGCTCGTTCGGGGGCGTCGGTGGGGTGGTCGTCGGGCTGGTTCCAGCGCCGGTACCAGTCGTCGAGTTCGGCGGCCGCGGTCTCGGGGGTGGGGGCGCATCCGCCGGGGATGGGGTTGATGCAGGTCTTTCCGAGGATGTCCCAGACGGCTTGACCGGGGCCTGCGGCGTGCTCGCAGAGGTCGGCGTGACCGAACTGGTGCCGGACTTCCTCTTCGCCCATCCGGAGGCGGTCGGCGATGACGGGCCAGGGGGTGCCGTTCATCCGTTCCATGGTGACGCAGCGGAACAGGATCTCCATCGTCATGTTGCGTAGTCGGCGGCCGTAGTCGATCCAGTCGCCTGGGGCGGCGTGTTCGTCGCTGGTGGTGGCGACACGGCTGGCGGCGAATTCGGCGACTTCGCGGAGGCCGGCGGATACGCCGACGCGTGTGGCTTGGCGGCCGTCGAGGGTGGGGTGGCCATCGTCGTGGGGGGGATGAGACACCGAGGTCCTCCGGGGTGTGGCGGGCGTTCGGGTCCGCGTTGGTATCAGGGTAGAGATCTGCGGTTGCTCTGCCCAGGGTTTACGTCTCTATACATCTCGGAAACCTGTTGCTTACCCAAGAAAACCCGAATACGCTGTATTCAAGCTTCATGTGAGTCCACGGGTTTTTGTGTGGGATCGGACGTAAGGCAGGGGTGCGCGGCACGCTCGCCTGCGATGGCCGCCTCCCTACTCGGACCTGTGTAGTGCGGCGTCTCGGACGCCGGGCGCGGGAAGCGGCCCCGCTGCCTGGCCGAGACGAAGGAACAGGAGAGGAACACCTATGACGTTTGCTTTTGCCCCTGCTCAGCGTGTGGCTGAGCATGCCCGGATCCTGCTGGACGGTTTGCCGGGTGCTGGGACGCTTCCGGTTGCGCTGCGGATCGCTCGCGGCCTGGTGGGTGAGGACGGTGTGATCGGCGTGGTCGACACCCAGCGGGGTGCCGCCGCCCGGTATGCCGACGAGCACCGGTTCCTGCACCTGCGGGTCGACTCGTGTTCGCCGAAGGCGATGCCGGACATCGTCATGGCGGCGGTCGCCGCCGGGGTGGATTGCCTGATCGTCGACACGTTCACGTCGTTCTGGTCGGGCCGGGACGGGCTGCTGATGCTGGTCGACCAGCACCGCAAGTCACCGACGCAGTCCGGGTGGGCTGAGGCTCGCCCGTACGAGCAGGCCATGATGGACGCCCTGCTGGACTACCCGGGCCACATCATCGCGACCCTGCGGGTCCGCTCAGAGATCGCGGTCGGCGCCGACGACACCGGGCGCCCCTCGCCGTGGAAGGTCGCGCTCAAGCCCGACCACCGCGACGGCCTGGAATACGACTTCCAGGTGGCCGCGTCCCTCGGCCTGGACGGCGCGCTGACCATCACCTCGACCTGCGTGGAGGACGTCCTCGACCTCCAACTCGGCGCGGTCCACGCCAAGCCGGGGGAGGAGTTCGGGCAGCAACTCGCCGCCTGGCTCGGCCAGGGCGTCGTCGAGCCGACGTTGCGTGACTACCTCGCGCGGTGCGCCGCACCGGACGCGACCAGCGCGGAACTGTTCGCGCTGGCTGAGCAGGTGCAGGCGCGCGGCATGGCCGGGCTGACCGTCCGCAACCGGCAGGGGCAGACCGGGCCGCTCATCTCCCTGCTGACCGCGAAAGCGAAGTGGCTGGCCCGGCG
The DNA here is from genome assembly GCF_040683035.1 of Streptosporangium sp. NPDC051022. Taxonomy (NCBI): domain Bacteria; kingdom Bacillati; phylum Actinomycetota; class Actinomycetes; order Streptosporangiales; family Streptosporangiaceae; genus Streptosporangium; species Streptosporangium sp. NPDC051022. The sequence goes on along the minus strand of NZ_JBFBCF010000028.1, from coordinate 94,688 downwards.
CGAGCAGCAGACGCCTTCGCCGCCTCCGGCGCCGGACACCAGCAGCTTGGTCCCGCCCGCCTCGGGTGTGCCGGACTACGTGCCCGACGACAAGATGACCGTCGCCGAGTTGACCCTGCGGATCGCGCACGCCCCCGACCACGACGGGCTCAACACTGTCGAGCAGGACCTCGCCGACCTCAAGGCCAACAACGTCATCAGCTCCAACGACCACGGCCACCTGTACCGGCAGGTGGAGCAGCGTCGCTACAACCTCACTCACGCGGGGGCCCAGCAGTGACCGCGACCCTGCCTGAGACCCTGCCCGCCCCTACGGCGCCGCCTTCGGTCGAGCGGCCGGTCAAGGTGCGGTGGCCGCGCCCCACGACCGGCGCCCGCGCCGTACGGTGTGCGCCGTCGCGACGGGACGTCGCGACCCAGCTCGCCAAGCGGAGGCTGCTGGCCGAACGGCTCGCCGCGCTGATCGCCGCCAACGTCGCCCAGCTCAAGCAGGTGCAGCGTGACGGGCGGTCGTGGATGTGCCCCGGTGACGACGAGACCGTCTTTCTCGGCGCCGAGCGGATCGGCTACGTCAGCATGCCCGAGACCGGCCACACCCTGTCGATCAGTGACGAGGACGCGTTCTTCGCCTGGCTGATCGATGAGGGGCACTCCTCGGAGATCGTGTGGCGGATCGAGATGACCGCCGCCCAGTTCCAGCGGTTCCTGGGCGGTGAGGCCGCCCCGGGCAGCGACGCCCCGGCCACGCCGTCCGTACGGCCCGCGTTCTGGAAGCTCCTGACGGACGCGGTGAAGACCACCGGCCGGACCGTGCACCCCCGTACGGGCGAAGTGAGCCCCATCCCCGGCCTCGCCGTCGTCGCCACAAACCCTTCTCCCGCGTTCAACAAGGCCCCCGGAGTCAAACACCCGAAGATCGCCTGCGCGGCCCGCAGCGGCGATCTCAGTGCCGCAGACGTGGCTTCCCTGCTTGATCTCCCCACCCCCACCGTTCAGAGCGGAGACTCCTAATGCGTTTCACCAACACCCCGCTGTGCGCCGACCCCGCCGTCGACCCCGAGATCTTCTTCCCCATCAGCGAGATCGACCCGCGCGAGGTCGAGCAGACCGAGAAGGCCAAGGCGATCTGCCGGTCCTGCCGGGCTCAGGAAGAGTGCCTGGAGAAGGCTCTCGACGGCGGCCCGTTCACCGCCTTCGGCGTCTGGGGGGCCCTGACCGAGCAGGAGCGCCGCAACCTCAAGCGCCGCCGTGCCCGGAGCGCGGCATGAACATCTCCCCACAGGAACTGCCTGGTCACTGCCCGGCCACCGGCAAGTACCGGTACGCCACCCGTGAAGAGGCCCGCGCCGCAGTGCGCCGCTACCACCCGGGCCTGCGCATGGTCGAGTACGACGACTGCCCGCACTGCTCCGGCTTCTGGCACTGCGGCCGTCCCCGCTACTGGGGGCGCGTCCCCGGCGCGATCTGCGGTGTGTCCACGGACCCGGCGTTCCGGCGGGAAGGTGCGGTCCGCGCGGCGCACATCCTCGCCGGGCCGGGCCACGCCGTGACCCGCTGCGGCAGCCACTGGCACCTCGCGCCGGTCCCGCTCGCCGCCTGAAAACGGACATACCACTGGGCGGTATGTGGGTCGGGGGCGGACACAAGCCCGCCCGGTCTGCTCCCATCACCCTCCCCTGCTCGTCCGCTCGGGCCAACGGGTCCGCCGACCCCGCCATCAGGTGGCGGTTAAGGCGCCTACCCGGCCCCAGCCGGCGAGCGGGGGACACCTCCGCCCGGCACACACCACGAGGTCCTCAACATGCGTCATCTCCCCGGCCACGCCGCCCAGGACGGCGACCGCCTGGAGGCCGGAAACCACAACGGCGACCCCCGCAAGGGTCGCCGCCGCAGCCGGGCGGACGGGCCAACGTCCGCCGGACTGCCTCGCTCATCCACGAACAAGCACCATGAGGAGGCCACCGTGAGCGTAACCGACGCTCCACGCGGTCTTGCTGAATCCGCTGCTCTCTGCCCCTCCGAGATCCTCACGGAGGTGTCGGCGTGAGCAACATCTCTGAAGAGTGGGCGATGTACCACTCCCCGGTGAAGACCCCGGTGGAGCGGCTTGTCCTGGTCGCGCTCGCACAGCGAACCGGCGACGACGGCTGCGACGGCTACAAGTCCGCCAAGACACTCGCCAAGGCGGCGCTCTGCCACCCCGACGTCGCGTCGCGGACCCTGCGGGAGCTCAAGGCTCGCGGGATCGTCAAGCTCGGCGACCAGAGGGCCGCCGAGCACATCGCCGAGTACTGCCGCCCCGTCGTTTACGACATCCAGATCCCTTACTCCTGGTACAGCGCCGCTCAGATGGAGCACCTCAACCAGGAGCGTGCTGCCAAGGGGCGCGCGCCGCTGATGCCTTCCGGCCGGCCGGATCTTGCGCCTGCCCCGGAGCGGACGTCCCGCAGCGACAAGGGCAAGAAGGCGCCGCAGCGCCGCCCGAAGTCTCTGGGCCCGCGCGAGGAGGTCGCCAGCGACGAGCAGCACGAGGGGACTGACAGTCAGGGGGGGACTGAGAGTCCGGGGGGACTGACAGTCACCGGAGGGGGGGATTCTCAGTCACCGGAGGGGGGGACTCTCAGTCACTCAGGGGGGGACTCTGAATCTAACAATTCCCTTAGAGAACTCCCTGGGGTTAATTCCTCTTCTTCTTCGGACTCCTTCGCTAACGCTCAGGAGTCCGCGGGGGAGGGGCAGCAGGCGAGCCTTCTCGGCGACGACGACCCCACCCCGGCGCCGAAGAAGACCAGCCGCAAGGGCAAGACCAAGGAACGCACCGAAGACGAGCAGGCCCGGTTCGACCAGGCGCACGCCCTCGCGACCGGCTGGTGGGAGCGCTGCGAGGCCCTCGGCATCCCGAACATCAAGCGCAGCAACACCGGGCCGAGCGGCTTCGTCGGCTTCCGGGCGATGCTGGAGCGCGCCCTGGCCTCCGACTGCACGGTCTACGAGATCAAGTGCGCCCTGGACAGCCTGCGCACCCCGTTCCCCAGCGTCACTCGCTTCCAGGACGCCGTCGCCAAGCAGCGCGGCATCGCCTCCGCCCCGCAGAGCAACTACGGCAAGCCGCCCAAGCCACGCGTCCACAACCCCGCCGTTGACGCCGACGACCGCGCCGCCGCCGCAGCGGCGTTCGGCGAGACCCCCTCGACCTCGTTCGGAGCTTCCTGGTGACCCAGCCTGCCCGGCGCCCCAACCGCCACCACATCCCCGTCCACCAGATCGAGACCACCCAGGCGGGCAACGGCCTGGCCGACGTCGTGCCCATCACCGGCCGCGTGCCCGCCCACCTCGCTGACGTCCTGCGCGGCAAGAAGCAGATGAGCCCGGAGGAGGCCGCCCGCGCCGACGCCCTCATGGCGCGCGACGAGCAGGCGGCATTCGCCGACGCTGCCGCCCGCCGCGAAGCAGGCCGGGCCCGTCTGTGGGCGCGCCGCTGCCCCCGTAAGTACCAGGCCGCCGCCTACGCCCAGTTCCACCCCCAGCAGGACCCCACCGGCACCCACCTGGCCACCCGCACCAAGACGGCCAACGCCGTCACCACCTGGCTGGACAGCCCCCACCAGGGCCTGCTGCTCAAAGGGCCATCCCGGCACGGCAAGTCCTACGTCGCCTACGCCATCGGCCACGCCGCCCGCGCCCGCGGCCTATACGTGTCCGCCTGGTCCATCCCTGTGCTCAACAAAGCGCTGCGTGGAGACCTCGGCGAGAAAGAAGCCGCCGCCGCGTGGGCCGAAGCCTTCGACTCCGACCTGTTCCTCGTCGACGACCTCGGCCAAGAGAACACCACCGGCTGGACCAAGGAACAGCTCTACGTCATCGCCGAATACCGGCTCACCGCCGGAGACGACGACGGCGAAGGCGGCACCCGCCCCTACCCACGCCGCATGGTCACCACGACGAACTTCGGCTACAGCGAGCTGGCCAGCATGTACGACGACCCGCTCATCGAACGGCTCCTCGAAGACACCGTCGTCGCCGTCATCGAAGGCCAGAAGCTCTCCGCCTTCGCCACCGACCCCTTCTGAGAGACCACCGTGATCACCCTCGACCGGGCCGCCCCGTGCATCAGCACGGGCGGCCACGCCCTCAAGGCGTGGATGGACAGCGAGGCGAAGCCGCCCCGCCCGATCGGCCTCACCTGCACAAACTGCGGCTCCTGGTGGCCGATCGCCGTCAGCCACTACGTCATCTTCATCATCGAAGCCTGGCGGGGCCACAACGTCGGCCACACCATCGACGGCCGCCACCTCGACCGCACCCGCTGCGGCATACCCATGACGCCCGGCACCTGGACCACCACCGAACACCCCCGTCATGGGTGCACCGCCTGCCTGCCCACCCCCAACCGCGACGACACCGAGACCGGCACCGCCGGAGACGGGGAGAACCAGCTCGGCCTGTGGCAGGACGTCCAGTGAAGACCACCGACCGGCAGAAGTACGACGCCGCGCTGCGCGCCCAGCAGCGCGCCCGCACACAGTCGCCCACCCCGGTGCCGTACCGCATCACGACCGCACTCGACATGCGGATGCTGTACGGCCCCGAAGTCGACCGCGCCCTCGGCGTAGAAGAACCCGCCGTCGACCAGTGGGAGACCGGCGAGCTGGTCCCCACCCGCGAGCAAGTCGAGGCCCTGGCCAAGCTCACCGACTACCCGGTCGAGTTCTTCTACCGGCCCGTCGACCCCACGGACCGGGGCGCCACCGGCTTCCTGTGCAGCAGCAGCTGGCCGAAGGGCCGTCGCTGCGAACGCATCGAGCTCGGCCCGCCCCCGCCGGCCGCCCCCGTCATCCCGCTGCCCGGCCGCGGACGCCCCGTCTGGTACTGCCGCATCCCCAGCTGCCGATCGCCCGGTCCGCACTCTGCCTCCACCGCCCAGGCCGCCGCCGCGGCCTGGCGCCGCCACTACCTGTGTGAACACTTCCAGCCGCCCGCCCCGACCCCGGCCCGCCCGAAAGGATCTCGATGAACCGCCGCCGCAACCTCCTGCACGGCCTCGGCTGGCTCCTAGCCGCCACCGCCTTCCTCGCATTCCCGCTGCTCGGCCTGTCCCTCTGGTACGTCCCTGTCGTCTTCTGTGCGTGGGTCGGCGTCATGCTCGTCGCCCAGGCCGCCCTCAACGTCGAGGAGTAAGGCCCCGCCATGCCCCGCACAACCCATGACCGCGTGTTCCGCGTCTGGCGCACCCTGTCCTTCACCGCCGCACCCCCCGGCTGGCGGCTGATCTACATCGTCCCCGACGAACCAGACGGCATCCTCGCCGTGCCGATGCCCGGCTGGGTCACCCAGGAGGCATGCCTCCTCAACCCGGTCACCGACACCATGACCCGCGCCCCCATCCCCGAAACCCGCGTCGTCGCCGCCAGCACCCACGACAACGGCGAGATCGAAGAAGCCTGTCTCACCGACAACCTCTGGCTCGCCCTGCCTCCCGACGCCGACCTGCCCACCGCCGACGCCATCCAGGAAGCCGCCGCCGAGTACCGGCAGGCAGCCGAACGGCGCCGCACGACCGCCGAGCAGCACCGCCCCGCCGAACAGGAGACAGCCAGGTGAGCACCCACGAGGCACAGCAGCCGATCTACGAAGTCCGCTGCAACCACGACGGCTGTACGGCAACCTTCACCCCGGAGACCGGCTTCTCCAGCCGCTTCGCCCGCCAGGCCCGCCATGCCGCCAAACAGGCCGGATGGGACGTCCCGCCGCCGTACGGTAAAGGCTCCCGCTCTCCACTCGACTTCTGCCCCGAGCACGTCCAGCGGCGCCCCCGGTGACCACCCGCCCCCACCCGCAGCCCGGCACCACCGCGTGCCGGGCCTGCGGCGGCACCCTCCCCGGCGACGGCCCCAACGAGACCGTCTGCCGATGCGGCTCCATGTGGGAGACCAGCGAACCCGACTGGCGCACCATCCGCCACCGGCTCGCCCTCCGCGCCGGCCACGCCTGCGAAATCTGCGGCGCCACGCTCGGCCCCGGTCGGGAAGGCACCGTCCACCACCGGCAGCCGCGGGGGATGGGCGGCACCCGCCGCCACACCATCCACTCTCTGGCCAACCTCATGCTTCTGTGCGGCGGACGGCTCGGCGGCATCACCGGCTGCCACGGCCTGCGCGTCGAACTCGACCGCGCCGCCGCCCAGGCGCTCGGCTGGATCGTCCCGCACGGCGGCGGTCCCGACGCCGACCCCCGCAGGGTGCCCATCGTCCTGTGGCACTCCGGCCGCCGCGTTCGCCTCGACGACGTCGAAGCCACCTACCTGCCGCCCCTCGACGGCCCCGCCTACTACATCCCGACCCTGGAGACAGTATGACCACCGACCAGCCCACCACCGCTACCGAGACCGAGACCGAGGAAACCCGCGGCTGCCACCGCGTCGGCTGCACCTTCGAAGTCGTCACCGCCCACGCGCACGGCCCCATCGCGATCGTCTGTACCGGCACCTGCGGCCGCTCCTGGCCGGTCACCCCCGCCGAGAACGTTGCCGGGTACCTCGTCGTCAGCACCCGCGGCACCGACACGAGACTGTGGAACGCCCCTCGGATCTGCCGCACCCCCGCAGAAGCTAAGACCGAACTCGCCTTCTGGCAGAAGTCCCACGCCGCGATGAACCGCGACATCACCCTCCGCACCGCCGCGGTCGTCTTCCTGCCGGATCAGACCGGACAGTAACGACGATGCTCAGCAGACTCCCCGCCATGACCCTTCACAGCGAAACCACAGCACCTGACACCAGCACGGCCGACACACCGCGCCTACCCAACTGGCCGCGGGCGGACAACGGCGGCGGCATCGGCTACCCCCGCCTCCTCCAAATCCGCGGCGCAGGAGGAGCCTGGCATCTCTTCATCGACGGCGAGGAATTCCCCTACTTCTACGACCCGAACGCGGTCGTGCCCATCGCCCGAGACAACATGCCGGGAGTGACGATCACCCTGCTCGCCCGACACTTGCAGGTCGACCAGACCCTCACCCCAGCCGACGAGAACCCCAACGCCTGGGACACCTCCCACACGCCGTACGTCACCACCCGAGAGGAGACCGCCAAGTGGGCACGCACCGTCCGCGACCGGCTCCAGGAAGACGAATACGGCCACACGAACGGCGCCCAGGGCCTCGCCGGGCTCGTCCAGGTCCACCGTAGCTACCGGGGGTGGAGGCTGGTCATCGACACCATCCCCTTCCCCTACCTGCTTGCTCCCGACGCCGTCGTTCCCGTCCGCAGAGCGGAGCTTCCCACCGTGGAGATCACTCTCCTGGCGCAGCGCGTCCAGCTCGACCTTGCCGTTCCCTTCGCCCTTCCCCACCCTGCCGCATGGGACACCAGTACGAACCTCGCCCCCGACCAGCGGCCGACTCCCTGAACAGCAACAGGCTCCGCGCCGTTCAACGCGGTGCGGAGCCCAGCTTCCCCCTGCAGAAGAATGCCTCCATGACCAGCCACTTCGATTTCCCTTAACGGCATGGAGACACAAGCCCCCGCCTGGGTACGCTGAACACATGCACGCCGCCCCCGCCCAGAACGCCGAGACCGTCGACTACACCGACGAAGTGCGAGACGCCGCACTCGACCAGCTCCGCGAGCTGTTCGGCGGCCAGCCGCCCGCCGAGGACCTCATCACCCGCGCCCGCGCGTTCGCCGCCGACCCCAGCACGGCTGCCGCCTTCCACACGCAGGCCGACGCCGCCGAGCAGCCGGAGTGATCGGAGGCCGCGTACTCGACACCAGCGCCCTCTACGCCTGGAGCCGACGCTCCCCCTACCTCGAAGCCGTCGCGTGGTCCAGCCTCCAGGACCACATCGTGATCGCCGTCCCCATCCCCGCGCTCGCCGCCGCCTACGGCCAGATCCGCGACCGCGACCGCGACATCCTCGACGTCCTGCTGAACCTGCCGGTCACCATCACCACCGGCGAACTCACCCGAGCCAACGCCTCCAGCCTCGCCCGCACCCTGCGGTCCGCAGGCGGCCACGCCCCCGCAGCACTCACCGCCGCCTCCGTCGTCGAAGCCGCCACCTCCAGAGACTGGCCCGTCCTGACGGCCGAGCCGTACCCACTGCGGGCCCTCGCCCCGCACCTCGTCATCGAACCCCTCCCCTGATCCGCCCCGCTCAGAGACGAGCGAGCCGTTCGCCTCTCCCCGGAGCGTTCCGGCTGATATCCAAGGCGGATGGCCTTAGACGATGAACCCCAGTGGCGGGAGCTCCTCGAGCGCGCCCACGCCGCAGGAGTGGACGCCTTCCGCAGAGCCGCGACCGAGCCCTACGCCGACCTCTGCGGCGGCGCGAAAGTACTGATCACCCCGGAAGACGATGACCTCGCCCGCTGGCTGACCCGAACCGGCGGCTTCCACCCGGACCCCGACCACAAGGGAGCGGTCAGCAGAAGAGCCGAGGTCAAACCGGAGGAAGCCCCCGGCATACGACCTCCGATCGTCGCCCAGTCCTACCTCGCGGCCCACGCCTACGCCGGCGTCTACGTCGCAGTCCTGGTCACGGCTGGAGTTTCCGCGCACCCCCGTTCCTGGCTGAACTGACCCCCGCCCTCGGCCCGCCGCCCCTCCCCGGGACGGCGGGCTTTCGCATACCCGCCCCGGGCACCCGCACTGAGGCCAGACACTAACCCTCCGGCCCTGCCATCCTCCCCGCGTCGTCCTGACAGCCGGACCGCGAGGAGACGCCACCATGGCCATACCCGCCTGCTCACCCGTACCCCGCCTGCCCGCGCCCCGCCATCCTGGGCGTGCCCGGCGGGCCGGCCGATGAGGCGCCCAGTGCCCGCCGTCGTCGCCTCCGTCCTGGCCGCCAACGCCGCCCTGCTCCTGGGGGCCGCCGCCATCGCCTACATGGCCGGCCACCGCCGAGGCCGACGCGAGAACCGGCAGGAGATCGCCCGTCTGACGGCGCGCCTGGGCACCTTCACCCGGATCCTCCGCCCGCTCCCGGCGTCGCTCCAGCTCGGCAACAAGGGCGTCCGCCTCCCGCCGGAAGACCTCGCGACGCTCGCGATCCTGGTCCGCCACCCCGGCCCGGACGGTGAGCAGATCCTCGCCCTGGAAGCCACTTTCAATTCCCCGGAAAACCCGTAGACGCCAATTCAAAGAAGCATTATAGTTATGGGTGTCGAGAGGGGCATGCGGCGCCCCTCCCCACACCGGAAAGGCACACCAGTGCGCGAATACCTGAACCACCTGGCCGACGACCTGCGCGCCGCCGGATTCCCCGCCGGAGCCAACTCCTTCGAGGACTACCGGGTCCGCGTCTACGACGCCAACGACGACGTCCACGTCGCCATCAACACCGAGACCGGCCACGTCACCATCGCCCGCCTCCTCCCCAACAGCCCCCGCGACATCCGCTGGGAGATCGACTACGGCAACCCCTGGCCCGTCCTCACCGGCGACACCCGCCCCGCCTGGGAAACCCGCTGCACCCCCCACACCCCGGCCGCCATCGTCCTCGCCATCACCCGCGAGGCCCACACGCTGCGCCGCTTCGAGCCCACCCCCGTCTGACCCGCCAACCACCTGCATAGGAAAAACAGAATGAAGATCATCGCCCTCCTCGGGTTGGTCTGCTCCATCGGCCTCCTCGCCTTCGGCATCTACGACGTGGCCACGATCGGCAACGGGTGGACCCAGATCCTCTTCGGCAGCGCTGGCCTGGTCATTCACGCCCTTTATCTGCGACCGAAGCGCACGCCCAGCAGCCGCACCAAGACCACCCGCTGACACTTCTGCCGCCCCCGCCCAGCGGGGGCGGCCCACGAGCCTTCAAGAGGAAACCTCGTGATCACCAACCTGTTCGCAGGCCCAGCCGGATGGGACATAGGCGCCAGCGTCCTCGGCCTCGACACACCCATGCACGGCTACGACCACCGCCGATGCAACCCGCATGTCTCTCGGAAGGAGTCTCGGTGAGTCGCCGCCCTTCGCAGCAGCGCCGCGTTGCGACACATCGCCCCGCCGTACGCCAGCGCCGGTTCCGCCACGACGGGCTCATCGCCGTAGACCTGTTCTCCGGTTTCGGCGGGCTCACGAAGGGCATCGAGCTCGCGGGATTCACCACGATCATGGCGGCGAACCACGACTCCTACAAGGTCGAGGTCCACGAGGCCAACCACCCGCACGCCGAGCACTGGATCGCGGACCTGGTGGACCCGGAGTCGTCCGACTACCACTCCGCCAGGGACCTTCCCCCGGCTGATCTCCTGGTCGCTGGCGTGAGCTGCGTGAACCACTCGCAGGCCAACACCCAGAAGGCATACGAGCAGCGGCTGTCGCTGTTCGACCTCGACGACCCCGAGTTCGAGGCGCGCGTCACCAAGTCAGAGCGCGACCGTGCCACAGCGAACTGCGCGCTTCACTACACCGCCCAGCATCACCCTCGGATGATCCTCATCGAGTGCACCACCGAACTCACCTCCTGGGGCCCGGCGGTGCCAGGCAAGAAGTACGGCGACGGCACCACCTTCCGCTGGTGGATCAAGCAGTTCGGTATCGAGGGCTACAAGCACCGCGTCCTCTACCTCAACTCGATGTTCTTCGGCGTCCCACAGTCCCGGGACCGGATCTACATCGTCTTCTGGGACAAGCGCCTGCCCGCCCCGGACCTTGACCACAGGCCCGAGTCGTGGTGCTCCTTCTGCGACACCCTCGTGCAAGCCGTGTGGACCTGGAAGACCGGGATCCCGCCCACCGGCAGCGTCCGCTACGGCAAGCAGTACGAGTACCGGTGCCCCTCATGCAGGGGTCTCGTGATACCTCCGTTCGCGCCGTCGCTGCATGCGCTCGACCTCTCCAACCTCGGCACCAAGATCGGTGACAAGCCGCTCCGCGAGTTCAAGGACAAGGAGACCGGCGAGATCGTCCTCAGCCCACTCGCGCCAGCCACCATGGCCCGAGCGGAGCGATGCAGACAGCGGTTCGCCGACTTTCCCGCCGTGCTCATGCCAGCCAAGGCTCAGCGCGGCTCAGAACGCCACCCCTGGCAGCCCCTCGTGACGCAAACCAGCCAGCAGGAGACAGCGGTCATCTCGACCGGCGCGCTCATCGCCGCAGCGAGCAACACCTACGAGCGCCCTGGCTCCGACTGCCGCACGCGCGATCTGGGCGCACCTATGCCCTCACAGACCGCGACCAACACCCAGGCGTTGCTCACGCCCCCGGCCGCCATGGTGACCGGACAGGTGATGGTTGCGCATCGTCACAACGGCGACGGCCAGCACATCACCCGGCCGATGGACACGGTCACGAGCACGCACGAGAAGGCGGTCCTGCTCGCGGTGAACAACTTCCAGGGGGTGCCTCGCGGCGTCAACGAGACGCTCCCCACACAGGGCGGCTCGGAGACCCTGTCGCTGCTCTCCACTGGTGTCCTCCCGTTCCGGAAGAACACCACCCCAACGGCGCATGCCGAAGCCATGCCGACCGTCACGTCCGATCAGATTCCCGGCGTGCTCACCGCAGCCGGGACCATCAAGAACAACGGGTCGATCGACGAGGCGAAGTACCGCGCCCACGGCCTCGACGACCCGCTCGGCACTGTCGTTGGATCCGCGATCACCCAAGGCATGCTCTTCTCCGGCTGGCACGAGCAGGACGGCACCGAACTACCCCACGCCGAATGGCGCGAGGTCCTCGCGACCCTGAAGCTCGAAGACTGCTACTTCCGCATGATGGGCCCGCACGAGGTCGGCCGAGGCTGTGGCTTCGACGTCGACTTCGCTGGCCGCCCCGGCACCTTCACCGTCTGGGGCTCAGCACGCGACCAGGTCGACGGCTTCGGCAACGCCGTCAGCCCCCCGGTCGGGCACTGGATCGGCAGCCGCCTCCGCGCCGCCCTCCACGCCGAAGAAGGCCGCGCATGACCACCAGCACCGACGACTGGTTCGACCTCGTCGACGACGCCTGACCACCGTCCGCCTGGGGCGGCGCCCACCGCGCCGCCCCTCACGCCGGAGACCACCTTGAGCACCAACACCACCCACGCCACCCCGGCCGCCGCGCCGGTAATTCTCTCCTACGGGCTCGGCGTGGACTCCACCGCGATCCTGCTCCGCTGGCTCCTGGAACCCGAGACCCGCGACTTCGACCTGGCCAACCTCGTCGTCCTCACCGCCCAGACCGGCAACGAATGGCCCGAGACCGGCCGCCTCGTCGAGCAGCACATCTACCCGCTGCTACGCGAGCACGGCATCCGCACCGTCCAGGTGGCGCGCGCCACCTCCTCCCAGAGCGACGGCATCACCATCCTCGGCGACACCCGCACCCCGGAACGCTGCTACATCGCCGGGGCCTACACCCTGGCCGAAGAGATGTTCGCAGCGGGCACCGTCCCGCAAACCGGCGGCGCCCGCCTGTGCTCGGTCAAGTCCAAGGGCTGGTGCCTGGACCAGTGGATCAAGAACCACACCCAGGGCGGCCCGCACCGGCACGTGATCGGCTTCGAGGCTGAGGAGATGCGGCGCGTCCTGCGTGACTCCCAGCTCGGGCTGCCTGGCCGCATACCCTCCTACCCGCTGGTCGAGTGGGGATGGACCCGCCAGACATGCGAGGACTACATCCTCGCCCACCTCGGCGTCGCCTGGCCCAAGTCCGCGTGCTCGTTCTGCCCCTATGCCCTGACCAGCCAGGCGGGCCTGGAGCGCACCCTGACCCGCTACATCGCCCACCCCGAGGAGGCGATGCTGCCCCTGCTCATGGAACACATCGCCGTCGCCCTCAACCCCCGCCAGGGACTCATCGCGGGCGACCGCCTGGCCGACGCCCTCGTCGCCCGGCCCGACGCCGGGCCGCTCCTGGCCGCCTTCGACGCCCACCTCGACGCCCAGCCGTGGACCGTCTACGAGGTCAAGCGCGCCTTCCGTGCCCACCCCGACGACATGATGCGCCCCGCCAACGCCGTCCGGTCCCTGCAACGCTTGGCCGAGCTGGACGGCACCCGCACCGACGCCCTCAACCGCCTCAACCTCCTGGCCGACCTCCACGAGACGCCCGTCGAGCACGACGGCGCCCACCGCCGCGTCTGGCTCCGCCACCGCAACATCTACTACCCGTGCGCCGAACACGCCCTCGTCGCCGCGCCCGCCCTCGTGCCCGACAAGGTCGGCCCCGGCTTCGACACCGCGTGGGACACCGCTCAGCGCGGCCCGTCTCAGCTGTCCCTCCTCACCTGAACCCGCCCCGGGGCGGCGCTCACCGCGCCGCCCCACCCGCCCGGAGACTCCTGTGCAGCTCACCCTCGACGCCCCCGAACTTACGCCGCCGCCCGCGGCCTTCCCGAACCTCCACGACCACGACGCGATCGTGATCTGCTCCAGCGGCGGCCAGGACTCCACCGCCATGACGGCCTACCTCGCCGAGCAGATCACCACTCAGAACTACACCGACCCCGTCGTCGTCATCCACAACGACCTCGGCACCACCGACACCGGTGAACCCATCGAATGGGCCGGCGCCGAGCAGCTCGCCCGCGAGCACGCCGCCGCCTACGGGTTCCGCTTCGAGGTCCTGCGCCGTGAGAAAGGCGGTCTGTGGCAGCAGCTCCTGACCGAACGGCACCTCTGGATGGGGGAGCGGGCCCGCTGGTGCACTGCCGACCAGAAGACCAGCCAGGGCATGAAGTTCGTCACCCGCCTCACCACCGAGCTCCGCGACCAGCTCGGCATCACCGGCCGGCCCGTCCGCGTCCTGTACTGCCTGGGGCTGCGCGCCGAAGAGTCCGCGGGCCGCCGTAAGCAGCCGCCCCTGGCCGTCGACACCGCGCACTCCAGCGGCGCCCGGACCGTCACCCGGTGGCTCCCCATCCACGCCTGGACCCTCGACCAGGTGTGGGAGCAAATCCGCAAGGCGGGCCTGCGCACCCACGACGCCTACACCCGCGGCATGGCCCGCCTGTCGTGCCGCCTGTGCATCCTCGCGTCCGTCGACGACCTCATGCTCTCCGGCGCGCTGAACCCCGCGGTGCTCGCCGACTACCGGCGGGCCGAACGCGAGCTCGGGCACCGCTTCACCGCCACCCTGTCCATCACCCAGATCACCGCCGCCCTGACCGCCGCCCGCCTCGCACTCACCAACCCCGACCTGGCAGCCGTCCAGGAGGGCACCCTCTACCACCTCACCCGGGAGATCGTGGACGAACAGAACGAGCTGCGCACCGGCACCTATGTCCGCACCGGCAAACCCCGGCGATGGACCGCCCAGCAGGTCGACGAGCGTACCCGCGCCCGCGTCGCTCAGCTCATGGTCTCCGCTCGCCGGGCCATACGGCTCGCCACCTCACCTCTCGTGCAGTAAAACCCGTAGACGCATCTCCAAAAAAGCATTAATATTTGAGGTGTGGAACGGGATTGACCTCCGCTCGCAACGCCCCAAGAACCTTCGCAAGGGAGATGCCAATGGCCGAGATGAGCCCCGGAAGCCGCGCGATCCTCCACCAGGCCATCACGGACGCCCACCTCGCCGACCGCACCGGAATCGACACCAGCCAGCTGCTCCACCTGGACGGCATGTCCGAGGAGGACGCCGCACCAGCGATCGACGACGTCTACGGACAGATCCACTTCGACTAGCCGAAACAGGCGGCGGGCCCCCACCCGCCGCCTCCTCATCTCCCCGCCCGACACGCCGTACCCCTCATCACAAACCGCCATCAGGCAGGAGCGCCACATGAGCACCACCCCCACGCCGATCAGCGCCGACGACGTCGCCGAACTCTTCACCGGAAGCGACAACGACCTCTGCGAGGACCTGAACGCCTGGCCCGGCCTGACCAGCAAGGGCAACGTCGTCTTCATCAAGATGACCCCCGCGATCGACGGTGAAGCCGACAAGAACGCCGTCACCCACTTCCGCGCCGTCGTCGCCCCCGTCACCGACGAAGCCCTCCAGTACGGGCCGCTGGAGGAGCCGATCATCACGGCCAAGGGTGAGGTGTACATCCCCTACCCCGAGGGTGGCGGCGTGTTCCTGACCCCCGAGGAGGCCTACGCGCAGAGCGCCGTGTTCGCTGCCGCCGCCGGACTCGCCGAGAAGGCCCGTCGGTCCGCCGCCCCTGACGAGGACTAACTCCGCCCGGCCGCCCCACCACCCGGGGCGGCCCCCTCACCCCTGGAAGGGAGGAACAGCGTGATCTGCGACGAGGAAGACCTGCACTTCTACCTCGGCACCCACCGGCCCGGCTGGATCCATACCGCCCCGGCCGGCGTGTCCCTGTTCATCTCCCACCGGGTCCTCCGCACGTACAAGACGCTCCCCACCCTGGAATGGCCGGTCCATCGGCACGTCGCGATCGACTCCGGCGCGTTCACCGAACTGTCGCTCCACGGCGAGTTCGTCACCACCCCCGAGGAGTACGTCCGCGCGCTGGCCCGCTACGACGACGAGATCACCGACCTGGACTGGGCAGCCCCCCAGGACTGGATGTGCGAGCCGTTCATGCTCGCCAAGACCGGCCTCACCGTGGCCGAGCATCAGCGCCGCACCGTCACCAACTTCGTCCGCCTCGTCGAGCTGTGGCCCCAGTACAGCGACGCCACCGAATGCCCCGTCATGCCCGTCATCCAGGGCTGGACCGTGGACGACTACCTCGCCTGCGTCGACCTCTACGAGCAGCACGGCGTCCGCCTCGCCCAGGACTACCCGGTCGTCGGCGTCGGCTCCGTCTGCCGCCGCCAAGCCACCCGCGAGATCGGCGACATCTTCCGCACCCTCGCCCAGCTCGACCTGCCCCTGCACGGCTTCGGCGTCAAGCTCGCCGGAATCCGCCAGTACGGCCGCTACCTCACCACCGCCGACTCCATGGCCTGGTCCTACGCCGGCCGCCGCACCCCCACCCAGTGCGGCTCCACCACCCACCGCTCCGAAGCGAACTGCCAGACGTTCGCCCTGGCCTGGCGCGACCGCGTCGAAGCCGCCGCCGCCGAAGCCAAACGCGAGCGCTTCACCCCCGACCAGCTCGACCTGTTCCCCACCCCGCGCCGCACCACCCCAGAGCACACCGCCAAGCCCGCCCAGCAGACCACGACCGAACAGCGCAGCCAGTCCACCCAGCTCGGCCTGTTCCTCGCCGCCTGACCCATCACCAACCAGAACGGAGCACCACCCCGTGACCGACATCAACGACTGGAACGACGACCGCAGGCCGTACGACGACTCCCCGGAACCGCCCGAGGAACCGCCGCTCAACCTCGACGACGTCGCCAAGCACTACCACAAGGCGCTCGCCGAGGACATGACCGGCATCCCGAAGCACTCCGCCGAAGCGCTGGCCGCCGTCCCCGAACTCCTGGCCCGGCTGCGCTTCGCCGAGGCCGAGGTCGAACGCCTGCGCAACCTGCCCCGCACCTACCAGTACGCCGTCACCAAGGGCAGCCCGCCGACCGCCCGCACGCGCCCCGTCACCCGGGAGGAAGCCGAAGCCGCATGGAGGCAGCCCAACCGCGTCCCCTGGGTCCAGACCCACATCACCGACCCCTGGGGCGTGATGGAGGAGCCCCCCTTCTGACACACCGCCCCGAACCTGACCCCGGCCGCCCCGAACCCGGGGAGGCCCCCACCCGACAAGGAGCTTCACACCGTGAGCATCGACAACCGTGTCCTCACTGCCCGCGTTCACACCAGCGTCGGCCCCGACATCATCGAGATCGGCCGTTCCTTCCGGGACGACCCTCTCACCCCCTACATCACCCACCGTGACACCGACGTCGACGACCGCGGCTACCACCCCGGCGGGCAGCGCATCGACTCCGCCGACCTCGTCCTGCCCGCCACCGGCCTCGACAACGTCATCGGCGTTGTCCTGCGCTTCACCGACCCCGACGACGTCCTCGACGTCATGAACCGCCTTCACGGAATCCGGGAGCGCCTGTCGAAGCGCTTCACCGACGACGACTTCCGCGACCTCACCGAAGACGAGGCAGTGAAGGCAAACGACCAGATGCTGAACGATCACATCGACCAGATCGACGAGCTGGAAAAGGCGTGGACGGAGATCCACTACGGTCCCGGCACATACCGATCCGGGGCCGACCACGACCTCGACCAGCGCCGATGGGACGCCCTCGTCACCGCGAAGAACAAGATCGGCATGTGCCTGGAACCGCACTGCCGCAGCATCGGCCTCTGCCAGGAGCACGGCACCGGATCCCCCCGCGACGCCTCCCAGGCGACCGCATCCATCGCGATCTGAAGACCTCCGCCTACCCCTGAGCCTCCCGCCTGCCCCCGCGCGCACCACGCGGGGGCTATCACTTCGAGCACACCCGAAGGGACAACTACATGAACGCCCCTCGCAGAACCGCGCTGGACATGCTGACCAGCCGAGCTTCGTCTGACGACATGATCGAGGAGCTCGCCACCGCGTTCCTCGACAGGCTCGCTCACGAACACCCGAAGCCAGGCGAAGGAGAAGACTGGTATTGCCTGAACCTGACCTCGTTCATGGGGGAACGCATGGGCGGCGTACTCGTCCGCCTCCGCGAGGCCGAGACCGAGGTGAACCGGCTCCGCACCGAGCTGGCCTCCGTCCAACAGGACGCCACCAAGTGGAGGCGTATCGAGTTCGAGATCGAGCGCGCCGCCGACCACGGCGCCTCAGACGCCCAAGACCTTCTCGCCACCGCCAACGGCGAGAACTGATCACCTGTTCTGACCCCGAAAGTCACCGCCGAAGGCGGGATCCGGGACTCGCACTTCTCTCAGAACGTCACGACGGCGGCCACCCCTCGCGCAGGGACGGCCGCCGTTCGCGTTCCTCGACTCCAACCCTTCCGGTCGAGACCAGACGTAAACCCCACTGGCCCGCTACACCAGCCCGTATGGACACGCACGCAGCCCTGACCAGCCCCTTCCACGCCGCATGGTTCACCACCGACCCTGGCACCCCCATCTACGACGACCTCACCCGCGAACGCGGCATCACCCCCGCCGGACTGCCCAGTCCCCGGCCGCGCGGCATGTTCGAACCCGCCGTCCCCGTTCCCGTTGAGGCCTCCACCCGCCAGGCGCACC
Source organism: Streptosporangium sp. NPDC051022 (assembly GCF_040683035.1). Taxonomy (NCBI): domain Bacteria; kingdom Bacillati; phylum Actinomycetota; class Actinomycetes; order Streptosporangiales; family Streptosporangiaceae; genus Streptosporangium; species Streptosporangium sp. NPDC051022. Next base: position 76,635 of record NZ_JBFBCF010000028.1, on the reverse strand, counting down.
CGAACCCGTACCCGCCAGCCGCCGGGGCGGACGAGCACCGTGGCGAGGTCGACGAGCCGACCCAGGTGTACCCGCGACATCCCGCCCGCCCCCTGGCGGCGCGATGAGCCACCGCCAACCCGGCCAGGAACCCGGCGCCTGGTGGGCCACCGCCGCACTCCACACCGGGCTCCTGGCCCTCGCCGGGATCCTCGTGTGGGCCGCGGCCACCACCACCATCACGCCGCTGCGCTACGCCGCCTACACCGCCGCCGCCGCGGTCGTCCTCGCCGAGATCGCCCGCTTCACCCTCACCTGAACCCACCTTCGAGAAAGCCGGAGCCCAGCTGTGACCTCTCCCGACACCGTCGCCCGCACCGCTGTGACCACCCGCATCACCGACAACCTCCCCGGCCCCTGGGAGCCCGCCCGCGACGAAACCAGCAGCCCCGCAGCCGACGCGGAGGGCCTGTCCCTCAACGACCACGCCACCGGACTCCTCGAAGGCCTCGGCATCGACACCACCTCCAGCCCCACCAAGGGCACCGGCCGCCGCTTCGCGACGGCGATGCGCAACCTCACCTACGGCCTGCACGTCAACCCCGGCCGCTACCTCGAAACCCTCACCCGCCACACCCCGGACGGCTTCCACACCCCGGCCGCCCACATCGCCGTCTGCGCCATCCCCGTCCGCGGCATCTGCACCTGCCACGCCCTGCCGTACACCGGCACCGTCGACGTCGCCCACCTGCCGCCCGGGGGCGGCGTCTACCCCCACGCCGGGCAGATCACCCGCTTCGTCCAAGCGCTCGCCGCCCGCCCCACCAACCCCGAGACCCTCATCCACTCCATCGTCGCCGTCCTCGCCGGCCGCCTCGGCGCGCTCACCAACGGAGTCGCCGCCCGCGTCACCCTGCGCCCCATGTGCGACCTCATGCACAACGGCTCAAGCAGCGCCGCAGTCACTGCGTTCCACGCCACCGGCGACCTCCTCGACCCCGCCCAGCACACCGCCCTCCTCACCGCCTGGAGCACACGATGACCACCCCCAAGCCGTCCGCCATCGCCACCGTCACCCTGCCCCGCGACCTCGCCGACGCCCTGATCGCCGCCGGCGTCGCCACCCCCCACGGCGCCGACGACACCCTGTTCCCTCTCACCTCCCCGGCGCCGGTCGAGGCGAGCAAGCACCGATACGCCGCCCCCGGATCCGCTGTTGAGAAAGCCGAGCAGGTCTACGCCGCCATCGTGCAAGCCGGAATCAACGGTGTGTTCCGCTCCGCCGTCGACTCCATCACCGGCAGCGAAGGCAGCAGCAAGCACGCCCTCGACACCCTCATCCGGCAGGGCCGTGTCTTTCGCGTCGGCAAGTCCATCGCCACCCGCTACTACGCCACCTGCCACCGTGCCGCCCTGGAAGCCGACCTCATCGCCCGCACCCTCGGAACCATCACGGAGAAGCCATGACCACCAGCCAGGACTTCACCACCGCGGACGGCCAGGAGCAGGAGGAGGAGAACGGCAAGTTCGGCCGCAAGACGAAGCTCACCCCGGAACTTCAGGAAGAGCTGTGCCGACACCTCGCCGCCGGCCAGTACCTCAGAACCGCCTGCGACCTCACCGGCGTCCATGAGTCGACTGTTTACCGGTGGCTCGACCAAGGCGAACCTGAAGACGCGCCGGAGCTGTTCCGTGACTTCCGCGACGCCGTCACCCGCGCCCGCGCCGAGGCAGAGGCCGAGATGGTCGACGTCGTGGTGCTCGCAGCCAAGGGCGGCGCCGTGGTCAAGGAGGTCACCCGCACCCGGCCGGACGGCTCGGAGGAGACCGAAACCCAGTACACGCCACCTGACGGAAAGGTCGCACTGGAGTACCTGGCCCGCACCCGCGGCAAGGACTGGAGACCCGTCAAGGCCGTCGAGGTGTCCGGCCCGGACGGCGGCGCCGTCCACCTCTCCCACGGCGTCAACCTCGACGCGCTCGCCGCACGCGTCTCGAAAGCCCGCCAGGACCACGAAGCCAACCAGACCCCCGAGGAGTCCCCGAAGTGACGCCATGCGACTGCACCACGAAGACCGCGCGGGCCGAACTCCGCACCGAAGCCGCCATCCGCCGCCTGGGCCAAGTGGCCGACCTCGCCGCTCAGCACCTCGCCGACACCCAATCCCGCAACGGTCGGCCGCCCATCGTCGGCCTGACGGCCGGAGGGCCCGCGGTCGCGCACCTCGCCGAGCTGGTGCTCGCCCTCACCGGCCCGGCCTCCCCTTCGAGGGGAGGGCTGTGGTGGCCGGAGCGCGGCCGTGAAGACCTGTGGATGGTGCTCCTCGACGCCGTTCGCCACCGCAGCCGGGGCCTGTGGGAGCTCCTCACCCAGCGCTGCGTCACCATCGACCTGAGCTTGCCCGGCCTCTATCCCCCCTCCGCCATCCGGATGCTCACGCTCGGGTTCGACGGCGACGACGCCAACTCCAACTTCCTGTACCTGAACGGGTACAGCCGCGTGGGTGAGCTGCTGACCGCCATCACCGGCACCCGCTGGGACGTCGACTCACGTGTTGACCCGCCCGTCTTCGCCGAGCTGCCCACCGCCCCAGCCGAACTCGATGAGAACACCATCGAGGGGCGAGTACGGCACGACATCGCCGCCCGCCTCCGCGGCCAACAGCAGCGGTGTCCGGACCACCCGCCGGGCTCCGGCGTGCGCCCCTCCTGCCAGGTGTGCAGCGTCAACTTCACGCTGCGCGCCGCCGAGCAGATCGCGCTCGGCCAGTGGAACCCCTCCACAGGGCAGAAACCCCTCAGCGAGGTCCCGGAGTACGGCACCCCGGAGTACGACTGGTGGATCGCCGGGATCCGCCGCGCCCACCAGTACGCCACGGACGGCCTCGGAGGCCAGGCGCTCGAGTTCCTGGAGACTGCCGAGACTCTCGCGCGCCGTCACCCGGCCGCGACCGCGGCCGACCTCGCCGGGGACCTGGCCGCTGCCTACCCGCACGCTGACACCGGGACCGCCGCAGAGCCGGCCCCGCCTGCCGTGGCCGACATCGTTGAGCGTGCCCTGACCGCGGCACAGCAGAGGATCGAAGCGTCCGCAGCCGAAGCGTTCGACCGCCTGGTGATCGGCGACCGCGAACCACGCTTCACTGGCATCCTCGGATACCCGGCACCCTTCACCCCGCAACTCCTGCGGGATGCCGTGGAGAAGGTCCGCCGGGCACCTGCCTGGACGCCGCACGCCTACTTCCGCGGCCCCGCCGAACCGTGCCCCTGGACCGGTGACGGTCTGCGGTGGGAGCCGAAGGAAGCCCCGGCCACACCTGCCCGGCCGAGCGGTCCAGTGCGGGAGACGAAGGAGAACCCCGCCCCCGACGCCCACCCTGAAGACGAGCCGGACGACGACACCGAAGACGACGCCCCACCCTCGATCGCCTGGCTACGGTTCGGCGTCGACTTCGCCAGGCCCGGGGATCCGGTCCTCTACGACGCGGGCACGCGCCAGTTCCTGTCGTAGAAACGCCTGTGGGCGCCAGCTGTACAGTACGGCTGGCGCCCACAAACTCCTGGTGCTTCCTCCTACGAGGTGTACGTGACCTGAATATCCCTCTTGCAGGTAGGGCACGTGACAGTCATAGCGTTTTCCGGCACACGCAGTTCTCCCCCGCAGGGACCGCAGTACATGATGTAGACCTTCACGATGACGTCCTTCGGTTCCGTGGGGTCAGCAGTCGCCGATCGCGGCCTGCTCGTCGTAGTTCTCGACCGGCTCCGGCGGTGTATCCGACGCCGTCCCGGCTGGGGCGGGCTCACACTCCTCGACCGGCTCTGGCGCCTTCTTCGACTTTTTGTGGTGAACCTCCTGAGATGACGAGCTCCCCGAGGAGCGGGAGTCGCCGCCGTCGACGGGCGTGCACGCGGTCACAGCGCCGACCAGGACCAGCGCGGCGACGGCCGACAGAACAAGGCGGATTTTGGGCATGGCGGAACGCTCCTTCACGGGTTGGGGGTTTGACGTTCCGTCCTCCGCCACTCCCACCACCGTCCGGCACGGTGGGGGAGAGGCGGCCAGCGCAGCGTCAGACGGCCCAGTCAGACGGTCCACACGACGAAGCTGGAGTCGTAGCCCACGTCGAGCTCGTCGGGGTTCTCACGCGACCACCGGACGAGCCGCTCCGCCTCCTGCCGGGCGCGGCGGCCCGCCTCGGCCATGCCGCCGGGCGGCCCGCCAGGGGAGGCGTACAGCAGATCCCACGTCAGCACCTCGACGAGCGCGGCCATCCACTGCCCGGCCTCGGCGTACGACCTCGTCTGAGCCTCGGCAGTCCGGGTCGCGAGCACCAAGCACGCGGTCGCGAACCGGTCCGGCTTCTTGTCCTGCTCCTCCAGCTCCTCGGCGAGCTGCGCGGCCAGCTCCTGGATTCGCGCGGCGGCCTTCGTGGTGCTGCTGTTCATGAGCGAACTCCTCAGGTCGGTGTTGTTCAGGTCGGTGATGCGTCGCCCGGTGCCCGCCCCGATAGGGCAGCCGGGCGGGAGAGGAGATCAGGCCCCCGCGCCGGGGCGCGGGGGCGTCGGATTCATCAGCAGGAACGGCAATCACGGTAGGTGTTGCCGCTTCCGCACTCGCAGGGCTCGTCAAAGCTCCAGCCCATCTCATCTCCCTCAAGGAGAGGAGGAACGTCGCGATCCGGCATGTGATCTCCTCTGTTGAATTGTTGCCCCTGTGAACACCTAAAACTCTAATGTCTTTACAGAATGGCGTCTAGGGGTTTATTTGGGGAAAGTTATGGTTACGCTTCACGGTTCCGGAAGAACTCCTGCAACGCCCTCAGATGCGCCTCCTCAGCCGCCGCGACGTCTCCCGTGTCCCCGTGACCGGCCGCGAACTCGCACCACGCCACAGCCGTGCGCAGGCCGTCGAACTCCGCCCCCGGCTCCTGCTCCACGGGCTCCGGCGGCGCGGTCACCGCGTCGTAGCGCCGCTCGAGCTCGCCCCACACCGCGGCGTCGTCCTGGCCGGCCGCCCGCCACAGCAACGCGATCTCGCCGCCCGGCAGCGCCTCGGCCTCGCCGCCGACGATGAGCACCCCGTAGGCGCCCGTGATGCGCAACTCCACCACACCGGCCGGGCCGTCCAAGAAGAACCGCAGCGAGTCGGCGGTGTGGGCGGTGAAGCGGTTGCGGTTCATGCGGCTCTCTCTCCTCGGTGGCCGGTTCTTCTGGAAGCGGTGGCCCGCCCGAGACGGGCAGGCCACCGCCCGGCGGGCAGGGTTACCCCCACACCACCGGCACATGGTGTTGGTGAGCCCAGCAGGCGAGCTCCTGGAGTTCGGCGAGCCGCCCGGCCAGGTAGCCGGGGGCCGTGCCGCATGAGACGAACCGACCGTCGAAGACGGTCAGCCGCCCGTGCTCGTCATCGGTGGCGATGTCGAGCAGGCCCAGGGCGAGCAGGGCCCGGCCGAGGAAGTCCTCCGCCGGAGCCTGCCCCCACCCCTCCTGTCCGTCGTAGCCGAGCAGGCCAAGCAGCCAGGCGGCGTTGCCGTTGGCGAGGTTGACCTCCGGCCCGATGCGGAGCGAGGTGTGGAAGGTGATCGACATGGTGACCTCCGATTTGTTGGGTATCGGTGGCCCCGGCGCGTAGCCGGTCCTGGAGGTCCCGTGTCGGTCCTTCTCCTGGGCGGGCGCCCGGGGTTACCTCCGGGCGCCGAGCGTCAGCCGCACAGAACCTGGCGGAGGGCCCAGGCACGGGCCTCCTGCGGAGTCCCGGGGTAGGGCGCCTGGCGGAGGAACTGCCCGCCGGGGGTGTAGATGTTGACCCGCTGAACGTGGACTCCGTCGCGGAACCGCTCGGCGGGAACCTCCCTGGTGGCAGTGCTGTGCATGGTGACCCCTCTCGCATTCGATGTCCTGGCGACACTTCAAATATTAATGTTTCTTTTAAATGGCGTCTATAGGTTTGAGTGGGTTGATTTGGGGTGTCCGCCGCACGGCGGACACCGGGTCACAAGCCCGCGAGCGCCGCCAGCCCAACGGCCGGCCCCCTTGGGCATCGCCGAGACCTTCGGCGCAGGGGAGGGGCGCCCGCACCCCCGATCGGAACGGGCGCCCCAAGAGGAAGATCAGGCAGGAGAGGAAGACTCGGCCTCGGCGTCCCACCGGGCGTCGTAGTCCGCCCACATCGCCATCAGCTCCCGTGTGACGATCTCGGCCGCACGCGCGTCCTTGGCCTGCGCTGCTGTCTGCGCCTGCATCACCGCGATGTTCTGCGCCCGGTTCGCCGCCCGAGCAGCACGCCACCGAAGCTGTGTCCGCTCCAGCTGCTCGGCGGTCCACTCGTCACTGCGCTGCTCGTGCTGCCCCTTGGCCCTGGCTACTGCCGTGCTGGCATCCTCCAGCTCCCGCATGGGCTTGAGCTGGTCTCGCCCCCACTCCAGGTAGCGGTTCGCGGCCGTGCAGCCCGTGGCGGCCAACCGGTCACGGACCACGTGCCTCTGCCTCACGATGTCCTCCTCTCGGGAGCCGCCCCCGCCCCGCACGGGACGGGGGCGGCCATGATGACCGGTCAGACCTCAGAGCGTCCGGGCTCGCGCCGGTTCCGGCTGGCCATGAACAGCCAGACGACGAACCCGACCGCACCCACCGCCATCAACGTGGCCACGACCACGATGAGCGCCACACCCAACCCGCCGTCACCGGCAGCCACCGGCGCCATCTGAAACGCCATGGGAGGCTCCGGAGCGGCCAGTGTGACCACAGGCAGCACCACGGGCATCTGCACGTCCCTGGACGTCTCAGAGACCGCCGGGAGCGCAACCACCGGGGCGGGGGGCTGAGCAGGCGGCGCGCTGCTCACGAGCGGCGCCGGAGAAGCCACAGCGCGCGCCACACTCGGCGTCGCCGTTACCGACGCGCTCGGCGTCGGGCTCGGCGTCGGGGTCGGCTTCTTGGTGGGCTTCGGTGACATCGTGACCGTCGCGACGACCGTGGGGGTCGGTGCCGGGCTCTGCGCCGCCGTTTCCCGGGGCGCGGTCGGCGTCGGGGACATGGTCGGCGTCTCAGTCGGCGTGGGGGTCGGCGCGATGGTCACGGGGGCAGCCACCACACCCACAGCGCGCGATGCCACCGTGAGTGTGCCTTCGGCCACCGCGACCGTGTGCGTGCCCGCCATGGTCGGCGTCCACGTCCCCGACAGGGTGATGGTGGCGGTGCACAAAGCACCCCCGTTGCCGGTCGCGACCCGCACCGGCTCACCGCCGGGCGGGGTGACCAGTAGTTCCGGGGCACACACCCCCGATGCGGTCGCTTCGAAGACGACCGCCTCACCAGCGGTCAAGACCGCCCCCTCGGCGGGGGAGACGACGGCGCCCTTGGCGGGCGCCGCGACGGCGGGGGAGGGGAGAGCAACGGCGACCATGGCCGCCGCCAGGGCCATCAACAGGCCCATGATGAAACGCATCAAGGCGTTCCCTTCCGGTTGAAGCTGGGCAGCGGCCCCGCATGGCCGCCGCCCCGAACACCTCAAACTCTAACAGTTCTTTTATGTGGCGTCTATGGGTTTTTTGGGGTTCGCGTGAGTGGGGAAACGTCACGACCAGGAACAACACCCGCAAACACCAACAGGGGGTCGCGCCCCACCCGGACGCGGCCCCCTGTATCGCCTACCTCACCTCCACCACAAGCGCACCGTGTGCGGCCGCGCATCCTCCCGCGGCCTGCCCTCGCGCACGCCCCCGTCCTCGTCAATCCACGTCACAGACTCGGCGCCGCTCCGCCGGCCGACCTTCATTAGCTGCCGCGCGGTCCTCTGCATGCCCTCCGCAGGGATGAGCCGGTTCTCCGACTCGGTCCGGTCGCGCTGCTGGTAGGTCTCAGACGCGATCCTCGCCACGATCAGCGGAGACGTCGCCCGCCCCACCTGAACCCACCGCAGCTTCCCGAACAGGTCCTCCGACAGAAGGCCAATGACCTCCTCGGCGTCGAACCGGTTGTACCGGCGAATCGCCCGCAGGCACTCCCGGAACGTCGCCAGGGTGGTCACGTTGACCAGAAACTCCGTGGACGCGCCGCAGTATCCGCGCCGCACGAACTCCACCACGTCGTGATTCAGCATCGTGTTCCTTCCCAGGGGTGAAACGGGGGTCGGGCCGCTCCCGACCCCCACGTAGATCAGCTTTCGACTTGTCCCACCAGCCGGACCCGGCCGTGCCTCGGGATGCCGATGTGCTCCGGCCCTCGCCAGCACGAACCGCACAGCGGGTTTCCGTCGCGGTTGCGGCGCGCGTCCACGCTCAGAAGGGTTCGGGGGCACCGGTAGCAGGTGACAAGGCATCCGCAGTCCCCATCGTCGGCACCGTGGCATGCCTGCTCACCGCAGCACGTCGTTTCCATCCCCTCCCCCGCCTCGACCGTCCCAGGGAACGGCGTGCCGCAGTTGGGGCAGTGCAGGTCGGTGAACGGGTTTGCCGGGGGAAGGTCGATGGACGGGTCGAGTGCCTTGACCAGCAAAGTCATGGGGTGGGTGTTCCTTCCGATGGGGCGGTGCCGCTCACCGCCACACCCCAAACATACCCCTTTTAACCCATAGACGCTAGATCAAAGAAGTGTTAGAGTTGGAGGTGTTGGAAGGGGTGGCCAAGCGGGGCCACCCCGGCACCGGAAGGAACATCTACATGGCCACCACCCGTAACGACAGCCTTCACGTCGTCTACCTCCTTCGCCTCGCGGCGACCCTGCTCGGCTGGAAACCCATCAACCCCCGGCGGGACGGTCTCACCCTCGCCCGCCAGATCGACGCCCTTCACGACCTGACCAGCCGCCACGAGGACGACCCCACCGCCTACCGCGCCATCACGGCCAACGCCGCCGTTGCGCTCGCCTACATGGGGCGCCACCTCGCCGTGTGCAACGACTTCGGCCACGTCCGCGCGGACTTCATCACCGTCCGAGACATGGCCAACGCCTACCTGCGTAGCCTCACCCCCGACCAGCGCCGCATGCTCGCCGCGTTCGAAGGGTTCAAGCACGCCCATCTCGTGGAAGAGAACACCCGCCCCGGCGGCGATGGTGCGCTCGTGATGTGGCTTAACCCCGTCTACGACTCCCAGACCAACCCTGACCTGCTCAAGGTCCAGCACAAGGCCCTGAACCGCTACGCCGAGCGTTACCCCGACCTGGAGACGGCAGACCAGGAACTCGGCCTGATCGTGGGTGACGCTCCCGCCAACGTCACCGTCCTGACTTTCGTCTGATCCACCCCACACAAGCCGTCCCGCCACCCGGGCGGGACGGCACTCCGACCTGAGGAGGGTCCATGCTCACCAATAACCCCGCTGACGCCGACGATTACACCGTCAGTGTCCGCGTAGGCGACCGCGTCCGCCACGTTCAGGGCGGCCGACCCGGCACCGTTACGGGCGACGCCGAACCCGCCAGTTACGACACCGGCGGCGAGATTCTCGGCAGCGCCTATGTCCACTGGGACGGCACCCACGGCCCCGGCATAACCGGCGTCGCGGTGAGCTTCCTCACCGCCGCCTGACGGCCTGCGCCCCTGCCCACACAGGGCAGGGGCGCCAGACCGTCGCATCATCCAGCGAGAGCCGCACAAGCGGCGTGCGGCTCCCAACCCATGCTCTCCTGGAAAGGCACCACCCGTTGATCACGGTTCACTGTTCATCCGCCGAAGGCATCACCGTCACCGGCACCAGCCGCGCAGACGGTTCCAACAAGCTCCTTGGCAACCGCTCCAAGGGAGGCCTCGGCCTCAAGTGGGGCAGCCACATTGACGCCTGGTACGTCCCCCACTCCCGCGACCGCCACAACAGCCTCAACCGCGCCCGCGTCGAGGAGATCGCCACCCGGCTCCGGGGCGCCGGGTTCACCGTTGAGGTCGAATACAGCGACCAGACCCGCACCGCCGAGGCCCGCGAGACGGAGCTGTACGAGCGGGCCGACGCCCGCGCCGACGCCTACACCGGGTTCGCCCGCAACGCTGCCCGCCGCTCCGACACCCACCGGGAGACCGCTCGCGCCGCGACCGCCGGGATCCCACTCGGCCAGCCCATCCTCCTCGGCCACCACTCCCAGCGCCGCCACGAAAGGGCCCTGGAGCGCAGCGACAACCACACCCGCAAGGCCATCGCCGAAGGCGACCGCGCGGCGCACTGGGCAGGCCGCGCGAACGCCGCCGCCCACCTGGAAGAACACCGCAAGAACCCGGGCGTCACGCGTCGCCGCATCGAACGCCTAGAAGAGCAACTGCGCCGCGTACAGCGCGCCATCGACGGCACCCCGCCGCCCGGCCGCCGACGCTGGTACGGCGAGCCCATGCCCGCCACGGGCGAGCACCTCGACCGCCTCCAGCACGACAAGGCCCAGCTCGCCGACGAGATCGCCCACTGGGGGGCGATCATCGCGCAGGCCGAAGCCGAAGGCGTGAAGATCTGGGGCCCCGACGACTTCCAGCGCGGCGACTTCGTGCTCTACTCCGGCACCTGGTGGGAGATCAAGCGCGTCAACAAGAAGACCCTCACCGTCCCCTGGGGACACCTCGGCATCGGCCGGACCATCATGCGCTTCGCTGACGCCTACAACCGGCACGGCCAGCTGTCCACCGACACCGACACCCTGCCCTACGACAAGGTGCAAGGCCACATGAGCGCCGCCGACGCCGCCGAAAAGTTCCCGCCACCCGCCGCCGTCTGACCCCTGACAGCAGGCGGCCCCCTCGGAAGGAACCCAGCGTGAAAAGGCGCCCGCCGCACGGCGGGCGCCCCTCGCCGTGCACTCCCCAGATCGAAGCAAGACACAAGCCCCGCCCATCCGGCATGGTGCCCGCCATGACGACCCCCGCAGGCATCGAAGCCCCCGCCGAACCGGCCACCATCACTCAGATTCGAACCCTCGACCAGGCAGGCCACGCCCCCCGCGCCATCGCCACGCAACTCGGCCTGCCCTCGTTCCGGCTCGCCCCCGTGCTGGCCCTGGCCGACGACGACCTCACCACCCGCCACCGGGCCGGCCAGTCCATCGCCGACATCAGCGCCGATGTCGGCCTCCCTCCCCGTCTGATCCGCTGCATCCTCATCCGCGACGGAGAGCACCCGACCGCCCCGCCCAAGACGCCGGACCCGCAGGTGAGCGGTAGGCCCACGTTGCCCAGCAAGGTACGCGCCAAAACGGGAATCAGCCTGACCCGCGTCTGGACCCTGCACGAGGAAACCCACACCGTCGAGGACATCGCGCGCCACTACAACACCACCCCGGAGCACATCGCTCAGCTCCTGGCCATCACTGACGACGACCTCACCCGCATGTACGACGCCGGGCAGACCATCCAGGAAATCGCCGAACACCTCGACGTCGCGCGCGGCAGCGTCCACCGGGTCCTCAAGAACGCAGACGTCACCTTCCGCCCCTCCAGCAAACGGCCGTGGTCGCAAGCCGTCGCGGAGCGCGCCATAGCCCTCTACAAGGACGGCAAAGCGATCCGCGAGGTAGCGGCCAACCTCGGTGTCTCTCACAGCGCGGTGCACAGCATCCTGACCGAATACAACGTGCCGCGGCGCCCGCCCACCCGCTATGGCCTCATCACGGCTGCGGAGAAAACCGCGATCCTCGCCGCCCACGACGCCGGCCACACGCCGGGCGAAATCGCCCGCATGATGAGCCGCTCCGACTTCGGCGTGAGGTACGTGCTGAAAACCCACGGCAAGACCCCCAACCGGCACGTCTCACCGGTTCGGGCCAACATCGACGACATCGCGCGCCGCTACGCCGAGGGCGCCTCGATGACCCGCATCGGCGCCCAATACGGCACCACCTACGGCACCATCAGCGCTCACCTCAAGGCTCACGGCATCGCGGTCCGGAGCCCACGCAACGAACCGCTGACCGACCGCAAGCGCACCGCGATCCTGGACGCCTACCGATCCCAGGAACCGGTCAAACACATCGTCACCCGCCTGCACACCTCCCTCAAAACGATCTACACAGTCGTGGACGCCGCCGGAGCCCCCCGCCGCAATTCCACCGCCGCCCGCCGCCGGGCCGAGGGCTGACGTTAACCGCCCGGCCCGCGACCCTTCCCCTGAACACGACCCCGCCCTGGGAGGACCCCGATGGCCATCGACCTGATCACCCGCCACGAGTGGGGCGCCCGCGCGCCCCGCAGCGCCTACACCTACCTCACCTCCACCCGCGGTGTGAAGGTCCACTACACCGGCGGATCCGTCGACCCCGGCATCGTCCGCGACCACGACATCTGCGTCGCGCTCGTGAAGGCGTTCCAGCGCCAGCACATGGACAGCAACGGCTGGATCGACCTCGGCTACAGCATGGTCGCCTGCCCCCATCGGCAGGTGTTCGAAGGCCGCGGCCCCCACCACCTGCCCTCGGCGAACGGCGCCGGACTCAACACGGGCCACTACGCTGTGCTCGGCCTGGTGGGCAACGCCGGATTCACCCAGCCGAACGACGGCGTCCTGTGGGGCATCCTCGACGCCGTCGCCTACCTCCGCTCGAAGGGCGCCGCGGGCAACGACCTCAAGGGCCACCGCGACGGCTACGGCACCGACTGCCCCGGCGGCCCCTTGTACGACTGGGTCCGGCGCGGCTGCCCCGCCCCGGCCACCTCCGGCAAACCCGCCACCCCGGCGCCCAGCAAACCCGCCACTCCATCCGCCTCCGGCCGGCTCCTCATGTATGTCCAGGGCCGCCCCCTCATGCGTGGCGCCGACGTCGAGGACTGGCAGACCACCCTGAAGCGGCTCGACTACGTTCTGACTGCGGATGGCCTGTACGGCGAGCACACCGCCGCCATGACCCGCCGCTTCCAGAAAGACGCGCGCCTCGCCGTCGATGGCATCGTCGGCCCGGACACCAGTAAGAAGGCCGCCGCGGAACTCGCCGCCAGGAGGCTGCGATGAACGACGCGCCTTCACTGTTCGTTCGGCTACGTGACGCCCTGGTGATCCTGTCGTTGTTCGTCGCGATCTACTCGTCGGACTGGCCCGCGGGATCGCCCCAGGCGTCACGATCGCCGTGTATGAAATCCCCATTTATGTCCGATTTGAGGGGATCGAAAGGCGGGTTGGTCCTATTCGCGCGCCGTTCGCTCAACCAGACATGAAGCGCAATTAGCGTGAAAGGGGATCGTCTACCCGAACAGCTCAGGTAACGCTCCCCTTCGTTAGGTCCATGTGTGCACCTACAGCAAATGTGGTCAAATTTCGCTGTCCCCACACGGCTGGTTAATTTTAGGAAACAGGCCATGATGAACGAGGTCGACCTCTCCACCCCGTCCCCTGCCCGGGTCTACGACTACCTCCTCGGAGGTACACACAACTCTGAAGCGGACCGCAGGGTTGCGGAACAGGTGATGCAGGCCTGGCCGGTGCGAGAGCTCGCCCTGGCCAACCGGCGTTTCCTGGTGGCCGCAGTCCAGCACCTCACCTCGCTCGGAATCCGGCAGTTCATCGACATCGGCAGCGGCCTGCCGACCGGGCAGAACGTGCACCAGGTCGCCGCGCCGGACGCCCGAGTCCTGTACGTCGACAACGACCCCTTGGCCGTGACCGAAGGACGACTGCTGCTGGACGGGGAAACCACCAGCTACATCGAAGGTGACCTACGCGATCCGCAAGGCATCATCGACCACCCCGAGCTCAACCGGCTCCTCGACTGGACCGCCCCGGCGGCCCTGTTGCTGATCGGCATGATGCACTACATCAAAGCCGCCGACGACCCGATCGGTATCATCCGCGGCCTGATGTCCCGGCTCGCCCCGGGATCCTATTTGGTCATCAGCACCGCCACCGATGAGCTGCCCGCCGAGATGCGCGCCAGGATCGACGAGTACTACCGCGCCCCGAACAGCCTGCTGGTGTGGCGCAGCTGGGCAGACGTCGAGCAGTTCTTCGACGGGCTGGAACTGGAGCCGCCGGGCCTGGTGCCGGTCGAGCAGTGGCCCGACACCACCGCCACTCCGGGGCCGTGGCGCGTGGCCGCCGGAGTGGCGCGCATGCCCTAACCCCCCAGCGAGGCGGCGCGCTTGGCCACCACCCGGCCCTGCCGCGGATCCCCAGTCGCCGCGAACAGGCCCGCCGCCTCCTCATACAGCCCCGTCGCCTCTTCCAGGCGGCCCAACCCCACCAAGGCGCCCGCGATCTGCACGACGACTTCGGCTTCCGCCGATGGAGTCCCGACTCCGCCCACGCTGAGCCGCGCCTGCTCCGCCACGGCAAGCGCCTGCTCATAGTGGCCGGCCTTGAGCAGCACAGCGGCATAAGCCACCGCCGCCCAGATCTGGTACGTCTGCTCACCACGCTCGGCCGTGATCCGGCCTCCCAGCTCTACTGCCTGCCGGGCGAAGTCGATCGCCCGGTCGTATTCGCCGTGGACTCTGAACAGCAGGCCGAGCGCACGCAGGCATGCCACCTCGGCATACCGGTTCCTCGTCTGACGTGCCAGCTCCAAGCCGCGGAGCGCGTCCGCGACCGCGTCTCCCGCCGGAGGGACACCACCGTCCCGCATGACCATGTAGTCGCACGTCGCGCGGAGCGCCAGCGCACGCGCCAGCCCCTGATAGTGGCCGATCGCCTCGAACGACATCGCGCACAGGTCGAGCATCGGGCGCGCCCTGCTCGGCCCGCCCGGCTCCTCGAGGATCAGCGACGCCACATGATGGCGCGCCTCTTCGGCCAGCCAGGCGTCACCGCCAGCTACCGCCGCGTGCATGACGGTGCGCCACATCGCTTGGCTTTCCCGCCACAGCCCACGCCGGAACAGGTACGCGGACAGGCGTGCGGCGATCCCATGAGCCAGGCGGTGCCATCCTGCATCGCACGCCTGACGCACCACGCCGATGATCGTCGTCGCCTCGGCGCCGAACCAGGAATCCGCATCCTTGGTGATCAAGTCCCGGGCCGCCGCCGGCATGTACCTCTCCATGCCCAAGGCGAGCGGAGGCGGGTAGAACGGCTCTTGCCCCGTCGCGGTCTGCTCGGCGAGCGCGACCAGTTCGGCCCAACCGCACATCAGCCGCTCCAAGGCAACGTCCCGCTCGGCCGAGTTCTCGGCCAGCCGCTCGGCGGCGAACGCCCGCACCAGGTCATGCATGCGGTGGCGGGGGTGCCCCATCGCGTCGATCCCGGCCGGGGTGAGCAGGCTGTGCATCGTCAGCATGCTCAGCGCGGCCTCGCCGTTCTCCTTTCCGAGGAGCATCTCCGCCAGCCACATCGGCCAGTCCCCGGCTCCGGCCAGTGACAGCACCCGGAACGCGTGCCGCGCGTCCGCCCCGAGGGCGTCGTAGCTTTCGGCGATGGACGCGGCCACCGCGAGGCCCCCGTCCGCGAGCTCGACAAGCTGGTCCTTCACCCGGTCGGCGAGCAGCCGGATCGGCCAGTGTGGTTGCGTCGACAGACGGGAGCCGACGATCCGCACCGCCAACGGCAGGCCAGCGCACACCGCCAGCACCTGGCGGGTCGCCTCGGCCTCTCGGCCGGTCCGGTCCGGTCCGACGATCTCTTCCAGCAGCCGCAGTGCTTCAACCTCGCCCAGCGGCTGGAGCCGCAGATTACGGATCCCGGGGCCGGTCAGCACCGACCGGCTGGTGATGAGCGCGCCGCACCCGGCCGTGCCGGGAAGGAACGGCTGCGCGTGCGCCAGCCCGGCCGCGTCGTCAATCATGATCAGGATCCGCCGCCCAGCCAGAGCCGATCGCAGCAGCGCGGCCCGGCCCGCGACGGACGCAGGCAAGTCATGAGTCGGCACCCCCAGCGACATCAGCAGCTCGGCCAGCACCTCCGCAATCGGCCGCTTCTGGGACATGGCCGCCAGGTCAACGAACAGCTGCCCGTCCGGGTACATCGGTCGAAGCAGGTGGGCGGCGTGCGTCGCGAGGACGGACTTGCCGACGCCTCCCAGGCCAGAGATGCCGACGACCGGCACAGCCGTTGCTCCGGGGCGCGGGGTGAGCCACTCGATCAGCTGCGCCACCTCCGCTGTCCGGCCGGAGAAGTCCGCGACATCCAGGGGAAGCTGAGCCGGGGAAAGCAGAGCAACGGCCGAAGTCGCGGTCGACGGGTTGCCATCTCCGGTGGCTTCGGCATGGGCTTGGCGCAGCGCGGCGCCCGGTCCGCGACCCGTCACCTCGGAGATGACCCGTACGGCGTCGTCGTAGTGCCGCAGTGCGTCCGACCGCCGCTCCGAGCGATACAGGGCCCGGATGAGCAGCGCGTGCAGCTCCTCGTCCAGCGGATCATCGGCGCTTTCACGCCGCAGGTCCGCCAGGATCTCCCGCTGCTGCCCGAGCTGTAGCCGCGCCTTGACCAGCTCGACAACGGCCGTTTTGCGCTCGAAAAGGAGGGTCTCGCGAACTGCGGAAAGGACATCCTCGGGCAAGTCAGCCAGCGGGAGCTCCCCCCACAACGCCAGGGCTTCCTGAAGGGCCGCAGCACCCGCCGACAGGTCCCCCCTGCCCACAAGACCGTCACCTTTCGTGACCAACCTGCGAAATTGATCTACATCGAAAGTGTCGTCCTTATTCAACACGATCCGGTATACGGACGACGCCCCCGCCGGAATACAGCCAGGAAGCAACCGCCGCAGCTGGGCGATGCAGGATTTCAGCGACCCCATCCGAGCATGGGGGAGGGCATCGTCCCAAATCGCTTTGACCAGTACTTCAGTCGTCAGACCATGCTGCCCGGCAAGCAGCAGCGCCGTCAGGACACGTCGTTTCGTCCGCGAGATACGGACAACCTCACCATCGGGCAGCGTCACCTGAGCCTGTCCCAAAATGGCGAAATGCACACCGCCCCCTCTCACCGTCACAGCCGATAGTCGGGATAG
This sequence comes from Streptosporangium sp. NPDC051022, assembly GCF_040683035.1. Classification (NCBI taxonomy): domain Bacteria; kingdom Bacillati; phylum Actinomycetota; class Actinomycetes; order Streptosporangiales; family Streptosporangiaceae; genus Streptosporangium; species Streptosporangium sp. NPDC051022. The sequence continues at coordinate 59,811 of NZ_JBFBCF010000028.1, read as the reverse complement.
CGTACTCGGGATTTGCCACCGATTTACGACCGGTTCATAACCCTGCTGCAACTACGCAACGCCTATCAGTCGCTAACGTAGAGACGACTACCGGCACAACTACAGACACAGCAGACACTGTGTGGTGATACAGCTCCTGCCGTTCCTGCCGCTCGGCCCCCGCGACTGAAGGCTCATCCCGGAGACATCCCCTGTGGAAGATCGCCCCACCCCGCCGTCAGCCCAACCGGACAACACCCGGCTCCTCCTGCTCGACATGTTCCTCACTGGCAAAACCAAGGGCCGCGACCCCCGCGACCCCATGGCCTTCCTCGACCTCATCAACGCGACCTTGAAGCAGGCCACCGCCGAGGTGGAACTGCTCACCGCGCTGCGTGACCTCGAGATGGTCCGGCTCGCAGACAGCAAGGAAGCACTCGTCGAACGCATAGGCGCACGCTGCGGCATGAGCAAGGGATGGGTGTCCCAGCACAACGCGGTAACCCGCGGCGGAGGACCACAGGCAACCATCGAGCGAATCCTCGCCGAGCAGGCCACCGAGGCGCGCAGGAAAGCGGACGATCCCGAAACTCCCGACATAGCCCGCATGGTGGCCCGCACCCGGGCACAGAACTTCTCCACCGTCCTGCACCGATGGATGGAACGTTTCAACGCCCGCAGCGGAGCCGCCGCTTTCATCCCCTTCGCATCCATCCCCACCCTCCGCGGATGGGTCACCACGAAGGCCGCCGCCCTCACCAGCACAGGCGGGACAGCTGGCGTCGCCAGCGCGGCAGGCACCGCCGCCGTAGCCGTCCCCACCGCCGCCCTCACCGAAGGCGGCCTCATCACCGCGGCCGTCGCGAAGCTCGCCACCGCCGCCGGCACGACCGCGACCGTCGCCGCCACCGGCGCCACCGCCGTGACCGTCGCCCTGGCCGCTCCCGTCATGCCCGTTGTGGCCGACACGATCATCCCCGATCTCGACCGGCCCGCCGCCACCCAGACTCCCACCCCGGCCTTGACCCCGTCGCCAGTGCTGTCGCCTTCGCCGACCAACGACAGCCCGACGACGGCCGGGGTGGGCAAAACCACCCTCCCGCTCAGCCCAGAACAGATCACACCCACTCCCACGCCGCCGCCCCCCACCCCCACCTCGGCGCCGTCCACGGCGGCGCCCTTGCCGACGCCCACGGTGCACCCCACTCAGACCCCATACCCGGCACCGACCATCAAACCGGCGCCGACCGATGAGCCCGCCCAGGCGATCCCGGGCCCGGCTTCCGTTTCACCCACACCGGCCCCCGCTGCGTCGTCCGCGCCAGCAACCCCCGCCCCGGTAGCCTCTCCCGCCGTGGCACCTCAAGTCTCTGCCCCGCCCCAGTGCATGAACGGGGCACCCCCCGACCAGAGCACTTCATCGCCGGCCTGCCCCGCCACCTCCGATACACCAACTGGCCCGCCGCCGACCGAAACCCCTCCCACCGACGCGGCCAGCCCCGCCAGAACGGACCCCACACCCGACACCGGCTCAGGAAACTCTCTGGAAGGCGCCGCCCTCGGCATGGAGCCCTTCACCGGACACCGCAGCGCCCACTCCCGGGAAATGCCCGGCCCGCTCCGTACGGCGGTCGTCCCCTACGCCTGGGGGTACGAGCCCGCCCCGGCGTGGCCCCTCGTTTTCTCCGGACGCTGACCGGAGAACCCGCGATGCTCCCTCCCTTGTAGGGGAAGGGAGGGAAGCACCGCTGCGGTGGCCCTTCCCGGCATGGGGGAAGGGCCACCGCCTACGAAGATCAGGACTCCGCTGGGCGTTCGCCCGCGCGAGCCGCTTCCCAGCCCGCCCGGTACGCCTCCGCCCACAGCTCGTCGGCGAGCTCGACCGGCTCGACGGGCGTGCCGTCGACGCTCATGAAGCCCAGCACCCGCTCCACCCATTCCACCGGCGCGGCGGGCGGCTCCTCACCCAGCACAGGCCCGACGCGCAGACCGCGTTCCTCAAGGGCGGCAGCGAACTCAGGGGAGTAGATCGCGGCGAACACCGCGTCCACGATCGACGCGGTGAGTGCGTCGGCCACCATGTCGTACGGGCTCGCCGTCTCCGCCCGCGCCGCCCGCCCGCCGTTCACCTCCCGCGCTGCCTGCTCGAACGCGTGAGCCTTCACCCGCCGCTCCTCGGTTTCCTGCTCCTCCAGCGTCCGCCACTTCGCCCGGGGGAGTGTCATGACCGAGAGCCTTCCGTCGCACGGAGCATCGCCTCAACGTGATCGGCCCCGGTGGCTCGGTCGACGAGGTAGCGCCGCAGATCCATCTGCTCGGCGACCGCCTGGTCGATCTCGGAGGCGAAGACTCCCATGGCCACCGCGAACTCCCTGACCCTCGCCAGGTCAGGCACCGGCCGGGACAGTTCCGCGTCGAGCTCCGGGGAAAGCAGCGGGGCGGCCTCCACCCATTCGCGCTGCATGGCCTCCATCACCCCGGCCCACTGCTGCGCGCGCATCGCCGCCTCGACGCCGGCCCGGGTGCGGAACCTCGCCTCGGCGCGGTGTGGGCCGAGCAGGGTGAGCGTCCACGGCTTGTTGTGAAGCATGCTGACCCAGTGCAAGGCGTCGCGGAGCGCGTCAGCCCAGGAAACCCCGACCTCTCGTCCCAGGAGCTGCCTGTCGGAGTCGCGATGGACTTCGGCGGTCCACAGGAAGTCGACGTCGCGCTCGCCGACCGCCGCCGGGGGAGCGGTGCGCTGCGCGGCCAGCCGGTCGAGGGCGAGCAGGAGCAGCTCCCCGGCGGTCCAGTCGCTGCGGCCGTCCTCCAGTTCGATGCTGAGCGACACCACGGCGTCGGGATCCACGCCGAGCGTGCGGGCGAGCCGCTTGGCGGCGTGCAGCAGATCGTGGTTCCGGTGGCTCACAGGAGTCCTTTCGAACACTTGTCCCGACGTATATATAGGGGCCATTTTGCGTCACCGACTCTATCCAGAGATTACTAACGAGAAGGCAAGTTCTAGAAAGTAATCCTTGATAGGATCATCGAGCACCCCGGAAAGGAGCACCCCCTGATGATCACCGCGACCGCCGCCTCGACCGGCACCGCCACCCTCGACCTGAAGACCCTCACCATCGGAGGCCGCAAGGTCACCCTCACCGTCTTCCGGCAGATCCGCGAAGCCGCGCTCATCGCCGACGACGGAACCCTCAACGGCCACCCCTGGGGCGTCGTCAACTATCACCCTGACAAGTGCGGCGACTACCTCCCCCACTGGCACATCGTGTGGCAGCGCGACAGCGAGATCCTCCGCTCCCGCGTCTACGAGAAGGCCACCTTCGACTGGCCCACCAGCTACGCCTTGGCCGACCCGATCTTCCAGTCCCCCGAGACCGACCAGTACGTCACCTCCAACGTCCACGAATGGATCAACGGTCGCCTCGACGAGGCCCCGCTGAAGGAACGAACCGGCGCACGCGGCTACCGGTCACACCAGACCTTCACCGAAGGAACGCTCACAGTCCGGGGCGACGCCTCCACGGCAGCGGCCTCCGCCGCCGCCCGCCACCACGACGTTCTCAACCCGCCCACCTACGACTCCTACGGCTACCGCCCCGACCCCGAGAGACTCGCCGCCGAGTTCAACCAGGCGCGCGACCGTCTCGCCGAGGAGATCGCAGGCTGGGAATCCACCCGCGAGCAGATCATCACCGCCTACCAGACCACCGTGGCCAGCGAGCAGAAGCGACGCCAGCGCCACCGCGACCTCCGCGCCCAGCTCGCCGCCGAACTGCCCCAGCTCTTCATCGCCCTGTAAGGATCGAGGACGAAGACCAGTGACTACCTCAGACCAGAACTCCGACCAGACGCCCTCCGCCGACCTCGACCCTCAGCCCAACGCCTCCGCGTGGGGACGCCCGGCCCTCTCAGGCTCCTGCCCGCCGTGGTGCACAAACACCGGAGCAAGCCACGACGGCTTGGGCGGCGTCCGCGTCCACGCCACCGATAGCATCGGCCGACTGTCCGGCGCCACCGTGGCGCTGGAGCAGACCGAAGCGTTCGGCAAGATGGGCGCCTCCACCGTCTACCTCATCTCCAACTCCGGGGCTCACGTCAAATTGCTGCCCGCCGACGCCACCGCCCTGGCCGACATCCTCAACGACCTCGACGCCGACAGACCCGGAGCCGTGAACCAACTCGCTGACGCGCTCCGCTCCCAGGCCGCACTCGCCGCCGACAAGAAAACCGATCAGTGACCAGGACGCCCGAGCAGGCGGCCGTCTTCGCTAACGCTTCGGACGGCACCATGCCGTGCCCAGTCCCTGGCCCCGAGTCGGGCATGCCCTGCTCCAAGAAGATCCCCGCCGGATGGACCGCCGACGAAGGACACGGCGGTGGACACTTCTGGATCGGCCCCGAACTGGAAGCCATCTTCGACGGGGGCCACTACGACGCCGTGGCGGCGCTGTCCGGGCAACCGTTCGAAGGCCACCTGCCGGAGAACTGCCACCCTGAGTGCCCGAAGTGGAAGGCCCCTCATGAATCCTGACGAGCACCGTCCCGCAAACCGCGAGCTCGACGCCTTGCAGAAGGTCGCGGACGCGGCCAGCCAGGAGCTCGCCGAGCACATAACCATCACCTCTGCCGAAGGTGTCGTAGCGAGCGCCCGGGTGGCCCAGCTCAATGAACAGAGCCGAAAGGCGTTCCGGAGGATCTCCTCGATGCGTGGGCAGCTGACACGGGCACAGAAGGATGGCGACGCCGCGAAGATCGCCGCAGCGCGCAAGAAGCTGGACCAGGCATCGGATGAATTCGACCGGATCTCCAAGGCGTGTATCGCTGAGGGGCACGAGATCGTCCAGGCCGGGTTAGAACGCACCGGAACAACGTTTGCCCTGATGAGAGAGTCATGGGATGCGGGCGACGCGGTGGTCGAAGCGCACCGCCATCCGAACGAGAGCAGGCAACGAGATGAATGAGGAACCCCGCAAGGACTCCAACCCCCGCCACGCCGGGACCCCGGAGGGAGAGTTTCGCGAGTTTCGCGAGGCATTCGCGCACGCGCGCGCGGGAGGCGGCGCGGACGCCTCGGCCGAGGTGGCTCCGTCTGAGGTGCGGGAGCTCGCCGAGACCCTGCGGGCATCGATCGCCACGCTGAACGAGCAGATCGAGGCGCGGGCCCAGCAACTCGCCGCAGAGCGGATCGCGAAGCTGGAGGAAGGAATCCGCTGGCGGGACGACATCCTGCGGCGCGCGTTCGGCGGACCTGACGAGATCGGCTCTCTCGAACGCCGGGCCCAGGAAGTGAGCGACATGATCAGGCACCTCTTGGAACGCCTGACGGGCATGACGGTTCCAGGTACGGGGAGGCACTGATGCTCACGTTCTGGATCGACCATGAGGACGACCGCAGCCGGGCGTCGGACGGGGTGTCCCGGTACGGGGCGTACGTGCGGGACCGGGCGGTCGCGTTCGCCGAGTACTGGGGGGAGGACGGTGAAGGGCCCGACCAGGTGAGGTTCGCCGTGAAGGCGTGGGAGGTCGCGACCCCGCCGATCCTGACCGGCTACGTGCAGACCCACGCCCGGGTTCTGGGATCCCGGCTGGAGCGCAACTCGTGGGAGGGGGCGTTGCAGGGCGTTGTCGAGCTGGCGGTGCCGTGGCCGGCGCAGCTCGCCCGGGAGGAGCGGGCCTGGCGTGGCGGGGGCGGGTTCTGGCGGGACTGGGAGCGGACCCCCTTCGGGGGATTCCACGAGCCTGACGAGGAGCAGGCGTCCCGGGCGCCGTACCTACTGACGACCTCGCACCTGACGTTCCCGATCCCCTTGGACGGGCTGCCGCCTGCCCCTGCCGGGCCGTACGACGACGTCGCGACGATCGCGGCCCAGACGGTAGACGTGCTGGTCGGCAAGCTCAACGCGGTGGTTGACCCGATCATCGCTCAGTTGGAGAAGTAGCAGTGGTTGTTGAACGTCTGCCCGCGGTCGTCGACCATGAGGGGGCGGGGCGGCTCCCCGCGGTCCCGGTGCCGGTGGACCCGGCGAAGGACCCGTACCGGGTGTACCTCGACCGGCTGGACGAGAAGACGTCGCGGCCGACGATGCGGGGGTGCCTGGACCGGATCGCGCGGCTGCTGAACGAGGACGCGGTGTCGGGGGCGGGCCAGCCGTGGCACCTGCTGCGGTATGAGCACACCAGCCGTATCCGGGCGATGCTGGTGGAGCAGACCCGCGTCAACCCCCGCACCGGGCGGGAGGAGCCGTGGTCCGCGGCGTACGTCAACAAGCACCTCGTCGCCCTACGCCGCGTGCTGAAGGAGGCGTGGAGGCTCGGCCTCATGACCGCCGAGGAGCACGCACGCGCGGTCGACGTCGAGCAGGTCGAAGCCACCCGTGTGCCGAAGGGCAAGCACGTCGCCGCCGAAGCGGTCGGCGCGGTGTTCGCCGCGTGCGACTCCGACATCGACGGGGACGGCGTCGTGCGGCCGGTCGGGGTGCGCGACCGGGCGCTGCTCGCCGCCCTGTACTCCACCGGGTGCCGGCGTGCCGAGCTCGCCGGGCTCCGCCTGGCCGACTACGACCCCGCCGAACGCTCCCTGAAGGTGCTGGGCAAGCGAAACAAGGAACGCGTCGTGTTCCTGACGTCGGACGCGATGCGGGACCTGGAAGCGTGGATCGCGGTCCGCGGGGAGGAACCCGGCGCGCTGTTCCCCCGCATCTGGAAGGGCGGAACCGCGGCCGTCGACAAGCACGGCGTGCTAGCGCACATGACGCCGCAGGCCATCCGCCACATCCTGGAACGCCGTACCGGTGAAGCGCAGGTCGCTTACCGGTCGCCGCACGACTTCCGCCGCACCTTCATCGGCGAACTCCTCGACGCCGGGGTGGACCTGGCGACCGCGCAGGCCCTCGTCGGGCACGCCTCCCCCGCCACGACCGCACGGTACGACCGGCGGCCGGACCGGACCCGGCGCGCGGCCGTCGACAAGCTCGTCATGCCGCAGGCCCGGCCAGTACGGCGAGCAGCGACGGAATAACCCCACGCGACCCGCACACCAGTTCACCTACCCTTAATCCGTGACAACGCCGACCAATGCATCGTGGCGCCCCCTCTGGGAGCGTCAAGCCGGACAGACCGGTGAACGTGAGCTCGTCGAGGGAGTCCCTGACTACCTCGAACCGTATGTGACGCGGTGGCTCAATCGGGCCCTGCTTTCGCACAGAGGCCTGGACACGTCTATCCAGCTCCGGATACGGAAGCAGATATACGGGCCCAGACCCCATCCTCAGACGGGGCCTCCGTTGAACCTCGACGAGGATGGGCTCCTTGAAGCGATCGACGCTGCTCTAGCCACTCAGGCTCCTCTCATCAAGGCGAAGGGCCTTGAATATCGGGAGCGCAGCAGAGATTGGATCATCCATGTCAAGGAGCTCCATTTCCGTCTCACCGAGGCGGGGTCTGCCTGGCAGCCGACCGAGGATCTCGACGGCCTTGAGCGGAGGGTCGACGAAACCGTTGCTCAGGCCGCCAAGGCGACGATCGCCGCAGCTCCCACGGACGCGGCCGCTCATCTGAAGGCCGCCTGGTCGGCAACGTACGGATTCAACCCCGATCCGGAGAAGGCGTACAGCCAGGCAATCAAGGCGGCCGAGGCGGTCGTCATCCCGGCAACGATCCCCAAGGACGGAAGGCCAACTCTGGGCCTGGCGCTGTCACACCTGGAGAACACCGCCGGGAAGTGGACAACGGTCCTGCACGACAAGAGCGGGAACCCCGCCCCGGCGCAGCCCATCATCGGCCTGATCAAGCTGCTCTGGGAAGGACAACGCGACCGGCACGCCGGCGGCCCGACGTCGCAGAAGACCACGCAGGAAGCCGCGGAGGCCGCCGTGCACGCCGCGGTCCTGATCGTGCAGTGGTTCAACAGCAAGGCCATCGTCAAGAACCCGTGACGGCCGCCGGTACGGCCCGCGCACCCCTACGAGCGCGGGCCGTGCCCGTTCAGACGGGCAGGTCCCAGCTCGGCCCTTCGGGGTCGCCCAGCCACACGTATTGCCGGTCCCGGGTCACGGTGAGGCCGAACCCGGACTGGTGCGGGGAACCCGCCCCCTGCCAAGCCAGCACGGCGTCTTCGACGGCGTCCCACAGACGCAGCGGCCCGTGTTGGCGAACCGTCCACCCGCCGCCGGGGGAGGCGGCGGTGCTGGCCTGAGAGCCGGTGGCGACGTCCAACAGGACCACCTCGTCACCCGCCCCGATTCTCTGGGCTGAGGGGGCGGCGAGCTGGGCGACGAACAGCCCCGCCGGAGTGTCCAGCACGTGCGGGTCGATACGGCTTTCCCTGGTTTCGCCCCGCAGGTAGGGGGCGGTGATTGGCGGTGGTTCGTGTGGGCGGGCGGTCATGAAGTAGATGTCCTGCTCCAGGAACCGGCCGGTGGCGGTGCCGTCGTCGGCCAGGGTGAGGTGAGCGAACGCGCTGCCGTACATCCACCCTGACAGGGGGGCGGTGATCGTGCCGCCGTCACGGACCTGCCACATCCATGGGAACGGGATGTAGCGGACGGCGCAGGTGGCGATCAGCCGGTCGTACTCGGCGTTCTTGTCATACCCCGCCAATCCGTCCCCGACGACGAGGGTGGGTGCGTACCCGGCCAGGCCGAGCGCGCGGCGGGCACGATCGGCCACCTCCCGGTCGTACTCGATGGAGGTCACGGCCTCGGAACCGAGCCGGTGGCACATCAGCGCGGTGGAGTAGCCGGTGCCCGTACCGACCTCCAACACCTTGTCGCCCTCGGCGATGTCGGCGGCCTCCAGCATCTGCACCACCAGGCCGGGCAGGGTGGATGACGATGTCGGCGCCCCCGGCATGAGGCCGCGGCTGGTTTCGACCATGACCTGGTCGATCTGGGTCACCCACGTCTGGTCGCTGTAGACCAGACGCAGCCACTCCTCGGACGACACCTCGTCGCGGCGGGTCACCCGCCAGCGGTCGCCGTACTCGGTGGCGGCGGCGACCGCGGCCCCAACGAACATTTCACGGGGGACGGTTTCGACCGCTGCCCGCCACGCCGGATCGTGCAGGGCCCCGGTGTCGGCGAGGTGGTCGGCCAGCGTGCGGCGTAGCCGCGCCGCAGAGAGGTCAGAGGCGGTCATGTTTCTCCAGTAGTAGGTCGGCGACGGCGGCGGCGATCGGCGCCCCGGTGGCGTCCTCCAACCACCCCCATTGGCCGTTGGGGTTGCACTCCAGGAAGAACGGGGTGCCGTCCCGGTGCAGGGCGAAGTCGAACGCACCGAAGTACAGCCCGAACTCTTGCAGGTAGGCCAGGCACCGGTCAGCCAGGCCCGGCGGCGGGTCGACCACCGTGTAGGACAGGCGGTCGTAGTCCTGCCGCCAGTCAAGCAGGCCAGAGTCGATACGGACGCAGAACACCCGCCCGCCGACGACGGTCACCCGCAGGTCCGCGACCTTGTCGATGAGCGTCTGGAACAGGTGCGCGGTACGGCTGACCGTGTCGTCCAGCTCCGCGGGATCGACTCGGGTCGTCCACATCGCGGCGGACTGCCCGTCCTGGCCGGTGTAGGGGGTGGCGCGCAGCGGCTTGTAAACGATCGGGCCGTGCTCGGCGGCGAACGCTCGGACGTCGTCGACCCGGTTGGTGATCAACGTGGCGGGCACCGGGAACCCGACCTGCCGCGCCGCGATGAGCTGCCCGGGTTTACGCTCCGCCGCGTTGATCGCCCAAGGATGGTTGACGTACCGGCACGGCAACGCCACCAGGAGGCCGCCGACACCCAGCCGCGCTTGCGTCCCGGTGAAGCGCTCGATCTGTGAGGGGTTGTCAGGCAGGTAGGGGGTGGGCCGCCGGTAGTAGACGGCCCGAGCCTGTTGCAGGTCCACATCCCGCGACGTGGTGCACAACCGGACGACCGGCCGGTCAACGAACCACGCCGACACCTCAGCATGGCCAGGGAAGTCAGCACCCGGGTCGAAGCGAACCACCTGGGCGCCGCGGGCACCCAGGTGGCCGATCACCATGTCCGCGGTCTGGTCCTCCAGGTGGGTGAGGACCAACACCAGCGCATCGGTCATCAGTCGCTGCTGTAGTCGGTCACGGTGACCTCGTCCGAGCCCGAGGGGGCCGACCCGTCGCCTCCTCCCCTCGTCTTCTCCTTCTTCGAGGTCTGCTTGTTCGTGCCGTGCTTACCGGCCTCGATGATCTGCCCGGTCGTGTCACGGTAGACGCCCATCTGGGTGGCCGGGTCGAGCTCTACCCGGACCCCGGCGGCCGCGGGGGCGGGAGCGGGGAATGGCTGGGTCTGGGTCAACCCCCAGGGAAGGTTGTGCTGGTTGTTCATCAGAGTCCCTTTCGCGAGATCCACTGAACGGATGGCACAAGGGCACGATCCGCCGTCGCCGTGCGGGCGTCAACGAATCGGCGCGGAACGGGTGGTGTGGGCTGGCCGAGCGCCCCCCGGCCAGCCCACACCGTGCCCCTACCGTGTCTGCATCGGCCCCGAGAAGACACGGTAGGGGCGGCACGGCAGCCCGTAGGGTCGTCACAGTCCCCACTGGGCCGGTCCCTCGCATAGAGCTGCCGCGCCGATCTCACACCACCGGCCTGGCCACTTCGGTGCCGGAGCCGGTGGAAGATTCGGTGAGGCGTTCAGCGATACGCCGCGCGGCGTCACCCGCCTCGGAGACAGGAACGTGGCTGGCGCGCTCACCGCCGGCTTTCCAGAAGAACATCTGCTCGCCAGGGTCGGTCCAGATGGTGAAGTCGGTCCGCACGACGATCAGCCGCGGAGCGCCGTCGTCGTAGCCGAGCGTCGTGAACACGCTCTCCGCGATGAGCAACTGCTGAAGGCTGCGTAACGCGGTGCCCGCAGGGTCGTAGGGGGCATTGATGATCTCGCGCAACGCATCGGCCGCGGGCGTGCCGGGTGGAAACACCGTTCGGCTCCTTCGTGATGGGGCGGCGGCCCCAGGATCGTCCGGATCGACCTGTGGCAAGGTCTCCGGCGTCGGAGATCCCGGGGCCGCCCGGGAAGTGGCTTGGCCCTGGTGACCCGTGCGGGGCTGCGGGTGGGTCACCGGGAAGAGGGGCCTGCCACAGGCTCAGGACGGGGTTGGTGGCCAGGTCACTGGGGAGCCGCACCGAAACCCCCAAGAGCGCGGTTGGCGGCGAGACGCGCGGCAGCCAGGGATGGGGTGCGGTAGATCGCCCACCGGAGTCTGCCGTGACGGCCCGGCCGTGGGGCGGGCCACCAGATGTGCTCCCCGTCCGTCGTCGCCACCAGGCCGGGCCCTACCGAGATTCCGACGCGGCCGGAGATGAAAGGCCACAGAACAGCCTGGACGCCGCGGTCGTGAAGCGCGCGCTGGAGCTGTTCGGCGGTGTGAGCAGCTCGGTCGAGGCATGGGCCAGCGACCGGGACCGTGGCCGGTAAGCCGAGGAGAGCCATGGCTTGACGTTAGGAATTGACGAACCACTCCGGAAAGGTCGCGGGTGCGTCACCATGCGTCGTGGGTGCGTCATTTCCTAGACACACCCCATGCAGTAACCCGAGTAAGGGGTACGAAAGGAACAAGCCCTTAGGGTTGAAGCCCGCTCGGGGGAACGCACGGCCAGCTCATCCATTCATCCTGTGAAGAACGGGTGTGACCCATGCCCAACCACAGCCTCCTCAAGGTGCTCTTGGCGAAGCGGCACCTGACGACGCGTGCGGCGTTCGCCACCGAGTACGACAAGGTCGCCCGGCAACTCGACAGAGCCCTGGTCGGGACGGCTCCCAGCCGGGAGCAGTTCACCCGGTGGCTGGCGTGCAAGGTCAAAACACTGCCGCGCGCTGATCACTGCCGTGTGCTGGAACGCATGTTCCCCGGACACAGCGCCCGGGAGCTTTTATCCCCATACGACCCAATTACGGCTTTTCCGGATACCGGAAGCCCTCATGAAAAGGAGAAGAGCACGAACAGGCGAGAGGTATTTCGGCTGGGCGCGGCGGCCATGGCCGTTGGGCTCGTCGAAAACGTGTGGAACGGCCCGGATCTCCTGGAACAGGTCTTGGATTCGGGAAGTGTCAGCGAAGGACGCCTCCTGCTGCTGGAGCAGGAGGCCGAACGGCTCGGCCAACGCGTGGTGAAGGTCCCTCCGGCGACCCTGCTCCAGGAGACGCTGCTGAACCTGTCGAGCGTGCGCGAACTGCTCGGGCAGCGGCAACCAGCCCACGCGCAGCAGCGCCTGGCCCGGGTCGGCGCCCAGCTCGCCACCGTGGTCGGCGAGATCCTGTTCAACTCCAACCAGTTCCCCCTGGCGCGACGCTGGTACCTCGCCGCGGCGCGCGCAGCCCGCGAAGCCGGGGACGGCTACCTCAGCGACATCGCGCTGGCCGGCGCAACCTACCTGCCCACCTACGCGGGGGAGCCGCGCGAGGTCCTCGCTCATGTCCTGCCCCGCCTGGAGCAGGCTCCATCTCCCAGCCCGGCGGTGGCCTGGCTGTGGGGGTTCGCCGCCAAGGCTCACGCCGCCCTTGGCCACCGGGACGCCTTCGAACGAGCGATCGAGGCATCCCATGCCGCCCTGGAACGGTCACCCGCCGGCGCCATCCGGCCGGGCATCTTCTCCTTCCTGCCGGAGAAGCTCGCCTTCTACGAAGCACGGGGCCGGGTAGACCTGCGAGACACCCCAGGAGCCGCGGACGCCGCCGCCCGAGCGCTCGCCGCCTACGACCTGACCGACACCACCGAACCCGCCCTGGTGCGCTTCGAGCACGCCTCTGCCCTCGCCCAGACCGGCGAGACCGAAGAGGCCTACCGGATCGCCTTCGGCGCCGTCACCGACGGCCACATCTTCCTCAGCGTCAGCGTGATGACGCGCGCCCACGAGTTCGGTACGCTCCTGCCCCCTGCGAGCGCCGAGGCCCGCCAATGGCGCGACGTCCTCACCGGTCTTGAAGGCCCCGACGCCCTGCCTGCCCTCCCCCCAGCTTCAAGGACTCACGCATGACCACGGCCCGCGCCCTGCTCCAGAAGTACGTCACCGGCGGCTCCCTCATGCAGCTCGCCACCCTCACCGGCGACGGCGCCCCTCAGGCGTGCAGCGTCTGGTACGACCCGCACTTCACCCCTGACGTGCTGCGGTGGATCTCCCGCCACGACCGCGCCCACAGCCACGCCATCACGAAGGACCCGCGGGTGGCCGGTGCGATCATCGCGATCCCCCTGGACGGCCTCGGACAGACGGTGCGCGGCGTCTCCTTCACCGGGCAGGCTCGGCAGCTCCCCGGGGAAGGGATCGATGAGCAGATCGCTCAGTTCGTGGAGCGGTGGCCCGCAGCCGCGGGCGCCCTGGATGCGGAGAAGCTCGTGGCTGGGAAGACTCCGACGCGGCTGTACGAAGTCGCGATCGAGGAATGGGTGCTGTTCGACGAGAAGAACTTCCCAGGAGACCCCCGGCAGGTAATCCCGTGTGAGTGAGGGACTTACTCCTCGGCCTCGGGCGGGTACAGCCTGTCGAAGGTTCGGCCGGCGACGACCGCGCAATACCAGGCCAGTTGGAGCGCGGATCCGCCGATGAACAGGGTGGTCATGCTCGCGGCGTCTTCATGTTCGAGAATCGCCACGGTGATCACGGCGAAGACCGCGATGAACACCTGAGCCTGGAGCAGGCGCCGCTTGGTCTCCCGGGACATCGGGTTGGCCGTACCGGCGCGGGCCACATCGGAGATAAGCGGCGCCGATGAGGCCTTCTGGGCAAGGGCCAGAGGGAATGGCCGATGCTCATCGATGATGACGAGATCGCTTCTGGCGACCATGAGCTCCTGAATGGTGAGGTGCACAAACTGGAAAACAGCCGTTTCCATAGGGCTGTCGAAAGGCACTGCAAGATCATCAAGATCACCGCTCGGGGTGTAGAAGCGCTTAACGATCTCGAAGAACTGGCGCTGAACGTCATCATCAGACGGCTCGCCACCGGTGAGGTTCACTTCTCGGACCCTATGTCGTCGCCGGGGCGGAGGTCCCCATATCGAAGGCAGACGTAAGCACCTGTCCCCATCTACCTTCCGTTCTCCCACCCCCTACTAGGGAGAACACGGATGCCCCTGACCACCGTCCTGGGCGAGCCGCAGACCACGATCCGCTGGCCCGTCATCATCCGCCGCTACTCGCCGAAGTCCCGCCGCACCCTACGCCGCCTCCTCCTGGCAGCCGAATGGGCCGGCGTGCACGCCACCGCCACCCACGACTGCGGCGTGGTCTTCCGGCTGCATCTGCTGACCCTCACCGGCACCCGCGAGAACCTCCTGCACTTCCGCCGTGTCATGCTGCGCGTCGCGCCCGCGGTCAAGCAGAGGGGGAGCCGATGAACCACGAGCACTCCATCGCCCTGCACACCGCGGTCGCGCTGCGCGTCAAGGCCTTCAGCGACCGGCCCGGCTACAACCGTGCTTGGGAGGTCTGATGGCCGCCCCCCAGCTCTACATGGCACCGCTCGGGACCAACCCCGCCGACGCCGACGCCTGGACGCCCATCGGGACGATCGCCCCCCTGTCCTACGACCTGACGCCTGTGGGGCAAGAGTCGCTCGGGGACTGGCACGCCCCTGGCCGTGCGAGCTTCTCGATCTCCTGCCGCGTCACCATCTCCTGGCGCAGTCACCTGTGGTGGTTCCGGACCCCGCACCCGGCCGCGCGCCGGGCCAAGACCGAGTACCACCGGAGGCGCCGGTGAGCCAGGAAGACCGTAAAGCCCGCGGTGACCGTCGTACCTGCGCCCCGCACGCCGTCGTACGCGACGAGCTCCTGAGCCTGCGGCATGACTGGCGCAGCCACCTGTGGTGGTTCCTGGCCCCGCACCCAGCCGCGCGCCGTACCAAGACCGAGTACCACCGGAGACGCAGATGACCGCCGACCTGATCGCCGCGTTCCGCACCCAGCTCGCCGAGCGCGAGCGCCAAGCCTGCGAAGCCCTACGAGAGCCGGGGCACCTGTACGACAGCCCCGCCGCCGGCCAGTTCCTCACCGAAGTGCCATTCCAGGTGCTGCTCGGCGTCGTCGCGGCCCGGAACCTGCTGGATCTCCTGGAGGCCGCCCACCGGCGGCGCGACGCCGTACAGGCCCGCGCAGCCTGGACGGAGATCACCGCGCCCGCCTTCCCGGACCCATTGCCGGACGGCCCCGGAGAGGAGATGCTGCCCGGCCTGGAGCTCGCCGTCCGTACCCTGGCCACGCAGTTCGACGACCCGGTGCCCGCCGTACGGCAGATGCTGGAGGCCATCACGGACGCCTGGGAGCGCGGCGACCCCGCACCCGCATTTAACATCCGGGCGCTCGTCAACCACGCCTGGTGCGGCTTCGAGGCCCACGCGGACATCGCCCCGGCCCCGGGGCTGACTCCGGAGCAGCTCCTGTCCCGGCCGCACGGCGGACTGAAGATCGCCTTTCACGCCACCCTGTTCAACGGGGTGACGGTGTCGACCTCCGAGCGGGTGGTCTCATGATGTCGAGGAGTGTCGAGCGCCGCCGTATCAATTGGCAGCTCCTGCGCCTGGTCTGGCCTCTCCTCGCTGGGATAGTGCGTGCGCTGTTTCTCCGTGATTTCGCCCAGCTCGACGACGTCGAAGCCCGCACCAAGGCCCTTCATGCTCAGCGCGACGCGCTGAACCGCTGCCCTCACCGAAATCACATTACGTGATCATGTCTCGGAAATCCCGGACTCTACACCTACACACAGTGACATTCCGTCGATCGCTCCCAGAAGAAAGGCACTCCCCATGACGACCCGGTTTGAGGGTGCCCTTCCAAGCAACGGTGACCTCAAAGTGGGCTCAAAGCCGCGGCGCCGTCCTGAGGACGACGGGTGGATCGTCTACGAGGGCCCTGCCCGGCTGGAGCACGCCAAGAACCCGGGCCTGTGGCGGCCGGTGCGGGTTCAAGCTGTTCGCCTCGACGACCCCAACCATGAGGAGTGGGTGAAGCAGCCGAAGTGGAGGTTTTCTCCGTCGCCCGCGCCGATCGTCGAGGTACGGCCCGACCGGCAGATAGAGGGAGCCGACTACACCTTCCCGTTCGACGCCGGTCCACTGCACGAGGACGGGGAGTGGCTGGTGATCCTCCTCGAAGCCGCTCCGGGAGGCGAGCTGGTACGGCTGGCCACCAGTTTGCGCTGCGCAGCGGAGCGACTGCCCGACCGCGACGGGCTGGACTGGGAAGCGATCCTCGACGTCGTTGCCCTGTACGTACGGCAGCCTGTTCCCGGGCCCGGCTGTCCGGGGTGTGGCCACCGTGACGGTCACGCGGACTCGTGCCTGGTCGGGTGCGGCGACTGTTCAGGGAGGGACGGCCAGCACGACGAAGGGTGCTGGCAACGGTGCCCTATCTGCGGATTCGGCAGGTGGGAGGAACGAAACTCCCTGCCGGACGATGACGGCGGAGCACGCCGGGTCTGGGTGGGGTACGACTGCGGCCACGCTCAGGAATCCGCCTGAGCTGCACGTCCGGTTACGGTCGTAGGTGGGGTGGGGCTCCGAATCTCGCGGCCATGCTTGACCGGGGCCCCGCCCCCTTCACCGCCGCCGGGGGCGGCCTTCCCCGGCCGTTCAGGCTGCGGTTACCCCTCCTCGGTGGCGACAGCGAAGCTGTGTCCCCGCTCCACGTGCCCCTGCTCCAGTGTGCAGGTCAGCCACGCGTACAGCCCCTCCTCGTACGGGTCGTCCAGCTCGGCCGTGCAATGGCAGCGTGGCAGCCGCTCGCCGAGGGCGCGCTTGGGCAGCAGCGTCACAGTGCGCCGGGTCTCGGGTAGGGAAGGCCATTCACCGGGGCCGGTGATGGCGCCCCACGGGTAGCGGCCGTCCGGGTGGCCCACCTGCAGCGCGTCGGCCGCGGCCTGCGCCGTGTAGGTGTCCCAGCACCAGACGGCGGTGCCCCACTCTCCTTCGCCACGCTCGGTGGGGCTCCAGACGTGCAAGGCGTACCGCACCCAGAGGAGGCCGGGCACCTGCTCCAGCCAGCCGGGTTCAGCGGCCAGGTCCGGGCCGACACCCTCGGGCCGGTACCGCCCCAGCGTCTTGACCGGCCGCTCCGGCTGAGGCGGCCGCTTCCCGGCGGCGGCGGCCTGGTGCAGCAGAACCGGCACCTCCAGCTGCTCGCCGTGCCGTGCGGCCTCCAGGGCGGCGCTGTAGTCCCATACGTGCGCGTGCCTGGCGCCGCCGTGCCAGGCGACCAGGGCGTCGGCCAGTTCCGTCGCGTGCTCTGCGGAGCTGCACCATCCGGCCGACGTCCACGCGGCGGGCTGGCCTGCGTACGCCGGACGCAGCTTGCGCACCTGGTACGGCAGCGACAGTGAGAGCGGCTGCGGTTGGGGGGTGTCGACCGTTGCGGTTCGCTCTTCGTCGAGACGGCGAAGGGCCGCGGTGTGGGAGATGCCTTCGGCTGCGGCCAGGGCGCGGGCCTGTTCACGGCGGGCAGCGCTGCTGTTCTTCGGCATGGTGTTGTCCTTCCGGCGCAGGCGCCCACGCCGCCTTGCCTTCGAGGATTCACATGCGATCAGCAGAAGGTGAGGCGATCCGCGGGCCCGATGGACCTTGGCCGATGATGCCGACCCGACCGGCGTGGGCGGTGGTGGCAGCAGCGAGGAGCGTGCGCGTCCTGACTCCAGCGACCACGATAGCGACCAGGCTGGTCTGCTGTCTCTGACAAAAACCTGACATCTTCCGGTGTCCCTGGGCGGCAGCGACCTCGTGCGGAGTGTCCGCGCGGGTTGCTACCGTCGCGTCATGTCCCAGGACCGAGCCGCCGCGTGGGCTGCGCTGAACGAGCGGCAGCAGACGTACATGCGGGTTGTCTACGACGCCGACCAGGCCGCCGAGCAGCGCGCGAAAGGCGCATGGGCGCGCGGGGAAAGGTCGCAGCCCGCGGCCGAGTGGCGGTGGCTGGACTACGGAACGGTGGGCGACTCGATGGCGCCCCTCGGCCGTCTCCAGAGGAATCTGGAGGCGCGGGGTGTGCGGGATTCCGGCGCCGGGTCGACGCTGACGGCCCTGGAGAAGGCCGGGCTGATCGAAACGCAGTCCGTGCCCGGTGTGGTGGGGTACCGGCTGTTGGTGAAGTTGACCCGGCACGGCCGCGCTGTGTGCCGGGCCGGAGGAGTGGATTCCGCCCGGCCGGGCTCCCCCGGGCGGGGACAGCTCTCCGAGGGGCTGTGGGGGATGCTGGTCGACGTGCACGCCGCCGGCGAGGAAGGACTCCGGCGGGATTTCGTCGACGGGTGGCTCCGGCTCACCGAGCGGGAGCCGGAGCCGTACGTTGTCGCCGAGCCTGACCGTGAGCGGCGGTACGGGTATCGGCTGCGGCTGACCGAGGCGGGTGCCCGTTACTACGCCGACCAGTGGGAGGCGTACGCCCGCCTGTACCCGGCCGTGGACGCGCTGCGGCCGGACGGTGGGCAGGCGTGGCCGGGTGAGGTCGATCGGGCGTTAGGGGTGCTCGATGCGCGCTGTCAGGAACTGCGTGGCCGCTTGGACGGCACGGTCGCCGAAGCCGAGCGGCTCCCTTCCGGCGTGGCCCGGCGGGTGCCGAAGAGGCCGGACCTGCCCGAGCTGGAGGCGCTCACGACGGCCCGGAACCGGGCGGCGCGTGCGTACGACCTGGCGTTGGTGCGGGCCGCTGAGCAGTACCGGGCCGCGCTGGACACTCAGAGAGTGGAGTTGGAGGGGCTGTACCGGCAGGCGTGCGTGCGGTACGCCGCGGTGGCCACCGCGGTGGTGGCCGCCGTCGCGGCCGGGACGGATCCCGCCGCCGCAGTGGCGGCCGTCGAGCCGGTGACCGAGTGGCCGTGGCTGCCCCCTGAACCAGTTACCGGGCTGGCTGAGATCGATGTCGGCCTGTCGCGGCAGTGGCGGCGAACCAGTGGGGCACCGGAACCGCGGCGCGGGCGGAAGCGGCCCCAGCCGGTGCAGATCGAACCGGACGGGTTGGAGGGGCGGCTCGCCGTCCACGCTGGGTACCTGGCAACCTTGGTGAGGGGCGGCAAACTGGCTCGGCTGATGCTGCGCCGCTGACCGGAGCCGGACAGTACCCGTGCCCGCAGTGCACCATGCCGGGCATGACCGCTGGTATCTGGCCCTGGGAGATCGAGCAGGGCAGCGACTTCGAGGCGGAGTTGACGCTCTTCACGAAGCCGCCCAACCCGCAGCCGATGATGCTGACCGGGTACCGGGCCCGCGCGCAGATCCGCCCCAGCTACGGAACCGGCACCGCTGTCCTGTACGAGCTGACCACCGAAAACGGGCGGTTCACGATCGACGGCCCCGCTGGGAAGATCAAGATTTCCATCCCAGCGGAGGACTCCTCCGCCTGGATGTGGCTCGAAGGCGTCTACGACCTCGAGCTCATCTCCCCCACAGGACGGCCGACACGGCTGCTGAAAGGCCCCGTCACCGTTGACCCGGAGGTCACCCGGTGACCGCTCTGCCCGCCGTCGACGTCACCGTGCAGCAGACCGGCGGCATCGACGTCCACATCGACCAGCCAGGCAGACCGACCGTGGTCGTCGAGCAGACCGGGTCCGTCGCGGTCACCGTTGCCGTTCCCGGCCTTCAAGGGTCCGCCGGCCCAGCCGGTGCCCCCGGCCCGCAGGGTGAGCCGGGGCCGCCCGGCCCCGAGGGGGGCGCCGCGCAGTACGACTACGTGATCGCCGCCCCATCGACGGTGTGGGAGGTCACCCACACCATGGCTCGCCAACCCGCCGTCACGACGTTCTCAGCGGACGGGCAACCCGTCCGCGGCGACGAGACCTACCCCGCACCCACGACTGTGCGCGTCACCTGGGCCGTGCCCATGTCCGGCGTGCTCCGCCTCACCTGACTCTCGGGGGAATCCGCCATGCCCAACTGGTACAGCCAGCACAAGTTCAACCAGATCCCGGTCCTCGGCCTGGTGCCCGAATCCTCAGCGTCGGCGCCCGCCGCCCCCGTCGCGTTCCAGTTCTGGGGCGACACCACCAGCGGCCGAGCGAAGTGGCGCACCCCGGGCGGCGCGTGGGTTGCGTTCGACGACGTCGCTGACGGCACGATCACCGACGCGAAGATCGCCGCCGGGGCGAACATCGCCCTGTCCAAGCTGGCCACCAACCCGCTCGCCCGCGCCAACCACACCGGCACCCAACCCGCCTCCACCATTTCGGACCTGGCCACCGTGATCCGCGCGGTGCGCCTGGACGAGCTCGCCGCGCCTGGCGCGGACCTGTCGGCCGCCGGGTACCGCATCACCAACCTCGGCGCCCCTCAAGGAGCGAACGACGCCGCCCGCTTGGCCGACATCCAGGCCGCCGCTGCGGGCATCAGCGTCAAGCCCGCCGTCCGCGCGGCCACTACCGCCGCCATCACCCTGTCCGGCCTTCAGACCGTCGACGGTGTCGCCCTCGGCGCCGGTGACCGGGTCCTGGTCAAGAACCAGGCCGACGCCACCACCAACGGTCTCTACACCGCGGCCGCCGGAGCATGGGCCCGCACCGCGGACGCCCTGTCGCCGAACACCTTTGTGTTCATCTCCGAAGGCTCCTCCCTGGCCGACACCGGCTGGGCGATCTCCACCAACGGCATCATCACGGTCGGCACCACCGCCATCACCTGGGCCCAGTTCGCCGGAGGCGGCGGCACCTCCGGCCCCGGCGCCGGTCTCGTGCAGTCGGGCGCCAACCTCGACGTCGCCGCCGCCAACGGCAGCATCGTCGTCAACGCCGACTCGATCGAGGTCGGGCTCGTCCCGATCAGCAAGGGCGGCACCGGGGCGACCACCGCGGCCGCCGCGCGGACCGCGCTCGGCGTTGGCTCCAGCTACAACGCCGACCTGCCCGCCCTGACCGCCGGCGTCGGACAGAACGTCACCCACAACCTCGGGACGAAGGACATCGTCGTGAGCTTCTACGACGTCGCGTCCGGCGCGGACGTGGAGCTGGAGGTCACCGGTCGCCCCGACGTCAACACCGTCACCGTCCGGTCCGACATCGCGGTCGCCGCTGCCGCGCTGCGGATCCTCGTGCGGTCGTAGCAGCGTGACCCGCCTGTATACGCCGCTCCAGCTCACCCACCTGGACGTCGCCCCGGCTGCTCCGGCGGCCGGGGTGGCGGTGTTCGCCCAGTCGGGCCGGTTGCTGTGCAGCGTCGACGGCGCGGTCGGGGTGCCGCTGATGCCGGGCATGCTCGCCCTCGGCGCCGACGTAGGCGGCAGCTCATCCGGGGCAACCGTGACCGGGCTCGCCCTGCCGGTGCAGGCGGGCACCTACACCCTGAGGTACGCGGCCACCTACACCGCCACCAATACCACCACAGGCATCAAGGTGCAGCTCACCGGTCCTGCGGCCTCAGATACCGCAGTGGTCATCCAGCGGTGGACGTCCGCGACAGCGTGTGTAGTCACCCGCCTGGAGGCGTTCGGCACCTGGTCGGCGACGACCGGCGCCTCCGGCGGCGCGACCGCCCGCCCGCTGTTCATCGACGCCACCATCACGTTCACCGCCGGAGGGACACTCAACCTGCTGGTGGGCGCTTCCAACGCCAACACCGCGACCTTGAAAGCCGGCTCCTACCTGACCTCTTGGTGGTTGACGATCTCGTGAAACTCAACGGTCCAGCCCGGTTCGCGCCGATGACTCCCCCCTCGCCGCCCGCCGGTGAGTCCTCGCTGTACTCCAACGTCGTCAACGCGCCCAGGGTGGCTCTGGCAGGCGTCAACGCCGTTCCGGTCCCGGGCAAGTACTGTCGCTCGACCGGCAACGTCGTCAATCCCGCGCAGTTCGTGTACATCACCCAGTACGACCTTGCCGTGCCCCCGGGCCGGTGGACCTTCCAGTACATGATCAACTACACGACGGCTTTCAGCGGCACCGACAACCAGTACGTGGGCTGGGGCATCTACCTTTCCAACAGCGCGACATGGATGTCCACACTGGCCACCTGGAGCGAGAATGGCCAGAGCGGTTCCCGCTGGGGCGCCACATACCTCTCCGTGTGGATCCCCGCCTCCGGCCAGGACGACTTCTTCCTTGTGGAGGGAGCCATTGAGTTCAGCACGACGAGCACGATCCGGCTGGCGTGCAACACCAACGACGGCGGGGCCCCAACCGTGACGATCCGCCGGTCCAGCTCCAGCCACGTCATGCCCGTCACCGCCTGAGGAGACGCCCGTGGGCCTACGCCACACCCCGATCATCCTGCCCACCCTGGCAGCGGCCCCCGCCGCACCCCCGGCAGGTGTGAGCAGCCTGTACGCGCGCTCAGACGGGCGGATCTACCACCAAGCAGGCAGCGGCTCAGCCCAGCCGCTGCTGGGCGTGTCCGCGCGTTTGACGGCTGACCAGGTCAAGACCGGCACCACCGCCAGCAACATCACCGGATTGCAGATCCCCGTGCAGCCCGGCACCTACTACCTGCGGTACCTGCTGGGGTACACGGCCGACACCAGCGGCGCCATCCGTCTCGGCCTCAACGGGCCCACCGCCTCCGCTGCCCAGATCACCGTCGACGTCTACACGACCGCTGACACGCCTCCCACCCCGCACCGGCTGGACGTGATCGCGGCCCTCGACACCCTGTCGACGGCCGCCACGGGCGTGACGACCGGCGTCGCGCTGGCCGCGATCATGACAGCACGGGTCGTTTTCAGCACGGCGGGCAACGTCACCGTCCGGTGGGCAGCCAGCGCGGCGGCCAGCCAGGTCACGCTGAAGGCCGGCTCCTACGGGGTGTGCTGGGCGGCACAGTGAATCATCACGCTGCCTGATCGCTGTGTCCTCGACGGGTTCGTCAGGTGGCGCATCCCGCTGTAAATGAAACCAAATGGTTGCTTGTAGACCAGATAGGTCTACAAAAAAAGCTACAGGCGTCAATTCCAATTTGCTGGGCAAGTCTGGTCCGCCCCAGTAGCTTTCACACGAGCACCATCAGCACCAGTCGGTCGGCATACCCGCGGGGTCGATCGAGCGGCCGGGATCGACCTCCCACAAGGAGATGACCGGCCGATGGGGAGGAGCCTCCTGTGGCTGATGTGCTACCGCCGAGAGAACCAGGCAATGGCGAGGAGTGGCTGCTGATCGCGCAAGCGCTGGTGGTCCTGCTCGACCTGCTGCGCTCCCTCGGCGGGGGCGGAGGGCTCAGGTAGCCGTACGGCTACCTGAGCCCGGGTTTCACGAGGCCCCGGCATGCTGTTTCCCGACACTGCCGGGGCTTCGCCCGCGCAATGCCGCGGACTGTCCACAGTACGGGCTGTGGCACTCTTTACACCACACCCGCCGGACTCACCGCGCCGACACCACGCGGCGGCCGATCCGAAGCCTTACCCCTTGCGGCGATTGTCGGAAAGAGGGTCCCCTTACACCTGGGTGGCCACCTCGGGCGGTCTCCCGCCGCCCCTCCAGAACGCGGGCGATGCCCAAGGTGACCACGTGCAGGCGCCATCCCCAGGAAGGGGAACCTGACACCAAATTCGGTCGGCGAATCAGGTTCCCCCAGGTTAAGACTGATGACCTTATAGTCACAAGACCTTGGCACATAGTAGTGCTGTGACCATAAGACTCTGTGAAGATCGACTTCGGTGCCGACCGGCCGCACCACCGCCAGCTGGCCGACATCCTGCGCGCCGACATCGCCTCCGGCCGGCTCAAGCCCGGCCAGCCCCTGCCGTCACAGTCCGCCCTGATGCAGCGCTACGAGCTCGGCACCGTCGCCGTACGGCAAGCCCTGGCCATCCTCCGCGGCGAAGGCCTGATCCGCACAGCGAAACGCGAAGGGTCGGTCGTGATGCTCTACGACCGTAAGCCGTACCACGTCGAAGCCGGCGCGGACGTGGAGTTCCGCATGCCGTCCCCCGACGAACGCCGGGACCTGCGCGACGAGACGACAGGCGAGACCGAAATGCCCGAAGGGGTGCCGATCGCCGTCATCAAGCCGGGCCCGCGCAAGCACCGCGTCGTGCTGCGCGGCGACCAGTGGCGGCTGGTGTTCAGCGACTCCCCCGCCGGGCCGTAAAACCCCTGGTTTTCGCCCGGGACACCGCAGGATGCTGAGAGCGTTCCCCCGGACGAACGAAGGGATCCCCCTTGAAGGACAGCGACATCCTCGCCTACGCCCGCCAGCAGGCCGATGAGCTAGAGAAAGACATGTCGTGGGTGACGGTCGAACCCGGCGCCAGTGGCGGCTACTGGAAGGCCGACGACCCACACATGCTGCACGTCATCGTCGCCCGCGCAGCCTCAGCGCTGGAGGTGATGCGCCGCTACGCCGGGGAGGGAAGCTTTTGGAGCAGACAGGCCGAAGCGGTCTACAGCAATCACGGCGTCCGTCAGTCAACCGAATCCGGCGCCCGAGCTTTAGCGCCGCTGCTGCGCGAGTGGTGCAGCCAGGTCGAGGCAGGCATCGTGGAGATCGTCGGCTCCCGGGTGTGGGCGGAGGCTGACACCGCCAGCACCGACCTCATGGGGCAGGTGCGGCGGCTGCTGGAAGACCGGCGTACTCATCCGGCCATGCCGATCGTGCTGTGCGGGGCTGTCCTGGAGACCACGCTGCGGGGGCTGGTCGAGGCGCGCGGGCTGCCCATGGGTCACGAAAAGCCGTCCCTGATGGGGTACGCCCGCGTCCTGCGGTCGGCCGGGCTCCTCACCAAGCAGGACATGAAAGACCTGGAGCAGTGCGCCGGACTGCGCAACTCCGCAGCGCACGGCGAGTTCGACGACCTCAGCGGTGAGCGGGCCGGCCTGATGGAGCAGCAGACCAACCTGCTGCTGCGCAGGCTCGCAGAGTTGCAGCCCTACCCCGACGCGTAAGGCAACTCGTCGCTTCCAGCGATCAACACGCTGTCATCCACCCAGATAGGCGGGCGACACGCCACCGAATCGCTCCCCTTCTGGTTCTGAACCAGATATGGTCATCGACCATGAGTGGATTGAAGGCTGGCCCTGCGAGAGCCCACAGTGTGAGCCGCGGCCGCACCGCGGGCGGTAAGCCTGGCCGCGCCCCGAAGGGGGGCGTGCGGCAGAGCGTCCGATTCACCCACCAGGACGTCTACGACCACCTCAACGACAACTGGCAGGCGATGGGCTTCGACAGCTTCTCCTCCGCCGTGGACTTCGCGCTCGCGCTCGCGTTCGGCAAGTGGCAGGAGCTGGGGTTCGCCGACGAGGAGGAGGGGCGGGAGTACCTCGCGGCGTTCGCGCGCCGGGAAGTGATCCGGCCGCCGCACCTGCGCCACGACCAGGGAACGTTGCCACTCACCGCAGACTGCGCCGCGTGATCATGCGGCAGCACGCCACCCGCTCAGAAGGAGCCCCATAAGCAGCAGATCATGAACTGCGGATCTGTCCGCACAAAGCAAGAAGGCCCCCGCGCGATTCGCCGACCAAAGCTTCTCGCGGAGACCTTCTTCCAATGACATCCGGCCCGGCTCGTGTCGGCTGGAGCGCTTTCGCGTGCCTGGCCGGAGTCCATCACGTCAGGAGCCACCATAGACGATGGCACCCTGGCTCGGCCACTCATGCCCGAATTCGGCGTGTCGAATCTGGGCGATATTGGCCCAGCCACGCCGGACAACTCCATATCCGCCCTGTCCCGGGAATCCGGGCATGGCACGCTGACTGCTGCGGCGACGTGGGCGCTGTGCGCCCCCCGTCTGGCTGCCCGAGACTGGGTGCGCCTGGCCAGGAGCGGTAAGAAGGTGGGATTCGAAGGCCGCCGGGAGATCGCTCTGACGGCACGGCTGCCCGCTCTCGTCGCCGCGGTCTACATCTACTTCCACGGCCTGACGAAACTCCTCGTCCTGGACTTCGACGTCAAGCGCGCCCGCACGGCCGGGGCGGCGGATCCCGCCGGGTTAGTCGAGGAGGAGCTCGCTGACGCCGCCGCGCTGATCGCGGCCTGCGGTGGGGAGTGTTTCTCCGACGTCTCCCCCACCGGCGGCCGGCACCTGTACGTGCTGTGGTCGGCGAATCGCCCCAGCGGGCCGATGAAGCGGCTCGTGCTGGCATTGGAACGCCGCTACCGGTCCCTCGACCCGTCACCGATGCTGAACGAGCGGGAAGGGCTGATCATCCCGCCCGGCGCGTGGGTGGGAGGCAGCGGGTTCCGGCGGCTGACCGACGACCCCGCCTACGTCGACTGGGTGCTCGACCACCCCAACGGGCCGGAGGTATGGTCCCGCCTTCTGGACGCGCTCCGGCCCGAGCTGGAAGAACTGGAACGGACCAGCGTCCGGGAGGCGGCGGTGGCCGGTCCGGCGGTGGCCAGCACCGCCGGACCCGGCATCCCCGCCCAGCAGGCGCATGCTGCCGCGGCGTGGGCGATCGTCCCCGACGAGGACGGGGTGAGCATGTGGCGGCGCCCGGACGGGCGCCGCCTGCCTCGACTGTCTCGCCTGATGGAGGCCATCGCACGCACCGGCCAGTACGAGCTGGGCGCCGGCAACGGCCGCTACCGCTCCAACTCCGAGGCCCGCCAAGCGGTACTGGCCGCCGCGGTCTCCTGCGGGTGGCGGCTAGCCGACGTCGCCGTAGAGATGCGCCGCGGTGCTTGGCCGGGCCTGGTCAGCTTCTACGCCCGCTACCGGGACGACCAGGCCCGTCTGTCCCGGCTGAGGAAGGACTGGGAAAGAGCAGCCCTCTGGATCGCAGGGCGGGAATCCGGCCGTGAGATCCACACACGGAGAAGAACACACGGGGGGGTCCAGGAGGTGGTGGTCGAAGGGCTGCCGATCCTGCTGAAACCTCGGACCTCTCCCATGGAGTTGCCTGTGGTGTGGGAGTACACCCAGCGGTGGCACTCAGCGTTCCGGGCGGCGGAGAAGCAGCGGTGGTGCGGCCAGGCCGGGATCACCAAACGCAGAGTCCTGCTGGCGATGCTCAAGGCCGCTCAGCTTAGCCACAGCATCCTTGTCGACTTCGGATGCCGGGAGATCGCACTGCTGGCAGGGTTGGACCACTCGACCGTCGCCAAGGCGCTGCGCCAGCTCCGGGACGAAAACGACCCGTTCATCGACCTCGTCCAGCCGCACCACCACGACCAGGCCGACATCTACCGGCTGGTCATCCCGCTCGGCTACACAGAAGCGGCGGCGTGGAGGACACCCCAGTACGGGCGGCTCGGCGGCATCCACCCCGTGTTCCGGATCTTGGGTGGGCCGGCGGCGTTCCTCTACGAACAGCTCACCGACACCCCGACGTCGTCGTTCGACCTGGCGGGCCTGGCAGGAGTTTCGCTCACTGCGGCGAAGACCGGATTGCGGACGCTCGCTGAGGAAGGGATGGCCGTACGCGAGCGGAGCGGGTGGGTCCGCGGCTCGGAGGACCCGAAGAAGGTTGCCGACCGGGTCGGTGTACCCGAGCTGGTCGAGGCGATCGTCGCCCGCTACCGGAAGGAGCGCGACGCTTGGAGGCTCTACCTGGAGCAGATGGAAGCCAGAAGGGACATCCCCGTCGTCGAGCCGCCGGAGCATCCCGTGCCGTTGCAGCGGATCGCTGACGAAGGCCCGCCCCCGTGGATGAAAGCCGAACCGCACGGCCCGCCGGTGTTGGTCGGCGCGGCCGACATCTCCTGAACCCTAGATCATTCTGGGGTGATCGCCTTACCTTGGACGCATGTCCGAGGTCGAGCCGCTGTTCGACGTCGCCGATCCGGCCGACGTCGACACCGCGGCACGCCTGCTCACCGACCGGTACGCGATCGGCGCGGACCTGGCGGTGTGGCGGCAGCACGGCGTGATGCTGCCACCCGAGGAAGTAGTACGGGCGGTGCTCGCCGACCCTTCGCCGCCACGCGACGCCCTCGTCGCCGCGCTGGCGTTGACTCCGCGAGGTCGGGAAGCTTGGGACGCCTACGAGCAACTCCTCATGCGGCTCGCGCGGGAGGACGGCGCCCCGTGGGAGGTGCTCGGCCGCGCGCTGCGAACATCCAAGCAGGGAGCTCAGCAACGCTACGAGCGGCGTCAACGAGCCGTTGACCAGCTGGTTATTCACCAGGCGGTGCTCGAGCGGCCCCGCCCCACCGAGGTAGCCCGTGCCTGGTTGGATGAGCACGCTGGCGAGCTGCGGGGTGTGTCGATCCTGGTGCTGCGCCACCACGCTGAGCTGCGCGGCTTGGGCATGGCCGTCGCGGCGGCTGTCCACCGGTTCTCCGGCGTGCACTACATGCTCGGCGACGCCGACGTGCTGGCCGCTGCCCGCCAGGTGGTCGACGCGATCGGCGACGTCGAGCGGGAGCGTGCGGATCTACCGACGTGGGACCAGGTCCGGATGTCGGGCGGGTGCCGTGCCGCAGTGGATCGCCTTGCGGATCTGGTGGCGACCGCGCCGAGGTGAGTCACTGATCACGGCCCTCCACTCGGGTTCGTGCGATGAGTCCCAAAGTAACTGTGAGTGACTACGGTTGCGGTCGGTACAGGCCGCTCAGTCCTCGGCCGGTGCCGCGATCACGAGGAGCATCTCGGCGGGCCACGAACGCCCGCAACTCGCGGCGCTGGCGATCTTCCTCAGCCAGCACCGCCGCCAGGATCCGGTGATCCACATACGGCTCCACGGCGGTCAGCAGAGCGCGCTGCAACTCGACCGGCTCCAGCGCCTCGACCTCCCACTGCACCGGCCGGTCGGGGTCGAGGTCGTGACGGGCGGCGAAGGCGGGCCAGCGCGGATCATCGCGCTTACCCTCGGCCGCCGGGAGCCCGCGGGTGCGGGTCTGCTCACCCGTGAGCAGAACACGTTCGGCGTGCGCCCAGCAGCCGGTGCGGGCGATCCAATCCCGTTCGATGTCCTCACCGGAGGCGTCGAAGTCCCCGACGTACAGCAGCACCGCCGGGCGCGGGTCGAGGTGGGTGCGGCGGCGCAGAATCTCCACGTATGACTGGCTGCTGAACCCGCGCACCACCACGACCGGGATTCCGAACTCGGCAAGCCAGTCGGTGAACATGATCCGGAGCGTGTCCTTCTCGGCGGCCACGTACAGCGCGCAGGATTGGCCTCGGGTCCGGTCCAGGCGGAACCACCCTGGCGCCTCAGTGAGGAACGTAGTGATGCTGGGCCAGGCTGGGGCGACGTGTACTTCACGGACCGTGTCAATCAAGTCGGCCCACCGGTAAGGCTGCTGCCACCAGCCGCCATCTGCGGCAAAGTCCCAGGTGGGGCGATCGTTACCTGATGGTTTGCGGTTTCTGGGACGTGGTTGATCGCTTACAAGTCGGGGAAGCGGTCTTCGCGCCGGGCCTGGGCGAGACGCGAGGACAGGTGCCGGTAGGCCGTAGGGACGTTCGGCAGGATGCCAGCGGTCACCAGCCGGTAGTAGACCTGGCGCAGGGTGACGTCCCCGCCGTAGCTCTCGACGATTCGGCGGGCCTGCTCTACGACCGACGTCCACTGGATGCGGCCCATACCGGTACATGTACCCCTCTAAGTCCACTCTCTGTGTTTTTGCAGGTCACTACGTGTGGACGTTAGCTCTCTGGCTGCGTAACTTTCCGGCTCGCTTGACGATGTCCCGCACACCTCCACCTGTTAACCCGTAGACCCTACACAAAATATACATTACTCTTTAAGGGTTAGTTCGGGTGGTCATGCGGGATCGCCCTGCTTCACCGGAAGGAACACGATGGACACCCGGACACGGACCCCCGTCCGCCGATACCGGAGGCGAATCCTCGCCCCCGCGTCTCTGGACAGCTCCCACGCGGCGTACATCAGCCGCCGGACCGGCAGCCGTCGCCGCGTCCTCGTCACCCTCACCTGCGACGGCAGCGGGCCCTGGCTGT
This sequence comes from Streptosporangium sp. NPDC051022, assembly GCF_040683035.1. Lineage (NCBI taxonomy): Bacteria > Bacillati > Actinomycetota > Actinomycetes > Streptosporangiales > Streptosporangiaceae > Streptosporangium > Streptosporangium sp. NPDC051022. The sequence goes on along the minus strand of NZ_JBFBCF010000028.1, from coordinate 30,072 downwards.
CGATCACGGTGGCCCGCGGGTACCTCCGCCGCCACGTGATCATCGCGTCCCCCAGCCGCAGCTGGCCGCTCCCGGCTTTCCAGGTGCGTCGTCTCCTGCGGTGTCTGTGAGGCCACCATGACCGAGTCGATCGCCAACACCGACGCCGCCGTCCTCGACGGGGTTCAGGTCCCCGCCGGGACGTACAACCCCAATCTCGAAGACCCTCGCCACCCGGGGCTAGGTCGGCAGCGCAAGCACGCCACCGACCTGATGATCCGCCTGTGCCAGGTGTACGGCATCGACTACGAGACCCGCCCCGAAGGTGAACCGTGGCCGCCCGGCTTCCGCGACGACCTGTACCTGGTGCTGGCCATGTACGAGGACCTCGTCGCCGACTACCTCTTCTACATCGTCACTCGCCCCAAGAAGACCAAGGGGGAGCCGTGCCCCGGCGAGCCGAACGCCGCGTGACTCCGGAACCCGCCTACCCGGAGCTGATGGCGCTCATCGCCCGGATGCGCTCCGACTGGGACTCCGAGCAGATCGTCGCCGAACTAGCGGGCTGCCCCTGGTCGCCGCACCTGGTGGTCGAAGCAGTACGCGCGACCAACAGCACTGATGACCGGCTCAACGTTGCGCACGCGTTCGTCCGGATGCCGTCCGAACGGATGCGGGTCACGCCCGAGCAACTCGCCGCCTACACCGCCTACGTCCGGCGCCGTCTGGCCGCCAGATCGGACACCACCGATGGGTAACCGGATCAGCCCCGAGGTTCAGGAACTCGTCGCCCGCGTCGTGTGCACGATCCGGGACGACGGCGTCAACGCCGCGTCGCGTCTCGTCGCGGACCTCACCGACACCCAGCACATGGCACTGACGCTCGCCCTGGCCTGGTGCGTCCCGGCGGACCAGCCGCTCAAGACCTTCTCCCCCACACCGATTTCCGACGAAGAAGGCATGGCCAACCAGCGTGCGCTCGCCGCAGCTCTCGTTGAACACCACCTTGTTCAACGTCTCCCCAACCGCCACCAGGAGGCGGCGTGAAACCCCTGCCCGAGCCCACGTGGCTCGCTGACGCCCCGTACGCACCGCCGGAGGACGGTGGCTCGCACTGGACGGACTGCGAACGCGTCCACCCCGGATGCGCCTACCGGCTCGGCCGCCTCCACGGCCGCCAGGAGACCCGGCCGGCCACCACTGACCACGACCCCGACGAGGCCCTCGACCGGGCTGTCCTCGCGGGCGCGTGCACCGATGAAGCCAGCACTTTCCCCCTCTGACTCCTAACGAGGAGAACCCCCCTTGTACGAGACCCGCGCCTACGACAACGACCACGGCGACCCCGTCATCGTCATCGTCGCCACCGGTACCCATGACGTATCCCGCCTCGCACAGCTGCTCAACACCGGCAACAGCGAGCAGGTCCGCCTGGCCCGACAGGTCCTCAACCAGGTCCGCCGTCACAACGGCGGCCGGGCCGCGCTGAGGCTGCTGGCCGAGCATGGCGGCCCGGACCTGCTGACCCAGGTTGGCCAGACCCCTCCCCTGTTCGACCCGCCCATGGCGGACATGCCGCTTCCGCCTGTCGCTGGCGACGCCGACCCGGCGGAGCGGCTGATTAAGGCATACGCCGGATTGGCCCTGTACGACTACGCGCTCGCCCGCAGGATCTACCCCGGTCCCTCTGGAGGGCCGGAAAAGACGCGCCGGTGGGCCCTGCGGTATGGGCAGGCCGCCCTCCGGTACGGCATCGTGCTCCTCCTGCGCGAGCTGGCCAAGCGTGACCCGGCGCAGGCCAACGAGGTCACCAACCAGCTGTTGAACGCCTGGGACGACGGTGGGGATGAGGTGAGCGACTGGCTCGTCGAGTGGGGCATCGATGCCGAGAAGGTCATCCAGGCCGGATACCAGGACGCCCTGACCGTCGACGTGTACCTCGGCGCCGCCACCGACGAGGAACACAAGCTGCGCGCTGAGCTGGCCCGCCAGGACGAGAAATTCGGTGAGCAGAACCACCCGGACGGCACCGGGGAGGCGTTCACCAACGAGTTCGGCACGATCATCGGCCCCTACCTCGCGAAGGTGCACCAGCGCCTCTGCCTGGAGGCCGCCGACAACGGCACCCTGACGTGGCGCCACATCCTGCTGGAAGAGGTCTACGAGGCGCTCGCCGAGACCGATCCCGAGCGGTTGAAGGCCGAGCTGCTCCAGGTCGCCGCAGTCGCCATGCAGTGGCGGCGCGCGATCGACCGGTGGGCCGCGCGCGCCGCAACCAACGCGGAAGTCCCGGCCGGAGGCGAGAAGACCAGTGCCTGACCAGTTCCCTGAGAGCGAACTGCTCGACCGCACCCGGGAGGCTCTCGCTGAGCTGCTGCGGCACGTGCGAGGCGAAACGACCTGCGGCGACGGCTGCGTCTACTACGGCCTCTTCGGGAGCGAAACCGACGTTCCCCAGTGCCCGGCCTACCACAAAGCGGTGGGCATCCTGGCCCACCCCGGACGGCCGATCGTCCTGGACGCGGTGACCTCCCCGATCCCCGGTATCGCCAGCGTCGCCGTTCCGGGCGGCGATGTCGGCATCGACCCCTACACGCTCAGGATCGTGCACACGACCGAGGACGGCCACTCCGAGGTGCTGAGCCCGGACGACGCCTACGCCCGCGGTTCGGTGTTCGTCGCCGCGGCCCTGGCCGCTAAGCGCGAACCCGAGCTGGAAGACGTCGCCGCGCTGTCCTCGCTGATCGCTGACTTCCCCGACACCAACATCAACGAGATCGCCCGGCACATCCTGCGCTCCGGCTACCGGCTCACCCCCAAGCAGTAACCCCCTCCGGTGGGAGCCGACCCCGTTCGGCTCCCACCTTCTCCCTCCCCGGAGGCTCCTCATGACTCTGCCCACCCCCAACGGGGTCCCTCGCCCCGAGGTACAAGAACAGGCCATCGCGGACCTGGCCGCCGCGTCGTACGGCCCCCGCCTGGACCTGTTCAACGGCCACGGCGACCCCCTGACCGGCGCCTACCAGGCGTGCATGGACGCCCTCGTCCTCGCCAAGCAGGCGATCATGGAGCGGCAGGACCTGCCGCAGTTCGCCACGCCGTCCTCCGTCCTGTGCGACTGGTGCGGGACCGCGGTCGCGACGTGCGTGGTCACCATGACCTACTCCCCCGGCAACCAGACGCACTTCTTGCTGTGCCAGGCCGACGCCGTCAAGGCGGAGACGCAGGGCCCGTCCTACACCTACCAGTTGCGGTGTCTCCCCCTGGCCGGTGAACCCGCCCCTCCCGCCCCGGTCAACGTTACGCTCGTCGACCCCCAGGTCGAGATCGTGGACGCGGTGACCCACCTCAAGGAGGTCGCCGCCCGCGCCCGGCAGGAGATGCGCGACGACAAGCACTGGAACGACCTCATCCCCTACGGGGAGGAGATCACCTCCGCCCTCGGCGGGCCCTGCGGCGACCTGGCCGGCGTGTTCGACCCAGACCTCGTGTTCCAGCTCGCCGAGCTGCTCGACCGCCTGGGGCACGACCTCGCCACGCAGGTGGAGTCCTGGGTGGCTGCCCCACCCCGGGAGCCGATCCCGGTGCTCGTCGAGCAGCGGTACGCGCTCCTGCTGGCGGTTGTCCGCCACATCAACGCCGTCAAAAGGGCGCAGCCGTGAGCCAGCCCCCCAAGGCGAGATGGGCGACTGTGGCCGAAGCCGCGGCCCTCTACCGGGTGTCGAAGATGACCATCTACCGGCTCGTCGCGAGCGGAGAACTCCCGTCGACCAGGGTCGGTAAGTCCATCCGGATCCCGGAAGATGAGCTCCAGGCGAAGTTCGGCCCTGCCTCCGCCGCCGGCGTCGACGACACCGTGGACGGCGGGGAGATGACCCTCACGACCTTCACCGCCCGGCAGGGGATGGTGGAGGTAGCCGTAGCCCCTCCGGCCGAGTTCGCCAAGAACCTCGTCGCGGCCAGCCGCCACATGCTCGGCAAGGCCCGTAACTACGTGGAGTTCGCCTTCACAGCCCGCGACACCGGAGATCGGTTCGTGCTCACCGTTCAGCGGATGGGCGCAGAGTTCATGACCCCGCACGAGGCGCGGCAGACGACTGAAGCCGAACGGGATGCGGCGCTCGCTGAGCTCGCCTCCGCCCGCCAGGACGCCGCCCGGTGGAGACGAGTCAAGTCTCTCCTCGACCAGGCCCAGCATCACGGTTCCCCCCTCGATCCTGAGGTCCTCCTCAACGCCACCGACACCTTCATCACCCCTGAGCCCCCCGCGGCTCCCGACCTGGCGGCCCCCGCGGTCGTCACCCTGGAGGCCTGACATGACCGACACCACACCGCAGGTGGTCTGCGCCAACCCCGACCACCCCCGCCCGATCAAGGCTGTCGCCCGCATGTCGTGGCCGGACGGCCGGTACAAGCGCACCACCGCGTGCGCGACAGACCTGCGCTGGCAGGTGCGCTCCTCGATCGAAGAGGGACACCCCGTACTCGTCGAGCCGATCGAGGACTCCAAGAAGCCGGTCGTGACCGCCATCAAGGAGGTGGTCACGCTGTACCGCCGCGCCTACTCCGAGCCGGTGAAGGCGATCCTGCTGGAAGCGCCGGACCAGCCCGGCTACGACGAGCTGCCGGAGACGATCGAGGAGCGGCGCAAGCTCCCGGCTCGGTTCCACGTCCCGGTGTGGACGGACACCGGCGAGCCGCCGATGTGGGTCTGCGCGGTCTGCTGGGAGGACGGGGTCGTCTACGGGTGGCCGTGCCAGGTCGCTGCCGAGAACGGCGGCGAGGTGTTCGCGCGGTGAGCACCGCCGAAGCGTGGACCGCCTGCGGGGCAGTGAGCGAGCACGGGGATGTGTGCGCCCGCGAGGAAGACCACTCCGGGCTGTGCCGATCCGACGGCCCTCGCAAGCACGTGAGCGCCCCCGAGAAGGCGGGGAAGCCCTGGTGCTGGTACCGGGACGACGCAGTCTCCTGGAACGCAGATCACCCGGTCGGGACTCCGGTCCGCTACTGGCCAGGCGGGCGTGAGGGCGAGCCCGGAACGGCACCAACCCCCTTCTGGAGGACACCGTGGTGACGAAACGTGCCTCCCGACCGGTGACGCCGGTCGGGATCTCCCAGGAAGAGCATCAGCGCCTGGTAGCGCGCGACATGCTGGAAGAGACGCTCCAGATGAACGTGCGCCGTCTCGCTGCTGCGATGGGGTGGCGAGTCCACTGCTGGTACAACAGCCGAAAGTCCCCGCCCGGCTTCCCCGACCTGGTGCTGATCCACGCCCAGCGGGGCCGGATCTTGTTCCGTGAGTTGAAGCGCTCCGGTAGCCGAGGCGTGATCAGCGCCGCGCAGGCCGCGTGCATGGCCGACCTCGCCGCGGCCGGTATGGACGTCGCGGTGTGGCGGCCGGAGGACTGGCTGAACGGCACGATCGAAGCCGAGCTCGCGCGCTGAGCATCGCGGCGACGGCGGGTTCCGTGAACTTCACGGCCCTGCGTCTTCTTGGAGGCGCGGGGCCGTTTCGTGTTTCTCCACACCCTCCCCGAAGAAACCCCCACAACATGATGTAACATCCGCAGCAGGTCGATCATTTGATCTGCCTGATCGGACAGCTCAAACCGTGCCCCTCAGCGGACGAAGGAGGGCACCCACCACAAGGACACCCGCCATGGAAGACACCACCATTGAGGCAATCCAGGCCATGCCGCCCGGCGCCGGCCGGGCCCGCGCCGCGCACGAAGCCACCGAAGATGCGAACATCGCGGCAGCGATACACCGCCAGACCATCACCGGGCTGGTCGCCGTGCTCGAAGGGGACTACGGCCACACCAAGGCCGACCTGGGACGCAGCACGGGCATCGCGGTGCAGAACCTGTTCCCGCCCAACGCGGTGCTGCCCCGCCCGAAGGGGAAGGCGCCGAAGGAGCCGCAGGCGGTGAAGCAGCTGGCAGAGGAAGCCACCGGCTATCGGGATGAGCGAGCGAAGGCGAAGGCCGTCCGGGAGATCCGTCGCGATGACGTCGCAGCGCTCTACCAGGGCGCCCTGGACGGCCGCCAGTGGGAGACGGGTGAGATCGCCCGGGAGACCGGCATGTCCGACAGCCTGGTGAAGGCCGACCTGAAGGCGCGCGGTGTCGACCTGCGGCCCGCGACCGGCCCCCGCACAGCGAGCCTCGATGATGAGTCCGCGACCCTGGCGGAGATCGCGCGGATGCTGCGAGTCGACTACAAGCGGCTCAAGGACGCGGTGCAGGCGCACACCCGCAGCCGCACCCTTCCAGAAGAAGCTGAGGCAGGCGGTGGAGCGGCCGATGACCGCCGGTATGTGCCGCGGGTGGTGGCCGAGTGGTGGCCGACGATCCGGTCGGCGAAGCGAGTCGCTTACGCCCCCCAGGGGGCGAAGCTGTCTGATCTGGCGCGCCGGTATGGGGAGAACTACGAGAAGGTCAAGACCGCGGTCCGCTACGCCGAGCGTGCCGGGGAACTCGCCGAGGGGGTGCGCAACGACGACGGCACCTTCAACGAGCAGGCCTGGCTGGAGTGGTGGCGGGCGCGTGGCGTGACCTTGTCGGACATCGCCGCCGAGCAGGGCGTCGACTACGAGAAGCTCCGGCAGCGCGTGCGGGCCTTCCTGAGTAAGCACGAGCTCGCCGAAGGGGTGCGGTTGGACAGCGGCCGGTGGAACCGGGAGCGGTTCCTCGCCGAGGTGTGGCCGAGCGTCCAGGACTGAGCCACCCCGCCGGGCCCCGGCCGTACTTCTACGGCCGGGGCCCGTCGTGTTCAGGGGATGATCTCCGAACGCTGACGTAAGCGTTCCAGGGAGGCATCCTCCGGTGCCGTGACCAGGCACCAGGCATCCCAACGGCGCGACCTCGGCGCGTGTCTGCCGTCTGGTGGCGGTTGGGGCATCGGGCGGCGGCCGTGACGGCGCTCGCCCTGCCTGCCCCGCACGAACTGCGGCGCGGCCCGAAGTCGGTCGTCGCGTCCGGCATCCTGGCGGACCTGAAGGCCCTCCCACCTGCGGTACGGCGGCCGCTGCTGGCCGAGATGACGCCCGGCGACATCCGGCAGATCCTGGAGACGTCGGCCGTTGAGCTCGGCACGCCATACGGAATCTGGCGGGACGACCCGGTCGGGTTCACCGAGCAGGTTCTCGGCGAGGCGCTGTGGAGCAAGCAGCGGGAGATCCTCCAGTCGCTGACGGAGTTCAAGACAGTGGCGGTCCCCGCCGGATTCGGTCTCGGCAAGACTCACCTTTCGGCGCGGGCGGTGTGCTGGTGGTGCTGCACGCACCCGATCGGCACCGCGCTGGCGGTCACCACCGCGACCCGGATGCGGCAGGTGCACCGGCAGATGTGGCCGCACATCCGGCACGCGGTCGCTCACGGTGCCTTGCCCGGTGGGGCGGACATGGTGCAGTGGAAGGTGCGCGACAGCGCGGGCGTTGACGTCGTTGTCGCGTACGGCTTCACGGCGACTGAGCATGACGAGAGCGCCATGCAAGGTATCCACGAGTCGAACTTGTTGCTGGTCGTGGACGAGGCTGGCGGTATCGGGCCAGTCATCGGCCGCTCTACCCGTAACCTCCTCACCGGCAGCAACGCGCGCATGCTGGCGATCGGGAACCCTCCGACCGACGTCGAACGGTCCTGGTTTGAGCTGTTGTGTGAGGACGGCGATGACCCCGACCGGCCGAACGTGGTGACGATCCCGCTCGCCGCGACCGACTCCCCCGCCGTCACCGGCGAGAAGACCGACGACCGGGTGTGCCACTGCCCCGCCGGCGACGAAGGCCACCTCGTGTCGTCGCACCTGGTCGACCAGGAGTGGATCGACGAGGCGATCCGCGACCACGGGCCCGACGCGGCATACATCACCGCGAAGGTCCACGCCCGGTTCCCGAAGGGCGTCGCGGACCTGGTCATCCCCTCCACCTACGTGGACGCCGCCCTCGAGAAGGAGGACCCCGAAGGGCCCGGGTACGTGCGGCTCAACACGCTCGGCTTGGACGGGGAGACTGCGGCGCACACCGTACGGGTGGGACCCTCCACGTGGGTGCGGCTCGGCGTGGACGTCGCCGCAGACGGCGGCGACGAACTGGTCGTCGCCCGCTGCGTCGGGGACCTGGTCACCGTTGAGCACGTCTCCTCCGGCATGGCCAACGCCGAGTTCAGCGATGTTGCGGGGGTGGTGCTGGAGCACGTCAAGCGGGCCGAGGCGCTCGCCCGTCGTCTCGGGTCGCAGGCGCGGGTGCGGGTGAAAATTGACGTCAACGGCGTTGGGTGGGGTGTGCACGGAACGCTCGCGGCGTGGGGGCGGGAAGGGGTGCACGGCGCGGAGATCGTGCGGGTCATGGTCAGCGAGGACACCTATCGGGAGCCGGACATCGCGACGATGCGGCCCTGGCACAAGCGCGACGAGATGTGGCTGGCGGGCCGGACACTGCTCAGGCCCGATGCGGACGGCGTTACGCCGCTGCGGCTGCGGGTGGACAAGAAGACCGCGGCGCAGCTGTCGGGGCCACGCAAGTTCACCCGTTCCTCGGGGCACATGGTGGTGGAGTCGAAGGACTCGATGCGGAAGCGGAAGCTGCCGTCGCCGGACCGCGCCGAGGCGTGCCTACTGTCGGTGTATGAGCCGGTGCAGAAGCCGGGCAAGCAACCGATCCAGCTCATCGTGCCGTGACGTCGTGGACGCGCGTTGACCTCGAATGGTTCACACGGTGTCGGGATTGCCTGAACCGCACTGGTTTACCGTCGTAAACAACTCGTGGCGCCTGATGCCCTTTACTTCCTGTACTCAGCGTGATCATAGGTTTAGGTTCATCCCACGGATCCCGTCGTCCCCGAGCGGCCGGAACCGTCACATGATCGCTTACAGCGCCAGCCAGCCGCGCCCTTCCCCGGCTGGTGCTGTCGCACCGCCACGGGGCGGGGAGGGGAGTGGTACATGGCCAAGGCAGCCAGGTCGGAGGTGCCCACGCAAACGCACGCACAGGGGCATGACTGGAACGCGGGAGCGGATGTCCCCATCACCCCAGAGCAGGCCCGGCAAATCATGGTCCGCGACACATTCATGATCCACGAGAAGACCTACGCGAGGGCCAGGAGGGTCTACTGCAACTGGTGTAACCAGGACTACGAACGCGTCGCCGACACGCCGTGCCCAGGCCCGCAGGCTGAGCATCTCCACGGCGGCACCCCCGGGGAGCGGGCCAAGCGTAAGCAGACCCCGCACGAGCTGCGCGCCGACACGGTCGCGCTCATGCAGGCCAGCCGGATCGATTTCCTCAACTGAGCATCCCCTACGTCCCCGCCCTATCACCCGGGCGGGGACGTAAGCATGCCAGGGCTCCTAGCCTGCCCGCCGTACCAGCCGGAGCGGCCCAAGGAGCGCCTACGTGGAACAGCCAACCCCCGATGCGGCATCCCCAGAGCGGCGCCGCCTGGACCTCGTCGCCGTGATGCTCATGCTCATCGGCTACCTCGGGCTCGCCGTCACCCTGGCTGCTGTGCATCCGCTGCTGGTCGCCGGATACGTTTCCCTGTCTGTCGCCGCGGCCGGGGTCGCGCTCGGCATGAGCCGGTAAGGGGTGGTGACGTTGCGATTCCTGCCGTCCCTGCGCACCAGCAACCCGGCGCCGGCCCAGGAGACGAAGTCGTGGGACCTGTCCAGGTGGCCGCTCACCTCCCGGTTCCGTGGCACCCGCCCCGCCATGACCATTGAAAGGGTTGTCGCCGAGGGGTACGAACGGGTCATCTGGGTGTTTCGGGCGGTCGACACGATCGCCTCGGCTCAGGCGAAGCTGCCGTTTCGGTTCGAGCAGCTCCTCGATGACGGCACCCGTAAGCCGATCCTGGACGACCCGCTGGTGCGGCTGCTCAACTCCCCCAAGAAGAAGGTCAACGCCCTGGAGACGGGCCGACAGTTCCGGCACCGCCTCTCAGGGCAGATCCTGCTGTCTCCGATGGGTGCGTTTGTTGAGGTCGAGCAGAGCAACGCGGGTGAGCCGATCGGGCTGCACCTGCTGCCGCCTGGCCGTACCCGGCCCGTCGCCGGGTCGGGGAAGCTGCTGAGCCACTACGAGACGATCGACGCGGGCGGCATCCGCCACGAGGTGTCTCCCGAGCGGGTCCGCTGGTTCAGGAAACCGCACCCGACCGACCCATTCCGGGCGATCACTCCGATGGAGGCCGCGGGCCTCGCGGTCGACCTTGAGTTCTTGGCGCTGCTCTACAACGTCACGTTTTTGCGGAATGACGCGCGGCCCGGCGGCGTGATCGGCATCAAGGGCGACGAGGTCGCGCCCGGGGAGATGGAACGCATCCAGAAGATGTTCCACGCCGGCGCTCACCACGCCGGGAAGATCAGCGTTCTGGGCGGTGAGCTGTCATTCATCGACCTGGCGGCCAGGCCACGCGACCTCGCCTACGGTGAGCTGTCGAAGCTCACCAAGGAGATGATCCTCACCGCGTTCGGCACGCCGGAGTCACTCCTCGGCAACGCTGGCGGGAAGACGTTCGCTAACGCCTCCGAGGAGGAGGACAACTTCTGGCTGATCACCATGGACGACCACCTGTCGATCGTGGCGACCGGGTGGGATCAGGACAGCGACGACGACGTCGAGGCCGGGTTCGACCTGTCCGGTGTTCCGGCGTTCCAGCGGCTGGAGGCCGCCCGCCGGGCCGAGGCGCGTGAAGACGTCGCGGCCGGGCTGCGAACGATCGACGAGTACCGGCAGGTCGCCGGGCTGGAGCCGTTCGATATGCCGCATACGCGGGCGCTGTACGTGCCGCAAGGCAAGACTCCGATTCCGACGACCGAGGAGGACGCGGTCGCGCTGGGTATCGCCCCGCCGGAGGAGTCCGGCACGACGGTCGACGTCGAGCAGATCCCCAACGAGGAGCCCGGAGCAGGGCAGGCGGCGCTACCGCCTGGCAGCAGCAGCCAGAGCGAGGCCGAGGGGGCGTCCGGGCCGGACAGGGGGGCCGCGGCGGCGATCACCCGGTTGCAGAACCTCCTCGACGGCGAAGGAGAGGATGGCGAGGACGACGGAGCGGTGGCTTCCGAGGCAGCGGGAGGCAGGCAGACGAAGGCGCTCCCCGCCTCGACGGAGGCGCCCGCCCTGCACGCTGTCGCCCAGGTGCGCGACCAGCTCGACACGGATCTCCAGGCCGCCTTGGGGGGGCTCGTCGACCGGCTGGCCAAGCGGACGGCGGCGCGGGTTCTGTCGCCCAAGAACCGCAAGGGGACCAGACACTTCGTGCCGGAGTACGAGGTGGACACGAGGGTCGGCACGGCTCCTCTCGACGTCGGCAAACTGGTACCCGTCGACTACCAGGTCGAGGCGGAGCAGACGCTGCGTCCGCTGGTCGCTGCGGCCGCGGACCGGGTGGCTGAGCTCGGCGGCATCAAGTCCGGGCAGCAGGGAGCGGTGACGGCCGACGTGGTGGAGGAGACCACCCTGTGGCTGGCGTCGCAGGTCGGCGCGACAGCTGTTGACGTGCGGACGTTGGTGGGTCAGCTCGACGCGCGAGGCGAGACGGCCGAGGAGATCGCCGCGTCGGTGCGGGACACGGTGGCTGATTGGTCGTGGTGGCTGCCCGGCGGTGCGGCGCGGGCAGCGTCCGCGCTCGTGGGGGCGGCCGGCTACAAGGCCGCGGCGCACCTGGCCGGTGGCGAGGACCGGGTGGTGAGCATGTGGCGGGCCCGGCACGCTGAGCACGAGGTCGTCGATGGGCAGGCGCAGGTGGGTGGTGAGCCGTTCCTGGTGCACGACATGGTGTTGCGGCATCCCGGGGATCTGACCGGGAGCGTGTGGGAGACGACGGGCTGCACCTGCTACACGGTGCACATCCTCCCGGAACCTCTCACATGAAACCTCTAGACGCTATCTCAAATAAGAATTACTCTTTGAGGTGTTAGTTGGTGCTGGCGCTCCTTCACATCGAAGCGAGACGTAAGCACCCCCTATGCGGTTGCCTGTGCTGTCCAAGCGGCGGACGGCCCAGGGCGACCTGCGTCATCCCCGGAAAGGACACCAGAATCATGTGGAAGTCGATCACTGGACGAAACACCGTACGAGAGCCCAACCCCCCCTCTGTGTGGGTGAGCGTGCCCTGCATGGACGGCCGCCACCAGGCGTGCAAGGCCACTGGCTGTGGCTGCACCGCCCCTTCCTGCCCCCACCCCCCGGTCGAGGCCCAGCGATGATCGACCTCGACTTGGCCGCCAGGCCGCAGCCGCGGATACGAATCATCAGCTTCGGGTACGGCCACGGCGAAGCCCCTGTCGCAGACCTTACGGTGGACGGCCGCCGCCACTACCGAAACCCCCACCATGATCCCGCGATGCGGGACCTGACAGGCCTGGACGACGCGGTGCGGCGGCACGTGATGACCACGCCGGGCGTCCGCGACGCCGTCGCCGCCGCAGTGTGGTTCGCGCGCCGCCTACTGGACGAGGTCCTCACCGCCCACGGCGGGGCCGTCGTCGTCGCTTTCGGCTGCGTCGGCGGACGCCACCGCAGCGTCGCCATGGCTCAAGCAGCCGCTGCTCTACTTCGGGAGGCCGGAGTTCCGGCCGAGGTCGAGCACCGCGACGTGACGAAACCAGTTATCCAACGCTAGACCCGCTGCACAGTGAAGGGGCGGCACCGCGATCGGTGCCGCCCCTTCGTCGTGACCAGACGCAAACCGGGGCGATCCGGTTGCCTGCCCCCTGCCGATTGAGGTCGAACACGCAGGGGGCACGGTGACGGTCACACAGGACGATGCGCTTACCTGGACGGTCGGAGGCGTCACCTACGAGGTAAAAGCCCGGCGCCGCAACAGTTTCGACCCTGATCAGCCCAGGGATCGTAAGGGCAGGTGGATCGAGACCGGCGCTGAGGTGTCGATCTGGGGTGGCGGCCGCGGTACGGTTTCGCGCAACCTCGGCGGCGGCTATCTCGAGGTCAGCACCGATGACCAGCGGAAGCTGCGCGTCCACCGCAACTACCTGACCGTCACGAAGCGGCCGAACGGTGAGGCACCGTCCGACCGGCCCAAGGACCGGCCGCGTCCGCTGCGCCCAGGCAAGCCGTCCTCCGGCGTGCAGGACTTCACCCCGGACACCCCTGACACCCGGGTCCAGGTCGCGGACCTGCAACCCGATCAGGTTGCCCTGGTTTATGGCCACGACCAGGAGGGTGCGGCGACCTCCCGAATCGGTCGCGTTGCCAGCGTCTCTGAAGTGGGCCCGTCTGAAGGTGCCGACACTACGCCCGGCGAAGGGTGGGCAGTCACCTTCAACAATGTCAACGACGGCAAGCCTGACACCATCTACACCAGTCACGACGCAGTCGCCCGTGTCATCCCGAGAGCGGACTTCGACCAGCTCGCCGAGGCTGAATGGTCCGGCGATGGGGTAGCGGCAGCCCGGATCGCTACAGCGATTTTCCGGAAGGTTCACGACGCCGACGACGCCGAAGCCAACGCAGGGCCCGGCGATGGCAGAGAAGGCGGTAAACGCGGTGTTGACGCCCCTGACGCCCCCGCGCAGGCCGCGCCCGCTGCCCCGCCAGCACCAGACGCTCCCGCTGAGCAGCCCGCCGCCCCCGGCAAGGTCACCGCCGCCGACGTGCAGACCGGAGACCGCGTCACCTTCCAGGTGCCTGTCACCAAGGCCAACGCGGCGCGGTTCGCCAACGGCTCCTCCCCACCGAAGGTCGGCGACACGGTCACTGTGCGGGGTGTCCTCGCTGACACTCCTGAAGAGGACATGTTCGGCGGCCACACCGTACGGCTTGGCGACGGTGCCCGGTGGGAGACCGGCCGCGGCATCGGCCCCCTCTCGGGAGACGGGCGAGAGTGGCAGCTCGACGAAGGCCACGAAATGCAGAAGATCGGCACCGGCCAGTCTGCACATAAACCCGCCGCTGGGCCGCCTTCCAAGGTTCAGCAGAACGGCTTGTTCCTCGAGCCGGACCGAGCTGGTACGCAGGAGATGTTCGACCCGTACGCCGCTGACTTCGAGACGGTCAACGGGCAGGTGCCGCGTCCTGAGCCTGAGAGGGCGCCAGCTTCGGACGTCGAGGCCGACATCCGGGCCGCCTACCGAAAGTTTGCTGACAGGTCCGGCGGCTATGTGAGTCTGCACCGGATACGCGCTGAACTGGGCGACACCGGCCCCAACAGCCCGCGCCGTGCTGAGGTCGATGCGGCTCTGCGGCAGATGTTCCGCCAGCCGGATGTGCACATCAGCGAGGACCACAACCGGAAGGTCGTGAGCGCTGAGCAGCGGGACGGGGCGATCCGCCTTGGCGACCAGGACCTGGACCTGATCTCGATTGAGGAAAATGATTGGGAAGGCCAGGGTGAGGAGGCGCGGCCGGAACGCAACCGCGACCGCGAGCACACCGGCCAGACGCAAGCAGCCCTCGACAACCAGCCAACCCCCGCCCCGGCTGCCGACCCGCCAGCCCCAGTTCCGGCCCCGGCGGGGATAAGCGACCGCGACCGCGACCGGATCATCTCGCTGATCGAGGAAGAGGCCGCGGCGTATGCGTGGACCGGTTCCCCGGCTCGCTACCTCGCCGAGCTCCATGCCAAGAACACCGGGGCGGCGAAGTACCCCGGCGACTCCGACCCGGCGGTTCAGCGGTGGATGGAGGACTACCTCAACGACCACCCCGACTTGCTGAACCTGTCGTCCCGTGCCCGTGCTGACCGCAAACGACAGCGCCAGGAGCGGGAGGAGCAAGAGCTCGCCCAGGCCCAAGCGCTGTCGCGGCAGGCCAGCGACAGGTTCAACGCCGACGACTTCGACGGGGCCGCCGAGCTGATCGAGGAAGCCGCTGACCTGGCCCCGACCGCGCTGGACTGGGACCGCATCCGTCAGACGATCGCCGAAGGCCGCGCCAAGGCTGCTCGGGATGAGCGGTCCGGCCTGCAAAACCTGACCGACGACGAGTTGGATGCTCAGGTCGCGCGCGGGCAGCGCCGGGTTGACGCGGCCCGCGCGGCTGGGGCCCGCGCGCGAGACGACGGCGATAGCGAGCTCGCCGAGGCGCTCAACGCTCCTCTCGTCGCTGAGCAGGCCGCGCGACGCCAGCGGGCTGTGGAGCCTACCCAGAACATCCCGGAGGAGGCAGCGCCAGCCAGGGCTGCCGCGCCGGAGGGGCAGGCGTACGCCGATGAGATCCGCGTCGGTGACACGATCACGGAAGCGACGTGGAACACCCCTTCCCGAGGGGATGGGCGGATCCGGCAGGGCAGCACCGTCTACGCCAACCCCGCCGGGCCTGCCCGGTTGGGTCAGCCGGACCGCGATTCCAAGAAGGTCGTCGACGTCCAGCCCGCCATGGGCGGCGACGGGGTCACGCTGATCCTGGACGACGGCACCAGCGTGACCCGCCCCCGGGACGCCCTGGTGACACGCGGTACCCCGGCAGAAGTCGTCGAGGACGGGCAGCGCGTCGGCGAGTGGGCACCCAGCACTGCGGCCGCCGCCGGAGACCGGATCCGTTTCCCAGCGGGGACGCCGACCCTGCCGACTCGCCTGGACCGGGACGGCCTGGGGCTGAACCGTACCGAGCGGCTCACCGTGGAGGGACGTGTCGTCCGGCGGCAGTCTGGCCAGCCGACCGCGGTCTTGACCGATGTGACGCTGATCCGGGCGGACGGCACCCGAGTGCCGGTGGATGCCGAGTACTCCTGGCGTCTTCCCCGCCGTGTCGTTCGCCTCGATGACTCCCAGCCAGCTGAGCCGCCGCGGGAGGCGCTGCCCAGTGACCTGCATGACGGTGACCGCATCACCACCCCGGACGGCGACGTGCAGATCGACTCCACCGAGGCGTTGCCGGACGCGGGCGTGGTCATCGCGCATGTGCGTGATGACGAGGACCGGCGCAGCGTGCGGGCGCTCCAGGGGGACCGGCCTGTGCAGTTCGCTCCGGACACGCCGGACGCCCCGGCTGCTCCCCCAGCGGAGCCGGAGGCGGTGGCTTTCGCCGACGTCGCCACGCTTCCGGAGGGGACGCCGTCCGGCAGGGTACGGCTGCGGACCGACCAGCGTAAGCGTCTGCTGGAGCTCAACCTCGACGCTGCGGGTGGTGACGCGCCGGAGCCGGTACGGCAGGCCGCCGCCCGGCTGAGAGCGCGTCAGGAACTGTCGGGCGAGCAGATGCGGGCCCTGGCCGGCCACCTGCGAGCCCTGTCGCGGGACGAAGGGCAGCCTGGGGCGCGGCGCCGGTCCCTGGCCCGCACCGCCGGGTGGGTGGATGCCGCCTACGCCCGGCTGGAGGGGTTCCCGCCGCCGCCGCACGACCCCAACCGCACCGCCCCCGAGAAGGCCCACGCCCGCAACCTGACCATGGGCGACACGATCGCGCTGCCCGGCGACGACGGCACCGTGTCGTGGGGCACCGTCACCGTGATGCGCCCCGTCAAGGGGTACGGGCTGGTGGCCGTGCACGTGCGCCGCGAGGACGGCAGCGTGGAACGGCACGTCCTGCCGGACCGGGTGGACCTGTGGGTGATGCCGGACCTGCCGGACGACGTGCCGGCGGCGCCCGCCATGCCGGACGGGTACGTGCGTGAGCACGTCACCGCTGACCGGGTCAACGTCGGCGATCAGGTTCGGTGGGACGGAGACGATGCCACCGACCCGATCCTGGGCACCGTCGACAGCATCACCCGCGTCGGCGATGAGTTCGCCGTGGCACGCCAGTACCAGGTGACCGTTCTCGACAGCGACAACCAGTCACGCACCTTCACTGTCACCGATCAAGGGTGGCCGTCGCTGGTGCGTCTACGGCGGGGCGGTAGTTCGGCCGGGCAGCCGTACGACACGGTCATGCCGCCCGAGCCGGACGCGAACTACGCCGGGTGGCGGGACCTGAAGGTGGGCGACCGGGGCAAGGTGGACATGGTGACCGGCACCATCACCGGCATCACGCGCCACCCCGCAGTCGGCGACACCCCTGCGGGGGCGACGATCACGCTTCTGTCCGACACCGGGCAGGAGCGGGCCGTACCGGTGTTCGACGACCCGGACCTGCCCGAAGGTGTCGTCGACCCCACCGTGATGCGGCTCATCCCCGCTGACCGCAACGCCTCCGCCCGGGTCCGCCAGATCGCCCGGCAGCAGGCCCGCATCACCCAGGAGCGAGAGTTCACCGCCGCGCTCGCCACCCACGAGCGCAACCGCACCCGGTGGGCGGCCACCGACGTACGCGACGCCGTCCGCGAGCTACCGGCCACCACGGACCGGGACACGACGCTCGCCGCGGCGCTGGACGCCCTCGACCGGATCGACAGCATGGACGACACTGCGGCCGCCGCGCTGGCGTTCCAGCTCGGCGCCGCCGACACCATGCAGGCCGCCGCGATGATCCCCTCCACCCAGGCGATCACTGACGCCATCACTCGCCGCGCGACCGGGCGCCTGCGTGAAGCGCTCACCGAAGCGGACCTTCTGCCTGGTGAAACCTGGCCCCGAGCTATGGCGCGGATCGCCCGCGGCTACCGTAACCATCCGCCCGCCCAGGGGGTGGTGCCTGCCGGGGCGGCGCTCGCCCGGCTACGGGCCCGCATCACCCGGCGGTCGAACGACCCGGCGCCGGTGGAACGGCAGCTTGCGGCGCTGCCGGAGAATGCGGACCTGTCGGCCCGGCTCGTCGCTTACCGGGCCGCGCTGCCGGACGACCTGGCTGATCTCGGCACCCACCAGGTGACCCGCGCAACGTTCGAGGAGACCACCCTCCAAGACCTGGAAGCTGGCCGGGTGCCCGCAGTGCGCACCACCACCGTGCCGGTGCCCGACATCGCTGAGGACGACGGGCCTGGCGAGCAGGCACTGGTGCACCTGGCCGCCATCAGGGCAGCCGGGCGGGACGTCGACGCGCGCTTCCGCACCCACCTGGGCGGGCGGGACACCGCGATCCAAGCCGAACTCGACACGGTGACCCGGCGCCGCGGTGAGGCGTGGAAGCAGCTCGACGCCGCGGACGGGGAGGTGGTGCGGCTGCGCCGCGGAGGCCTCGACCACGCCGCGCAGAACCTCGGCTACGGCGATTTCGCGGAGTTCCAAGCCGCTGACCCGGCGGCTGCGAAGGCGGCAGCGGCCCGGGTGGAGCAGGCCATCCCGGCGGAGGTGATCCAGCGGCGGGAGGCTGCCGCCGCAGCCTGGCACCAGCAGGCCAGCCGGGAAGCGGAGCTACGCGGCATGCTGGCCACTGCCCGCCGGGACGCCCTGGTCGCGACCCTGTCGGAGATCCGGCCAGTCGGCGGGGAAGGCATCACCTACACCGACCGGACCGGCAAAGCCTTGACGGGCCGGGCCGGGTCGAACGCGGCGGCGCTGCGGTACGTCGAGCAGGCACTGCCTGCGGACTGGTTGGCGGTGGCCCGCGCCCTGGGGCCGGTAGAAGTGGTGTCCGGCAACGGTCGCCATGTCCACGACCCGGAGACCGGCCGCTACCAGATCGGGCTGCCCGCCGACCGCGCCGCGGAGATCAGCCAGCGTGACGGCGCCCTGGTCTCGGTGCCGGTACCGTCCTCACAGCCGGGCGGTGTGCCCAAGGCCAGTGTGGCGGCGCACGAGCTCGGCCACCACATGGAGGCCGCGGTGCCGGGCCTGGTCGCCGCCGAGCGGCTGATGCACTTCGACCGCACCAGCTTCGGCCGTACCGGGGACCGTACCCGCTCTGACCCCGTGACCGGCACCGACCGCGGGGCTGACTTCGAGGCCTACCCGGGCGACTTCCCCCACCCCTACACCGGCCGAGTGTACCGGGACGGCGAAGCTTACGAGGTGTTCACCAGCGTGCTGGAGTCGCTGGCTGGTGGCCGGGACAACGCCGACGACGACATGCGGCACTGGGGGCTCGGCGTGCTGGCCCTGCTCGGCACCACCCCGGAAGGTCCGCGCGGCGGCACCCCGAAGGTGGCGCAGACGCGGGATCCGCTGGACGGCATCACCCTGTCGGCTCTGTCGGATGAGCAGCTTCGGGAACTGTTGGGGCGGCTCGGCGACCCCGACGCGCGGGCGCGGGTCCGCGCCGAACTTGACGGCCGTGCTGCGCCGGAGCCGGACACCGACCTGTCGGGCCTGTTGGAGGCTGACCTGCTCGGCATGTTGGAGCGGGGGTGGGCCCGCTACGGGGAGGATCCCGACGCGACCGCCACGCAGGATCGGGTGATCGCTGAACTCGAAGCACGCGAAGGCGGGCGGCGGGATGACCTCGACGGCATCGCGGAATCCGACCTGGCCACCATGGACACTGACGACCTGGCCGGGCTGCTTACCCGGAACTGGCCGCGCTACGACGCCGAGCCGCAGGTCGCGGCGATGCTCGACCAGATCATGGCCGAGCTCGACGGGCGGGAACGGGCCCGCCGTGAAGGCCGGGACGACCCGTATGCCGGGATCGATCTCACCGCCCGCTCCGATGAGGACCTGGAGGAGCTGCGGGCCCGGCACGAAGGGCTCTACGACTCCGATCCGGACTCCGCTCGCCTGACGAAGCGGATCTTCGCGGAGATGGACGCCCGCGACCTCGCCAAGGCCCAAGCCGTCGAGGTGTCGGAGACCGACCGGCGGATCGACGCTCTCATCTCCCAAGGGTGGACCCCCAGGGACGCCTACGCCGAGGTGCACGGCCTCGACGTCGAGGAGATGGAACGTCAGGAACGGCTCGCCTTGGTCGACGCGGAACGGCAGAAGGGGGAGCGGCGTGAGGACGCCGTCCGCCGGATGTACCGGCAGTGGGTTCATGAGCAGTGGCTGGCCGCTGAGCAGGCCACCCGCGGCTACCTGCTCAACCGGGCCGGCGTCACCGCCGGGATCGACCCCAAGAGCCTGTGGGGCGGTAACCGGGCCCGCGCCGGAAAGTACGCGTCGGAGGAGTTGAAGAGGTGGTGGTCCGAACAGCCACAGGGTGGTCGGATGACCTACGACGAGTGGCGGGCCCAGTGGCTCGGCGACCAGGCAGACCGGCGCACCGCCCGGGAGCGTCGGCAGAGCGGCGGAAGAGGGGACTTCGGACTATGAGCGAACCCAGTACGGCGGCGCCGAGCATGGGGGTGCTGGCGGACGTGCGCCGTTCCGGCCGGCTCGCCGCCACCAAGGGCTTCCCGCCGGGGGTGTGTCCGCACCCGGCAGGCAGCGTGTTGGCGCAGGTGTGGTTGCAGGCCTACACCGACGCTGCCGGGGGCGACATGGCTGAAGGAGGTGAAACGGCGTGATCATCCAGGGGTACATCGACGGCGTCTACTACGCGGTCACGGTCGGCGCTCCCCGCCCGGAGGCGGCGGCCAGCATCGGCATCGTGTCGGGTTCCCGGCGCGCGGTGCTGTTGCTGGAGCAGCACAACACCGGGCAGGAGATCCCCGAAATCGGAGCCCCGCTCGACGTCAACGACGCCGAGTCGGTGCGGGCCGTACTGGAGGCCCTCACCGAGGTCATCCCCAACGACGACGGTGCGGAGGACGAAGCCTGACAGAAGGCGGGCCGGTCGGCAGCATGCTGTGCCGTGCGGGGGAGATGGGAGAGGCTCGGGTTCGCGATCGGTGTCGCCGTGGGGACGACGCTGCTCGTCGTGGTGACCGACCACGTCGGTCACCGGCCCGAGCCTCCACCCATCATCTTCGAACCCCCGCCGCCGACCATGGAGGGGGACTCCCATGACCTTGCACACCCAGGACGGCACGCAGCTGTCCAAGACCGCCGCCACCGCGCTGTTCACCCCGGTGACCGACACCGACCCGCTGATCAAGGCGACCGTCAACATCGACGAGCGCTACGACCAGGACGGCGCTGACCCGCGTTTCCCCTACGACGGCAAGCGGCTCGCCATCCGTAAGGGGCAGGTCATCCGGACCAGCGTCCTGAACGAGTACTTCCCGGCCGCGACGGTCGACTCGATCAGCCCGGCGACCGGCCCGGCCGCGGGCGGCACCGCCGTGACGATCAAGGGCAAGAACTTCACGCCCGGCAGCGTCCCGAAGATCGGCAACGTCGCCGCGACCACCGTCGTGGTCATCGACGCCCAGACCATCACCTGCGTGTCCCCGGCCAAGACGGCGGGCACGCACGACGTGACCGTGACGACCGACGCCAACACTGCCACGAAGGCCAGCGCGTTCGTCACGACCTGACCGATGACAACTCACACATGGGTCCGGTGGGGTGTCCTGTTCACGGCCACCCCACCGGAAACGAAAGCTGGCCACTCTCCTGGTGGAGAGTGGCAACCACGTGGCTGGCACGGTAGATGGATTAATGCTGGGGCTGTGGTGCGTCTGCACGGCGGCGGCAGAGCTACCGTCACAGAGTCTCTACCTGGAGGCTGGTACCGGGTTCGCCACCCCAACGGGCACGTTGGCAAGATTCATGCCCGGCAGATCGCGGAGGTCATCAAGGAGGCTCCCGGGCGTAGCAGTGCCGACTCTCCCCATGGTTCTCTCCCCACAGCGGTGCAGCCTGGCAGCCGTCCTCACGCCGCTGACCTCACCCAACTTGATGAGCTCCTGTGGGGTGATCTACATCCGGCGGGGCGGCTCGGGCTTGCGGACCTGGGCCCGCGTGATGAGGACATGTATATGCGCAATCGCGCATTGGCTAAGCGGGCGGTCGCCGAGGATTTAACTAAACGCACGGCGTATGTAGACGACCAGTATGTTCTTGATGCCCCTGTGCGGGAGACGCTGGCCAGGCTGCGTTCGGGCGAGTCCGTCATGGTCCGGTACCCCACTGAATATGTCGCCCAGCACCAGCAG
Source organism: Streptosporangium sp. NPDC051022 (assembly GCF_040683035.1). Lineage (NCBI taxonomy): Bacteria > Bacillati > Actinomycetota > Actinomycetes > Streptosporangiales > Streptosporangiaceae > Streptosporangium > Streptosporangium sp. NPDC051022. The sequence goes on along the minus strand of NZ_JBFBCF010000028.1, from coordinate 8,341 downwards.
CCTGAGTCGCCTGAACTGCCTGACGACATCGCTGACTGGAATTACGCAGAACTGACACCTTCCGCATTCGAACGGGCACGCACCCAAATGGACGTGAGCGACTGGGAGGTCATCGACGCTGAAACGTATCGTAGTTTCCACCGCACCCGAGCGGTTTCTCAGCTCGTTAACGCTTGGGCGACCAGCAGCACTTCCCCGAATTCGCTAGCCGTGCAGCTCACTGTGCGTGACATGTTCGATCTGGCGGACGCCAACAATCTAAGCGGCGTAAAGTCCGAATGGCTGGAAAAGGCAACAAGGATTCGTGCTGAGCGGGGGCCTTTCCTGGAGGCGTTCGCCCGCGCCCAGTACGACGCAACTCAGGAATGGCTGGCTCGGGCAGGGGTAACTCACGTGTACCTGTTACGCGGCATGTATTGGGACCTGGAGGCATACACTCCCCCGGAGTGGGCCGACCCGGCGCGCGGGCCAGGACCATACGAAGCCGAAGTTTCGCTTCACCCGCTTAGTTCTTTCACGCTCAATCCGTTTACAGCGCAAGAATTCGTTGGAGACGAAGGCGATTCCGATTGGGCAGGTGACCACGGCGTGGTCTTGGACGGTACCGTCCCTGTTTCCCGGGTTTTCGCTCTGCCGCGGACCGGGATTGGTTGCCTCAACGAGTGGGAAGCCGTCGTTTTGGGCCGCACGGATCAGTGGCGGGTTTCGGGCCGAGTCGGTAAGTATCGCTTCTACGTGCAGCACCTGATCGCTACAGCGAATACTCGATACGAACAGGTCGTGGCGATAGAGTTTGCGCGTAGCATAGGCATGTTGGACTTGATCCCGCCTGAATGGCTCAACGGGGGCCAGAAGGCGCTTCCCCTAAAGGAGCCCGTTATGCGTCGCAAGCGTGCCTGGGACGTGTGGAACGGTGGCCGTCTCGCAACGGACCTTGACACCTGCGCGCAGGCCGCCGGCTTGAGCCGAGAAGAGATGGCGCATGACCTGCTCAGTAGGCAGGACCAGGTGGACATTCCCGTTGAGCTGCTCGCGGAATGCGAATCCGTGACGCAGTTCGTCGGCTAGATTCCTCCCTTACTCAACGACCGGCCACTACGAGTTTTGAGCGGGGACGGTAACCCGCCCGGTCCGGCATGCTCCCGGTGACCGGACCGAGGGGGATCGCCGTGACCACACCGACGCTCGAACGTAAGGCCCTGGCGCCGCTGGCGCCCGTGTGGGGCGTCACCGACGACGACGAGGAGGGAACGTTCGTCTCGCTGGTCGCGGTGACCGGCGTTGAAGACAACGTCAAGGACATCATCGTGCCGGGCGCCGTCAAGGCGTCGCTGGTCGAGCGCCTGCCGAAGGGCATCCACTCCCACGACGACAAGGAGTGGACCGCCCGCACGATCATGGCGGAGGAGTGGCTGCCAGGCGACCCCCGGCTGCCGAAGAAGACCCGCGACGGCAAGCCGTGGCCGCGCGGGGCGGGCGCAGTCGCCGTCAAGGGCCAGTTCAACCTGAACACCCCCGAGGGGCGGCGGGCGTACGAGAACGTCAAGTTCTTCAAACAACAGTGCGAATGGAGCATCGGATACGCCGTCGTCCCCGGCAAGTCGAAGCGGGACCGCAAGGGGGTCCGCCACATCTACGAGCTGGCGCTGTACGAGTACAGCACGGTGCTGGTCGCGGCCAACCCGCTCGCCATGACCCTGTCGGTGAAGTCCCAGTTCGGCGACGAGGCCTGTGTTGAGGTGCCGGTGCCGGACGGCGTCACCCCCCGCGACATCACGGACGCCGTCGCCCAGCTCATCGAACGCAAGGACGGCGGCGCCGACCGCAACCGCGGCGACGCCGAGGACCTGCGGCACTGGTTCACACAGGGTGAAGGGGCTGCCCGTATCGGGTGGGGGGCGGACGGAGATTTCGATCGGTGCGTGGCGATCGCGTCGGAGCACATGACGCCGGAGCAGGCCAAGGGGTACTGCAACCTGCGGCACCACGAAGCGACCGGCACCTACCCGGGGCAGGGCCACAAGAGCGCGACGTCTCCGGTCGTGAACATCACCGTGCCGGAGGGATGGCGCGTGGACGACGCTGACTTCCTCGCACGGCAGATCCTCGGCAGGCTGGAGGGGAAGGCCGACCCGGTGCCCGCCCAGTCACACACGTACGGCGAGGACGGCGAGCCGGCCGCGATGGTCGCCTTGATGCTTCCGCTGGACGTCGCCGCGCAGGCTGCGGTCAACGGCGGCCTGGCGCCGGAGGAGATGCACATCACCCTGGCCTACCTCGGCAAGAGCCTGACGCCGGAGCAGATCTCCGCGGTGGAGAGCACCGTCATGGAGGTCACCGCGGAGGCGGCCCCGTTGTCCGGGACGATCGGCGGGCTCGGCGTGTTCCCCAGTGGGGAGGATGGGGTGCCGGTGTGGGCGCCGGTGGATGTTCCCGGCTTGGAAGTGCTACGTCAACGCCTCGTTGACGAGCTTCGGGAGGTTGGGGCGCCGGTCGTGCTGAACCACGGGTACACGCCGCACGTCACCCGCGCCTACCTCACCGAAGACGACCCGCTCCCCGAACCTTTGCCGCCGATCCCCGTGGAGTTCCACGACCTCGAGGTCGTCGTCGGCGGCCTGCGCACCCCCTTCCTCTTCGAAGGGGAAGGGGACCAGCACGGAGATGAGGAGGAGCTCGTGGATGAGCAAGCCGAGCAGGAGACGGAAACCAAGGGATCCCGGGCGGAGCTGCTGCGCGCCGCTGGCATGCCGGTCCCCTTGTCGTATGAGGAGGTGGCGGAACGGATCCGTACCGCCATGCAAATGTGGCTGCGCCAAGACGCGCCTGAGCAGGACCAGGCGTGGATCCACACCGCGGCGACCTACCCCGACATGGCGATCGTGACCGCCGAGCACCACGACACCCTCCAGGCATGGCAGGTGCCATACACCATCGCCATGGACGGCACAGTTCAGCTTGGTGATCCCCAGCCAGTCGCGATCGGCATGACCCTGCCCGGCGCGGACCGTACCGCGGCCGTCACCCAGGTCCTCGAAGGGGCGGTCGCCGCCATGAAGAGCCTCCTGGCGGACACTCCCAGAGCGGAGGTAAAGGCCGGACAGGTGCTTTCCAAGGTCAACTCCCGCAAGCTCCTGACCGCCTGGGCCGCGATCCGGGAGGTTCTGAAATCCGCAGGCGTCGAACCCGACCCGCCCGCGGATGAGATCGAGGACCCCGAGGAGTTCGAGCCGATGCCGCCGGAGGCGCCGATCCAGCCGGATTCCACCGCGCCGTCCGCGCGGCCGAGCGGCCTGAAGGCGCTGCCGGCCGACATGGTGGCGTTGAGCGCCGCCGAGGTGATGGAGGGCCTGGCGCTCGTTGCAGAACTCTCGGCGGAGATGGCGTGATGGGGTGGCGTGATCGGCTGCTGGCTGTTCGGCAGCGCGGACGGCAGGTTCAGGATCTTGTCGAGGCCGAGCGGCGTATCGCGGAGTTGGCCGCCCGCCTGCGGGAAGACCGTGCCCGGATCAGCGAGCTGGAGCGGCAGGCGGAGCGCTTCCGGACGGAGACCGTGGTGCTTGAGAACGCCGACCTGCGCCAGGAGCTCGCGGTCCTGCGGACTCGGCTGGCGTTCGGCGACAAAACGGACCTGCTGCGCGAGCGGGAAACCAACCGGGTGCTGGAGGCACGTAACGCGGCTCTCGAGGCGCAGCTCGAAGCGCTCCGCCAGGGACGGGTCAGGGCTTGATGCCAAATTCCTTCAGCGCGGCTCGCACCTGAGTCAGGCCCGTGCCTGTTGTGCGGGCCGGTAGCTTCCAGCGGGTCGTGTCCCCGGCTGGGGTTTTGAACAGCAGGGTGCCGCCCGCGGTTGGCAAGTCGAAGTCGATCACGGCGATCTCCGGCTCTCCCGGCTGGAGGTTACGCGCGAGCAGGGATGGTGCTCGCCCGACCCAGGGTGCGTTCAAGGCGTTGCCGTTGCCCTTCGCGATGAGTTCCTCGTCGCCGTCTGCCCGCCAGTAGAAGCCGCCGCCGTCGATCGGTGGCGCGAGGTAGTCCGGCTGCTGCTCCGCTTCCAGGCGGAGGCTGACTGCGACCAGCCACTTCTGGGTGGGCTTCACCTGGTTGCCGTCTCCTCGCGTGTACAGGATTCCGACCGGTGTCACCTTCACGGGGTTTTCGGCCTTGCCGTCGACCGTGGCCGGTGTCCCCCACTCCAACACTTCGGGCTTCGCAGGTTTTGCCGACTCAGCCGGAGCGGAGTCGGGGCCGCCTGTGTAGAGGTCGGACGGGCCGCCGCTTTCACATGCGGATAACGCGGCAACCAGGAGAAACACGGCGATTACGCGAGCAGGACGCATCCAGCGGGCCCTTCGTTGGGAACGATCCATGACCTTTCGACAGGCCGCCCCCGAGCAGCCGCGAGCCCTGACCATAACGGGCTGATCGTCGGGCTGTGACGTAAACAGGTCAACTCTGCTCAGATCGCCTCCACGACGGGGGTCGTCAATGTCCCGGTGCTGACCGGGCGTGCTCACCCGCACCGCAACGCACGCACGTCAGCACACAAGGGGGACGCTCACCATGAGCACCAAGGTCGACAACATGCGCGTTCGCGAGCTGAAGAGTCAGCTTGCCGCGAAGGCCGCCGAAGTCCAGCGGATCTCGCAAACCTTCCAGGACGAGACCGGCAACGGTCACATGGTCATCAGCACGGAGCAGGCCAACGCCTACCGGGCGCGCCTGGGCGAGGTGAAGACCATCAAGGGCCTCATCGACGCCGAGATGGAGGCCGCCGACGCGTTCGACTGGCTCGGCGCTTCGGACGGGGAATCCATCGGCGCGCAGGTCAACGCCGGGCACGAGGTCAAGCGGGCCCGCGGTGGCCGGGAGGCCAAGAGCCTGTCGGACCACTTCCTTGAGTCCAAGGCGTGGGAGCAGATGCGGGAGGACGGCTTCCAGCGTCTGGGCCGCTCCCACCTCATCGAGGCCAGCGTCCACGAGCTGGAGGCGAAGGACATCTTCACCGCCAGCGGCGGCACCCACGTCATCAACGGGTTCGGCAGCGCCGAGAACCTCGGCATCCAGGAGCGCATGCTGAGGCCGGGGAGGGTCCGTGACCTGTTCCCCGCGGTCCGCACCACCAAGAACTTGATCTACTTCATGCGGCAGACCGGGTTCCTGAACAACGCCCGCCCGGTGCCCGAGCGCGTCGCGGCCGACGACGTCTCCCCCGCGACCGGCCTCGACACCGACCGGTTCGGCCGGGCACCCCGCTCGAAGTCCAGCTTCAAGGGGTTCAGGGCGCCGATCGTGAACATCCGCCACATGCAGGACGCCCACAAGAACGTCCTCGACGACGAGCCGCAGCTGCGTGACCTGCTCGACAGGGACATGATCGACGGCGTCAAGATGGAGGAGGACTGGCAGATCCTCTGGGGTGACGGCGACGGCGACAACATCGAGGGCCTGTTCAACACCCCGGGCGTGCAGCAGTACGCGGGCCGCAACACCGACCGCAGGTCCGCGCAGATCCGCCGCGCCGCCACCCAGTCGCTGCTGGCCTGGTTCCAACCGACCGGCGTCGTGCTCCACCCCTACGACTGGGAGGAGCTGGAGCTCGAACAGGACAAGAACGGCGCCTACGTCCTGGCCGTGTCCGTCGCGCTCGGCGGCGACAAGACCGTGTGGCGGATGAAGGTCGTCGACACCACCGCCATGGCCCAGAACAAGTTCGTGCTCGGCAGCTGGGGCTACGGCGCGAAGCTGTTCGACCGGGCCGAGACCACGGTGTCCGTCAGCACCGAGAACGCCGACAACGTCGAGAGGTCGGCCGTGACCATTGTCGCGGAATCGCGCGTTGGAATGGCGGTGACCAGACCGGAGTCGTTCGTCATCGGCTCGTTCACCCAGTACAACCCTCAGGCGTAGCAGCAGAACAAGCGGTGGCAGGCGGGCGGGGACGTGATCCCTGCCCGCCTGCCACCGTTCGGCCATGAGCGCCGCGACGGCTCGGGCCGCCCTGGGGCGTAGCGAGACGCAAACCGGTCGGGGCGGCATGCTGCGCCGCATGACGAGAGCAACGGAAATCGATATCGCTGAGGCGGCCCGCCTGTACGGGGAGGGGTGGCGGCTACGTCCCCTCGCTGAACACCTGGGGTGCTCGTTCCAGCGGCTGAGCGTGCATCTGCGGCGCGCGGGGGTGGAGATGCGGGGGCCGTCCAGTCCCCGGGCGCCGCGGCTGCCGATCGGGGCGCGCCGGGAGGCGATCGTGGCCGCGTATCGGGCCAGGATGCCGATCACGCGGATCTGCGCGAGGTACTGCACCACCGCCCAGTCGGTGCGGACGCTCGCGGAGATGGCCGGGTTGTCGGTGAAGCCGCCCCGGGGGCGGCTGGACCGGGAGTTGCTGCGGCGCCTGCACGTCGGGGAGAAGCTGACGCGGGCGGAGATCGCCGAGCGCACCGGGTACCGGTACGGGACGATCTCAACGGCGCTGCGGGAGATCGGGCTTGCCCACCACCGGCGCCGGCCGAAACCCACCTCGTAGCGGCCTCTGGGGTCAGAACAGGGGGATGTTCTGCGCTTCGATGCCGATCTCGATGCGGTGGATCTCAGCGTCGCGGGCGCGGGACGCGGCGATCCACCGCTGAACCTGCTGCCGGGTGAGGATCATCGCCGCGTCGAGCCCGGCAGCGTGGTTGGTGCCTTCGCAGACACAGTCGCAGGCGGTGCCTTTGCGGGCGTCGTAGCAGCGGGCGTCGCACCGCTGGGTACGGCTGCCGGGCCGGATGATCGCGAGCAGCGTGGCCATCGGGAGCCTCAGTCCCAGCAGCAGTAGTCGGTGTCGCACACGTGCGGCGGCTCGGCCAGCTCGTCGCCGGGTTTGCCGGTGGGGCCGAACGGCAGCGGCGCGAACCCTCCGGCGGCGGCCAGCCGGTCGCGGTCGGCCCGCCACGCCGCCGCCACCTGTTCGGCGTCCCACCCGCCGTAGAACACCCTGAAGCGGCCGTTCCACAGCACGACGACGCCCTCCCCCGTGCTGCCCCAGTCCTCCCGTTCCCATGAGCGGGTGGTGGTCGGGTTGATGGTGTCGAAGACGTGGGCGGGCGCGGCGGGGTTCTGGATGGTCCAGCGCAGGGTGTGCCACATTCGCTCGGGAACCGGCGCGGGGTCCTCGTCGAAGGGCCACTGGTGGGTTTCGGAGCCGCGGGTGAGGCCGCACACCGTGCCGCTGATCTGCTGGCGGCACCCGGCCGGGCCGTGGATGTAGCGGTGCAGCACCGCGGCCGGTTGCTGGTCGAGCACAGTGATGAGGTGCGCGGCGGCTGTACGGCACAGCACCGAGAGATGGTCTTCGTCAGTGCCGGGCGGGATGCTCAGGTGGGAGGCGAAGTGCTCGCGCAGGGCGGTCTCGTAGAGGCTGTGGCGGTCATTCATGAGGTTCCAGGCTTTCGTACGGAGGGTCCGGGCGAGGGGGATGCTGTCAGGTAGTGAAGCTTGTGTCTCGGCTCGGGAAATGCGCAGACCCGGCCTCGTGGGGGCCGGGTCGGTGCTGTCGGAAGCTGGGCCGGCGGGTGCCCGCTCGGCTGGTGTGTGATGAACGTCTCGTCGCTGTCGGTGAACTCGGCCTGAGCGCCGCACTTGTCAGCCATGTCGTTTCTCCTTTCAGGGGGAGCGTCTGCTCCGGGCACCCGCCCGACCGCACCGGCCGGGAGAGCGCCCGCACAGTGTGCTACCGGGCTGTGGCTTTGTTACGGAGGTCTCCTAGGAGGCCGGGAAGCTCGTCGGGCTTGACCATCACCTCGCGGGCCTTCGACCCGTCACTCGGCCCGACCACGTTTAGGTTTTCCAGCAGGTCCATCAGGCGTCCTGCCTTGGCGAAGCCGACCCGCAGCTTGCGCTGGAGCATCGAGGTCGAGCCGAACTGGGTGGTCACGATCAGCTTGGCCGCCTGGACGAGCAGGTCGAGGTCGTCGCTGATCTCCTCGGCTGGGGGACGGGGAGAGGTTGCGGGTGGGGTGAGGGCCTCCATCGGTGGGGGGCTGCTGTGCTGCTGCTTGCAGTGCTCGACGATTGCTTCGATCTCCGGGTCCGAGATGAAGGCGTTCTGTAGGCGGGTGGGGCTGCTGGCGCCCATCGGCAGGAACAGCGCGTCACCTTGGCCGACCAGCTTTTCGGCGCCCGGCTGGTCCAGGATGACGCGGCTGTCGGCGAGGCTGGAGGTGGCGAAGGCGAGCCGGGAGGGCACGTTGGCCTTGATCAGGCCGGTGACCACGTCCACGCTGGGGCGCTGGGTGGCGATCACCAGGTGGATGCCCGCGGCGCGGGCGAGCTGGGTGATGCGGACGATGGAGTCCTC